>JBDHIC010000294.1:0-2167 GCA_039589035.1 Gemmatimonadota bacterium | reverse complement strand
TCGACGCGCATCGACGACGCACCCGATGAGATCGACGATTTGCGGACCGACTTCCTGTTACCGCTGGCGATGGGGCTCAAGTGGTTCAACCGGATGGATAACCCGTCGTGGGCGATCCGCGTCGACGTGCGCGACAATATCATCTGGTTCGAGTCGCTCAACGGCGACACCGATCCGGAAAACAACTGGGAGATTTCGGCGGGGTTCTCGATCTTGTTCGGCGAATAATCGGTGTCTTACAGGCCGAGCTCGCCTTGATCGGGCGGATAGATGAGGCCCGATCCGGCCGGTGTAGCGAGGTCCCAGAGCGGGTGTGATTGCACCTTTTCGTCGTCCATGATGTGCTCGACCTCACCGCCTGCCGCGACCAGCCGATCGCTCAGCAACCTGCGATGACAGCGCCACCATAGCACCTCAGCGCACAACAGCGCGGTTCGTCCCTCGGATAGCCAGGCCACCAGCGCGGCGAACGCGGTTTCGAACTCCGGGGTCAGCATGTAATCGGCGTAGTGACGAAAGCCGTCGTTGGCGAGACCTCGGTTGAGCGACTCTTTGGCTGGCACACCTCCACGCCGGCCGCCGAGGTCCTCGAACCAGCGGTACTTCTTTCCGCGGGCATCGAGAAACGTGGCCAGTGTCTCGCGATTAAACTGTGGGTGGCGACGCGAAGCCGGGTACCGCCTGACGTCGGCGATCTGTTCGATTGAGTGTGCCTCGAGCCGCGCAAGAAACCGCTCTGCCGGGAGGGTGGAATGCCCGATCGTCCAGCACTTGGCTGAACGCTCTCCACGTCCGTACGCTCTGCGTTCGATTTCTCATTCACTCTTCGCACTCCTCGGAGACGCGATGTTGCATCCCGCTCGGACGATCCTCACGGTGCTAATGACGTTGACTCCGTCGGTCGCGTGCGGCAAGGCGCCCGACAACCCGACACCGCAGGAGCAGATCGCCGAAGTAGCACCGGGCCAGCCCGCGGAGGCCGTCGTTGAGACTCTGGCGCCGACTCCGGTCGACTTGCCGGCGGAGTTCTCGGCCGACTTCCCGGTCATCCCGGAGAGTACGATCATCGCAGCGAGCGCCACTCCAGGGACGGGGGGAACACTGAGCGAGGCCACGCTCGTCGTACCGCGCCGGCCAAACGTGGTGCTGAAGTGGTATCGTATGTCGCTTCCCGAGAGCGGCTGGGAGATCGCGGGCGAGGACTCGACCGGTACGACGCGCACCCTACGTGCGACACAAGGCGAGTCGTCGCTCGAGCTATCAGTCGAGCCACACCCTGACGCGGCAGACTCAAAGTGGGTTCGCGTTCGAACTTCAATCTGGCAAATAGAGCGCTGAGGTTTATGCATGGTTGACCCGACCACCGCCATCGATACGAGCCGCGAGGACGAGCTAAAAGAGCGCATCGCGAACGGCTTTATTCTGGAGTCGAAGGCGGACATGACGCCCGGTTACCTCAAGGCGATCGTGACCCAGATGCTGGTCCAGGGTGACACCGAGCTGATGAGCGCACCGGCATACTACATGGCCGCCAAAGATGCGCCGACGATCTCCAGCCGGATCGCTGTCAGCGCCGTTATCCAGGACGAGCTCGGCCACGCAAACATCGCCTACCGACTGCTCGAAGATCTGGGTGAGGACAAGGAGCAGCTGGTATTCGGACGCCAGCCCCACGAGTTCAAGAACCCCTACGGGTTCGATCAGCCGCTCGAGAACTGGGCCGAGATGGCGGTCGCTAACGGGCTGTTTGATCGGGCTGGCATCGTGCTGCTCTCAGACGTTCACCAGAACACCTCGTACGGTCCGCTCAAGCGAGCGCTGGTCAAGGTCGACAAGTCACCAGAACACCTCGTACGGTCCGCTCAAGCGAGCGCTGGTCAAGGTCGACAAGGAGGAGTACTTCCACCTCCGGCACGGAGAGTCGTGGATGCGGCGGCTATCAAAGGCCGGTGGTGAAGTCAAAGAGATGCTGCAGCGTGCTGTCGACTGGATGTTCCCGACCGGAATCGAGTGGTTCGGCCTGCCAGACGAGCTAAAGCGACACTCCGGCCAGCTCGAGTACCGGCTCAAAGGCAAGACGAACGACGAGCTTAGGCAGACCTGGATGGATTCAGTCGTGCCGCTGTGTGCCGAGGTCGGCGTGGAGATCCCCGCTCACTACAACGCC
>JBDHIC010000293.1:0-2557 GCA_039589035.1 Gemmatimonadota bacterium | reverse complement strand
TGAGGCGACGTTGGACGAGACCCGTGCGTGGGTAGACGCGAGGATCGAGCAACTCCTCGCGGATCTGGATCAGGGCCGGACCCTCATCGATCTGTACCGCAAAGAGATCTTGCCCGAGGCCGAAGCCAACGTGGAGTCGGCGTTTTCTCTGTATCGCATCGGGGATGTCGACTTTCTCACGCTGGTCGACGCGCAGACGACTAAGAACCGTTTCGAACAAGAGTACTACCAGCTGTTGGCCCGTTATGGTACGGCCGTCGCCGAGTTGGAGATGACCGTAGGACGCGAGTTGCCGATGGCCCCAGCGCTGCTGGCGGAGGTCCCATGAACAGGAAGAAGCAATGGATGCTGTCGATCGGCCTGCTTGTCGTCGCCACGGTCGTTGTCATCGTGTATGCCAGTCGAAGCGACGGAGACAAGGGCAACGTGCCTGAAGGTCATGACCATGCCGCGATGACGGGTGCGGCGAGCGACGAGTTGTCACCGGTCCAATTGGACGCAGACCGCGCCGCTCGCATCGGCGTGGCGTACACGACCGTCGAAAGGAAGCCGCTCGTTCTGACGGTTCGCACCGTTGCTACCGTCAACTATGACGAGACGCGACTGACGAAGGTGAACCCCAAGATCGAGGGGTGGGTCGAGCGGCTGCACGTCGATTTCACCGGCGCGCCGGTTCGCCGTGGCCAGCCGCTGCTCGACCTCTACAGCCCGCTCCTCGTGTCGGCTCAGGAGGAGCTGATCCTCGCCCGCCGGTTGGTGGACGACACGATTGCCGAGCCCGACAGCCGAGCCGCAGAACGAGCGAGGAATCTGCTGGCGGCAGCCCAACGACGACTCGCGTACTGGGACATCCCCGCCGACCAGATCGAACGGATCGAGCGGGTTTGGATTGAAGGTGAGGTGTTCGAGAAGGACCTCTCGCTCGTGCGAGAAGGTCAGGCCGCCAGAGTCGTGATCGATGCGTACCCGGGCGAGGAATTCACGGGCGTTGTCACCTATGTCTACCCAACCGTGTCGCTGGATGCGCGGACCGGTCGCATACGCGTCGAGCTCGCAAACCCCGACCTCAAGCTCAGGCCCGGCATGTATGCGAACATCGGCCTCGCGTCCCCTGCGAGAGAAGAGGCGCTGGTCGTGCCACGAAGCGCGGTACACGCCACCGGAGAACACGCGTACGTCTTCGTTCGCGGTGCCGATGACGTCCTTTCGGCACGAGAGGTGACGACAGGTCTCGTGTCCGGGAACGAGATCGAGATCCTGCGCGGCGTCGAAGAGGGCGAACAAGTGGTGTCGTCAGCCAACTTCTTGATCGATGCCGAATCGAGCAGAAGGGAGCGGAGTAGAGATGCTGCCCCGCGTGATCGAATGGTCGGTCGAGAACAAGTTCGTCGTGCTGGTGTTTGCCGCGGCGGTCCTCGTCGGCGGGGTGGTGGTGATGCAGCGCATCCCGCTTGAGGCGTTGCCCGACCTGTCGGACGTGCAGGTCATCGTCCAAACGGATTACCCCGGCCAAGCTCCTCAAATCGTCGAAGACCAGGTTACTTACCCGGTGGCCTCCGAGATGCTCAAGGTACCGGGTGCCCAGACAGTGCGCGGCTACTCTTTCTTCGGCGTTTCGTTCGTGTACGTAATCTTCGAGGATGGGGTCGACCTCTATTGGGCGCGGAGCCGCGTCCTGGAATACCTCTCCGCCATTCGCGGCAAGTTGCCATCGGACGCCGAGCTTCAGCTGGGGCCGGACGCCACTGGTCTTGGGTGGGTTTTCCAGTATGTGCTCGAGGACACGACGGGGACGAAGTCGTTGGCGGATCTCCGGTCCCTCCAAGACTGGTACCTGCGATACCAGTTGACGGCCGTGCCGGGTGTCAGCGAGGTCGCTTCGGTGGGCGGGTTCGAGCGGATGTACGAGGTGACGATCGACCCGCTAAAGCTACGCGGGTACGGCGTGCCCGTTCTGACAGTGATTGATGCCATCCGGGCTTCCAACGAGGACGTCGGAGCCACCATGATGGAGCTGTCGGAGCGCGAGTATATGGTCCGAAGTTTGGGCTACCTCGAAGGCATCGACGACATCGAGAACGTCGTCGTGGGATCGACGCTAAGCGGGACACCGATCCGGGTCGCTGATATCGCGACGGTTCAACCGGCCCCCGCGGTGCGCCGTGGTGTCGCGGACTACAACGGTCGCGGAGATGTCGTGGGCGGCATCGTGGTCATGCGTTTCGGCGAGAACGCGCTGACGACGATCGAGCGCGTCAAGGACAAGATCGCCGAGATCGAAAAGGGGCTCCCGCCGGGAGTCGTCATCCATCCCGTATACGACCGTTCCGACCTCATCCACAGGGCGATCGACACTTTGAAAGAGAAGCTTCTGGAGGAGTCGATCGTTGTCGCATTGGTCTGTTTGGTGTTCCTTTTTCATGCCCGCAGCGCGCTTGTCGCCATCCTCACGCTTCCGCTTGGGATCTTGATGGCGTTTATCACCATGCGCGGTCTGGGGTTGGGTGCCGACATCATGAGCTTGGGTGGAATCGCGATCGCGATCGGGGCGATGATC
>JBDHIC010000292.1:0-3293 GCA_039589035.1 Gemmatimonadota bacterium | reverse complement strand
TTGTTCTGTATCTCCGTTATCGCCGCCGTCAACGTCGTCTTGCCGTGGTCCACATGACCGATCGTACCGACGTTCACGTGAGGCTTCGTACGCTCAAACTTCGCCTTGCTCATCGTGCGCTCTCCTGAGAGTTGCTGAAGTCTACGGGCAAAGTGCCCGCTCTAAGCTCCTTGAACACGATTAATAATCTCCTCTGCTTTTGGCTTCGGAACTTCTTCGTAATGACTAAATTGCATCGTGTACACGGCGCGTCCCTGCGACATCGAACGAAGCGATGTCGCATAACCGAACATCTCCGCCAGTGGTACGCTGGCACCGATTACCTGCGCCGTACGTCGGGGGTGGATTCCACCGATCTTCCCACGTCGCGAAGAGAGATCCCCCATCACGTCACCTAGGTACTCCTCGGGTGTAACCACCTCGACGTCCATAATGGGCTCCAGCAGCACCGGCTTGGCCCTTCGCGCACCGTCCTTCAAAGCCATTGAACCCGCGATCTTGAACGCCATCTCACTCGAGTCAACGTCGTGGTAAGAGCCATCAATCAATTCGACCTTGACGTCGACCATCGGATAACCGGCCAGTATCCCGTTCTCCATCGCCTCGCGGACCCCATTCTCGACTGCTGGGATGTACTCACGCGGGATCGAGCCGCCGACGATCTGATTGTCGAACGTGAACCCACCACCCTTCCCGTTGGGACCGATTCGGCATTTGACGTGACCGTACTGGCCACGACCGCCGGACTGGCGAATGAACTTCCCCTCCACCTCGACCGACTCGCGAATCGTCTCGCGATAAGCGACTTGAGGCTGGCCGATGTTGGCTGCGACCGTGAACTCCCGCAACAAGCGATCGACGATAATCTCGAGGTGCAGTTCCCCCATCCCGGAGATGATCGTCTGGCCTGTCTCCTCATCGGTGTGGACCCGAAACGTGGGGTCCTCCTCGGAGAGTTTTTGGAGTGCCAGCGAGAGCTTCTCCTGATCGGCCTTGGTGCGAGGTTCGATCGCCAGATCGATAACTGGCTCCGGAAAAGTCATCGCTTCCAGCACGACCGGTCGGCTCTCGTCACACAGTGTCTCACCCGTGCGCGTGTTCTTGAGCCCCACCAAGGCAGCGATATCACCGGTGTACAACTCCTTGCGTTCCTCACGCTTATTGGCGTGCATCCGGTACGAACCGCTCTCGAGCACGCCCGAGTACACACGAACGAAGGTGAGCTTCCCGACGTGTGGGTCGGTAGCGATCTTGAAGGCCAAGGCGGCAAAAGGCCCTTTGTCGTCCGGCGGTCTTTCTACATGGTCGTCCTTGTGCGGGTGATGTCCCTCGACCGGTGGTACGTCGAGCGGTGAAGGCAGATACTCAACGACGCTGTCGAGAAGCGGCTGGACACCCTTGTTCTTAAAAGCCGTCCCGCATAGCACCGGCGTGATCCCTACCTTCACGGTGGCTGCCCTGACGGCATGCCGGATCTCACTCTCATTGAGCTCGTGCCCTTCGAGGTACTTCTCGATTAACTCGTCATCGTACTCTACAGTGGCTTCGATCAGCTCCTGCCGCAGCGACTCGACTTGATCAGTGTAGGCGTCGGGCACCTCATGCACGGTGAACGTGGCTCCTAACGAGTCATCGTCCCAGATGAGTGCCTTCCGTTCGATCAAATCGATTATCCCGGTGAACAGATCACCTTCGCCCATCGGTATCTGGACCGGATGTGCCTTGGCGCCGAGTCGTTCGCGCATCATGCCTATCGCGCCGATATAGTCCGCGCCTACGCGGTCCATTTTATTTACAAAAGCGATTCTCGGGACGGCATACTTGTCCGCCTGCCGCCAGACGGTTTCCGACTGTGGCTCCACCCCACCGACGGCACAGAACAGTGCGATCGCCCCGTCCAATACGCGCAGGCTCCGCTCCACCTCGACGGTGAAGTCCACGTGACCTGGCGTATCGATGATGTTGATGCGATGATCCCGCCAGTAACAAGTCGTGGCAGCAGCGCTCTTGCTCCTGCTCCATCCAATCCATCGTCGCCGTCCCCTCGTGGACCTCGCCAATCTTGTGGCTCCGTCCCGTGTAGTAGAGGATGCGCTCGGTGGTCGTCGTCTTACCGGCATCGATGTGCGCCATGATGCCGATATTACGCAGGTTCTTGAGCGGTGTTTTTCGATCCATGCGATTCGTTCCTCGCGTGCTCCCGCTTTACGCAAGAGACACAGTTGTCCAAGCCGGTCTACTCCGGCCCCGACCTATAATTCGTCTATTCTGGGACCCGCCGCGGGATGTCCAACCTCCCACGCGGGGCTATAGATTCTCTTCACGCGCCAGCGGGCCGTTAACGGGCCGTAAGCGCCTTCCTGACAAAAAGCGCTGGTTTACTACCAGCGATAATGAGCAAACGCCTTGTTGGCTTCCGCCATCCGATGCACTTCTTCCTTGCGCCTGATGGTCGCGCCGTCACTCTTCGAGGCTGCCACGAGCTCGTTAGCCAGCCGTTCGCTCATCGTTTTCTCACCACGCTGGCGAGCAAACCCGATCAACCAACGCATGGCGAGCGCGGTTTGTCGCTCGGGCCGCACCTCGGTCGGGACCTGGTACGTAGCTCCGCCAACTCGGCGCGACTTGACCTCGAGTTGTGGGCGTGCGTTGGTCAACGCCTGGCGGAAAACCTGAAGCCCAGGTTGCCCAGTCTTGGCCTCTACATGTTCCAGCGCACCGTAGAAAATCTGCTCGGCGGTGCTCTTCTTGCCGCCCATCATCAGATTGTTGATGAACTTCGCCGCCGTCGAATCGTCGTATTTCGGATCTCCGACAATCTCCCGCCGCTCTGCTCGCGTTCGCCGGCTCATTATCTAGCTCCGCCGCTTGGCTCCATACTTGGAGCGCCCCTGTTTCCGATCTTCAACGCCTGAAGTATCCAACGTACCGCGCACGATATGGTATCTAACACCGGGCAGGTCCTTGACTCGTCCCCCGCGGATCAACACGATCGAGTGCTCCTGGAGATTGTGTCCCTCACCCGGGATATACGCGGTCACCTCGTAACCATTCGTGAGACGGACCCGTGCCACCTTGCGAAGCGCCGAGTTCGGCTTCTTTGGCGTGGTCGTATAAACGCGCGTACACACGCCTCGCCGCTGGGGGCAATTTGCCAGCGCAGGCGCGGTGGTCGTGCGCTTGACCGTCTTTCGTCCATTACGAACCAGTTGGTTGATCGTCGGCACAGTCGGGTCTCCCACCCAAGTCAGGGGCCGAAAAAAATCGCGCGCCTTCTCAAGCTTCGCGCGCGT
>JBDHIC010000291.1:0-2135 GCA_039589035.1 Gemmatimonadota bacterium | reverse complement strand
GGTTCTGACGCTCGCTGTGGTTCTGCGCGGGTTTCGTCGTGCACCAAATGCCGGCTGAAACGTCATCGAGCCCTACCTAGCCGGGTCCGTTGGGTATCGCTGCTGATCTCGTGTTGATCGTAGTGGCCGGCCTGGTCGGTGGCGCGATCGCGCATCGGCTCGGCCAGCCGCTGTTGGTTGGGTACATCCTAGCCGGTGTCGCAGTCGGGCCTCACACCGCCGGACCGACGGTCGTCGAGATCCGCGATATCGAGTTGCTCGCCGAAATCGGGGTAGCGCTGCTGCTTTTTGCGCTCGGTCTCGAGCTCCGCTTTGGCGACCTGATTCGCGTGCGCCGCCTGGCGCTAATCGGTGGTCCGATCCAGATCCTCGTAACTGGGCTTCTGGGAACGGTGTTCGCCGAGTCGATCCTTGGCTGGCCGCGAACGCCGGCACTGTGGATGGGAGCGATGGTCTCCCTTTCGAGCACGATGGTAGTTCTCAAGCTGCTACTGAGCGCGGGCAAGGCAGACGCAATCGCGGGACGCGCAATGGTTGGTTTGCTCGTGGTGCAGGATCTCGCGGTCGCTCCGATGTTGATCATCCTTCCGCACATCTCCGATGTGGGAGGCGCCCTGGACGAGCTGGCGCTGACGTTTTTGCGGGCTGCACTGTTCCTCGTGGCGATGATTCTCATCGGCACACGCGTGATGCCGTTCTTGCTGCGCCATATCGCGCGCTGGGGGTCCCGTGAGCTTTTCCTGATCACCGTCGTCGCGCTCGGAGTGGGAATCGGGTACGGAACGCACCTCTTCGGACTGTCGTTCGCCTTTGGGTCGTTCGTGGCCGGCATGGTGCTGAGCGAGTCCGAGTTCAGCCACCAGGCGGTCGGCGATATCGTACCGCTTCGCGACGTGTTCGGGCTGGTCTTTTTCGCCTCCGCGGGCATGCTGTTCGATCCCCGATACCTGCTCGCCAATGCGACACTCGTCGCCGCCACAGTCGTTTTCGTCGTCGTTGTAAAGGCCACGATTTGTGGCTCGTTGGCGTGGATGTTCGGCCGACGCGGCGTCGAACCGTGGATCGTCGGGCTCGGTCTCGCTCAGATGGGGGAGTTTTCCTTTCTTTTGGCGCGCACCGGGGTGAGCACCGGCGGGCTCTCCGAAGACCACTACGCACTCGCGCTGACCGTCGCGCTGGCAACGATGGTCCTTTCGCCGGGACTTTTTCAGGCCGCCACACCGCTCCACCGGGTTCTCTCGCGTGTACTCCCACGCCCGCGAGCGATCGCTCCAGCGCCCCCCGCGACCGCCGAAATCGCCGAACACACCGTGATCATCGGTTACGGTCGGACCGGGCGGCCAGTGGTCGAGATCATGCGTCAGATCGGAGTCCCGTTCACGGTTGTGGAGCTCGACCATTCGCTCTCCGAGGCGGCTATCCCGTTCACGGTTGTGGAGCTCGACCATTCGCTCTCCGAGGCGGCTAGGACGATGGGACTCCACGTTGTTTGGGGTGACGCTTCGCGACCTGAGGTATTAGCCGCGGCGCACATCGCCCGTGCCCGGCTTGTGCTTGTCGCGGTTCACGACACCACGATCACACGCGCTGTCGTCGAGCACGTGAGACATATAAACCCGGCAGCCCATGTCGTTGCGAGTGCTCGCAACCCGGTCGAGCTGGTCGAACTGGCGGAGCTCGGTATCCACGAAACCGTGCAGCCTGAACTCGAGGCCGGTCTCGAAATGGCCCGTCAAGTGCTTATTGCATACGACAAGTCGCCGGTCGACATCCAAACGTTCAGCGATGTAATCCGGGAAGAGATGTACGGCCCCATCCGAGAGGGTGGGTTTTCGAAGCGTTACTCAGAGATCCTCTCGGATCTCGGAACGTCCCAGAGTAACGCCGTCATTGAGTGGATCAAGGTGCCCTCGGTTCGCAGCGACGTGGAACGATCGATCGGTGATCTGGAGATCCGGAGCCGCTCCGGGGCTACCGTTGTCGCAACTGCACGCGGTCGACGTGTCAACGCCAACCCGGGAGCGGAAACGACAATCCGGGCTGGTGATCGCGTCGCAGTGCTCGGAACACCGAAGCAGCGTCGCGCCGCGCAGGACTTGCTCGAGGCCTACACAACTCCGTAGGCGAGCATAGCG
>JBDHIC010000290.1:0-2262 GCA_039589035.1 Gemmatimonadota bacterium | reverse complement strand
CTGGTAATCCCGCCCGCCGACCATCGCACGCACAAAACCGGTGCGCGGGTCGACGACGACCAGCGCGCCCTCGAGCTCATCGGTGCGCTTCGCGAGCCGAGGGTAGTCCACCTCGAGCTGTTCGAGACCTTCCACCAATGCCCGCTCGGCGGCGATCTGGGCCCCCATGTCGAGGGTCGTGAAAATCCTGAGTCCCTCGGTCTGGAGCAGCTCCCGCGGATACCGACTGGCCAACTCGCTGAGCACGAAGTCGACGAAATAGGGAGCGTCGTTGAAGCGCCTATCCTCGCCGCGAACGTTGAGCGACTCCGCCCTCGCGCGCGCATACTGATCGTCGGTCAGCCGGTTCTGATCGTGCATCAAGGTTAGAACCAGATCGCGTCGCTCCTTCGCCCGTTCGGGATGTCGGTGCGGATTGTACCTGCCGGGATCGCGAATCAGCCCGGCCAGCGTAGCGGCCTGCTGAAGATCGACTTCGCGCACCGACTTGCCGAAGTAGTAACGCGCCGCCTGCTCGATCCCCATGATCGACGAGGCTCCGCGCTGACCGAGGTAGATCTCGTTTAAGTACGCTTCGAGGATCTCGTGTTTCGAGTACTTGGTTTCGAGGATTAACGCCATCACCGCCTCCATCAGCTTGCGGCGGTACGTGCGCTCGGAGGTCAGGTAGTAGTTCTTGACGAGTTGCTGGGTGATCGTCGATCCGCCCTGTATGGTGCGTCGAGCGCGGAGATTGACCAGCGAAGCGCCGACCATCCGTATTGGGTCGAGGCCGGGATGGCTGTGGTAGCGCGCATCCTCGACCGCCAGGATCGCCTGAATGACGTAGGCCGGGATCTCCTCCAGATCGATCGGTGTTCGGTCCTCCATGTGCTGATCAAAGATGACGCCGATCACCTCCGGCTGGAGTGCGGCGCTGCTCAGCTCCTCGCCGGTGCGGGCGTTGGTTATGCTGCGAACGATCTGACGCCGAGTGTGGATGCGAATCGGATACGCTGGATTGGCGCCATCCGGATAGTCGAAAGCGTGCAAATAGACGAGCCACTCGCCGTCGTTCCGCGCGTATTCGCCCGGCTCGTCGATCTCACCCGCTTGCTCGAGATACCCCAACCGTTTCAGGCGCGCCTCGAAGTCCTCGTCGCTCAACGGTTGTCCCGGAAACAGCAGAAAAGCGTCGGAGAATACCTTCGACGGGAGGTTCCACTTACGGCCGTCCCATTTCGATGTCACCCGGCGTTCGAGCATCACCGAGTACACACCGATCGAGATGGCGCCGATGATGAGAATCGGGAACGCGACCAGCACCCACGTGGGTGGGCGCCACTTGATGCGCTTGATCATACGCGAATCCAGTTTCAAATGCGGGAGGCGTAGCACGGCTGTCTACAATCTACACCGCGGCGATCGGAAAGGTCGGACGGCGATCGGAAAGGTCGGACCCGGTCACCCATTGACGACCTGGTCGAGCACGCGCAACCAGTTGCCACCGAGGATCTTGCGGAGATTCTGACCGGTCTGGCCGCGACGCTCGAGCTCGGTGGCGATGAGCGGAAGATCCTCGACTCCGTGGAACCCGGACGGCAATCTCGCAACGCCATCCATGTCCGAGCCGAGCGCGGCGTGCTCGACCCCGGCTACATCTATGACCCGCTCGATATGGTCGACGATCACCGTCCAGTCGGGGTCGGCGGCACCGGGTGTGAGGTAGTCGGAGAAGAAGTTGATCCCGATGAGGCCACCGTTCTCGGCTATCGCTCGCAGCTGATCGTCGGAGACGTTGCGCGGATGGGCTCCATGCGCTTCTGTAGCCGAGTGGCTCACCACGATCGGGTGGCTCGTCCGCTCGAGGACGTCCCAGAACGTGGTTGGCGCCGCGTGGGATAAATCGATCACCATCCCGATGTCGTTCATCGCCTCGACGACGTCCCGCCCAAACCGAGACAGCCCGTCGTGGACAGGCTCATCGCCGGCGGCATCGCCCAGCGCATTGGTGTGCATCCAAGTCAGTGTGAGGTAGCGGGCGCCGTGATCGTGCAGCCGCTCGACGTTGGCCACGCGCTTCTCGAGCGCGTCGCCGTTTTCCACGCCGGCGAGAAGAGCGATCCTTTCATCGGCGGCAGCGGTGACGACATCTGCGGCGGTGGTGGCGAAGACCAGGCGGTCGGAGTGTGTGGCGGCTGTCTCCTGAACCAAGGAGAGTAGGTCTCGAGCCCGCCCGAAGGCGCGATCGGGTCCTAAAGCGGGGTCGACCCATGCGGCCAT
>JBDHIC010000289.1:0-2003 GCA_039589035.1 Gemmatimonadota bacterium | reverse complement strand
GCCCGGCTCGTTCGAAGAGCGGATCCGGCGAGGAAATACGATCGCGATCGACATCCGGAATCAGATCCGGCAGGCGCGGGCGCAACACATCTTCAACGATCGCTACCGCGACGATGGACAGGCCCTTAATGACACGCTGTTCGCCGGCGTCAAGGCGACGCTGCCAAGCGCCAGGGCAGCGCTGATCGAGTGCGACAACGTTGTTTCGCCGGCCAACCTGCCGTGGACTCAACGTGTATTGACCCATAAACAGCTTCGCCGCCGTGCCACGTGGCGTCGGCGACTCACTAGGCTAAGTCCTCGTCGAAAGACGAAAGACTAGAGCGGCCAGAGCCACACCTTCCGCGACCGCGGACCATCGAACTCGCAGAAAAACACCGACTGCCAGGTGCCAAGCCTAAGATCGCCGTGCTCAAAGATCGCCGTGCTCAACCGGCAGCACCACCGATGAGCCGGCGATGCACGAAAGGACGTGCGCCGGCGAGTTCCCCTCAGTGTGCTGATACGGCAGGTCTTCGGGGACCAGCCGCTCCCACACCATCAGGATGTCGCGCGCCACAGCGGGGTCGGCCCCCTCGTTAATCGTGATGCCGGCCGTCGTGTGTGGCACGTAGGCGACCCAAGAACCTTCGCCGCCATCTTCGCGGATCGCGGCGCTGACCTCGCCGGTGATGTCCAGCAGAACCCTGCGCTCGTGGGTGCGGACCGGGATCTCGATCATGATTTGCTAGTAGCGCGCCAGCTCGAGGATCGCGCGGTGGATGTCCTCGACTTGAGGCAGGATCGCGTCTTCGAGCTGCGGCGCGTAGCCGACCTGGGTATCGAGCGCGCCCACGCGCCGAACCGGACCGTCGAGGTACTCGAACAGCTCATCGGCGATGCGGGTCGCGATCTCGGCACCGTAGCCCCACGAAACCGGATCCTCGTACACGAGCAGTGCCTTGTTGGTACGCCGGATCGAAGCTTCGATCGCCGACCAGTCGTAGGGCGACAGCGTTCTCAGGTCCAAGACGTCGGCCTCGATCCCCTCCTTGGCCGCCTCCTTCGCCGCCGTCAGCGATCGCTGAACAGTGGCACCGTACGTCACGATCGTCACGTCGCTACCGCCACGCACGGTGGCCGCCTTGCCGAACGGGATCATGTAGTCCGGTCCCGGATAGCGACCCTTGTTGTACGTCTGCCGGTAGAGGTGCTTGTGCTCTAGAAAGATCACCGGGTCGTCGCACCGGATCGCGGTTCGCAAGAGTCCGTTGGCGTCCTCGGCGGTAGCCGGCATGACGACGCGCAGTCCCGGATTGGCGGTGAAGAGCACAACGCCCGACTGCGAATGATAGATCGCGCCGCCCTTCAAGTACCCGCCACACGGCACGCGTATTACGAGCGGCGCGGAGAAGTCGTCGTTCGAGCGCCACCGGAGAAGCGCCAGCTCGTTGCGGATCTGGTGGTACGCCGGCCAGACGTAATCGAAGAACTGGATCTCGACGACCGGCTTGAGACCCCGAGTCGCCAAGCCAATTGCGCGACCCACGATGTTGGCCTCGGCGAGCGGCGAGTTGTACACCCGCACGCCACCAAAGCGGCGCTGGATGTTGGCGGTGACCTTGAACACTCCGCCCTTGCCTTTGACCTCCTCCAACACCTCTTCCCGGCTGGCGTCGGCGATGTCTTCCCCGAAAACAAGGATCCTCGGATCACGCTCCATCTCGTCGCTCAGGCAATGGTTCAAAAGGTCGACCATCGTCGTCGGATCACCCTCGAACTCGGGTCGCGATGAGAACGACTCGTCGGTGGGATCGACGTGCGGTGAGTAGACGTAATCGAGCGCTGTTTCGGGTCCGGGTTGCTTTGCCTCCAGCGCGCGATCGGTCGCGGCTTCGATCTCGGCTTCGATCTCGTCGCGGATCGCCTCGAGCTCACCAGCGGTGGCGATACCATCCCGCTCCAACATCATCGGAAACGTCCTGAGCGGGTCCCGCTGCGCTTCCTCCTCGCGTTGGCTATCC
>JBDHIC010000288.1:0-2104 GCA_039589035.1 Gemmatimonadota bacterium | reverse complement strand
GGCTGAACCACGCCGCTACTCGCTGCTCGAGACCGACTCGCTTAGCGCGATCGGGGGTGGCGGAGTCGCGTCGTCGGGCACTAACCCGTTCCGACCATCGAGATAAGTCTGTACTAGATCGATCGCGATCGGGCTCTGGGCCGACCCGCTGCGTCCCTCTTCGACAATGACCGCAACCACGATCTGAGGTCGCTCCATGGGGCCCGCCGCAACGAACCAGCCGTGAGCAGTACCACCGTTGTGCTCAACGGTGCCGGACTTGCCACCGATCGTGTATCGGAGTGGAACCGTATGTGCGCGATGGAATGCTGTGCCTCGCCAGTCGTTCACGACTCCCGTTAGCGACGCGCGTAGGATCTCGAATTGATCACTCGACAGCGGCAATGTCCCAGCCGATCGGGGTGGCCGATCGGTGGCTCGGATTCGAGGTGTCCAGAGCTCGCCCCCATTGACAATTGCGGAAACGAATTGCGCTTGTTTGAGCGGCGTCCAGGCGATCTCACCCTGACCGATCGCGAGGTTCAGTATTACGCCAGAGCCCCACCCCCCCGGACCATACTGTTCGTCGTACCAATCCGCAGAGGTCGGATACAGGCTCTCCGCCTCGCTCGGGAGATCGACACCGGTCAGCCCGGAGAAGCCCCACCCCGATCCGATCCGCGTAATCTCTTCCAGTCCGAGCGCCAGACCCAACTGGTAAAAGTATGTGTCGCACGAGGTGATGATAGCGTCCTGCAGCGTGGCCCAGCCGTGAACCGCGTGGCAACCAAACCAGCGGCGGCCGAATTGATAACCACCCCGACATGGAACATCCTCATACTCGTCTACCTTGACCACGCCGAGTGACATCGCCATCGCCGCCGTCGCCAACTTGAACACCGAGCCGGGAGCGTAGCGCGCCTGGACCACGCGGTTCAGAAGTGGTCTAGACTCCGCGTTCGCTAGCCCATTCCAGGTCTCGGTGGTCAATCGGCCACTGAAGACATTCGGATCGAACGTCGGGTGCGAGTAGAGCAGCAGCACCTCGCCAGTATTGGGGTCGAGCGCCACCACCGCGCCCCGCTTGTCCTTCGGGAATAGCTCTGCCGCCCGACGTTGGAGATCGAGGTCGACCGTGAGCGTCATGTCCTGACCGCGTTTGGGCGGGTCAAACGGCTTTTCCACCCATGGTCCTATCCATCGACCTCGAACGTCCACTTCGCGGTATTCGGCGCCCTTCAAACCCTGGAGCTCGGTCTCGTACATTCGCTCGATGCCGGATTTTCCAACGATGTCACCCGGCGCGTATCCCTGCTCCTTTAGCTCTGACAACTCAGCTTCAGTGATCTGCGCTACGTAACCGGTGAGGTGAGCCGTTGCACGACCGTACGGATAAACGCGTCGCGGTTTCGGTTGAAGGAACAAGCCAGGGACGTTGCTGCGCTTCTCTTCGAGTTTCGATAATGTGCGGTAGTCGAGATTTGCCCCGGTGCGACCTGGTATTGACGCGTCAAGGCTTCGATCTCGTGCTCATCAAACTCGAGAATCGATCCGATCTTGTCTATCGATGATGACAGCTCTTCGTTTGACGCTGGTAAAAGCGATACGGAGTATGCCGGCACGTTTTCGGCGATGACTTCGCCGTCGCGATCGTAGACGAAGCCGCGAGGTGCGGGCAATGGAATCGTACGCACTTGATTGTTCGTCGCGCGCTCGACATGCGAGGCGTGTTCCACGACTTGCAACCGGAAAAACGTCGCTAAGAGGATCCCGAAAACAGCGAGCAAAGCGGCCCGTGCCAGGAGACCGCGCTGGTTACGGTTCTCCGGATCGAACGGAGCGCCCGACTGCGGATTGAGACTGGTTTTCAATACCCCCCGAACATCTGGAAAAGCTTTAAGCGTTCGAACTTAGGACCTCATTCGAGGGGAAGCAAACTTCGCGCCGCTGTGGGCGCAGGGGCGACTAGCGAGTCAGGAAAAGGCGCCTACAGAGACCCCCGATGAGGGCTGTATAGACGGCGCTCAGCGGGCTCTCCCAGAAGAACCGTGCCTCGAACGCCTCCCACGCGCCCGACGCGGCTACCCCCAGAATGAGCACATCGAGCACGAGCTTGCCCCCGGCG
>JBDHIC010000287.1:0-2079 GCA_039589035.1 Gemmatimonadota bacterium | reverse complement strand
GATAAACAACCGCTCGTCATCCCTCGAGAGCGCGAGGCCAGCCGGATAACACACTTTGTCTTCCGCCCGGTCCTCGTCGATCAACGTATTGGTCGAATCCACCACCGCGAACGTCGCGACGCTGATCTTCTTCAACACGTTGTCCCGCGTGCACGACACATAGACTGACTCGCCATCGTTGGAAACCACCAAGCCGTGTGGCTTCGTACACACCGGGATCTGCTGGACCTCGGTCATCGTCGGCGTGTGAACGACCGACACCGTGTCGAGTTGCGGGTCACCATGAAGGTTGTAGTTGGCGACGAAAAGCCACGTTCCATCGGGCGTGATCGCCATCGTGGCAGGGAAGAGCCCGACGTTGGTCCGACCAACGAGGCTGTCTTTTTGCGTCGACATCTTCCACACCGACCCGTAAGGCCAGCCATGAGCGATCGACAGGTAGTAGTGCTCGCCATCGGGCGAAACGTCGAGCGCGTGGACGCCTTCTATGTCCTCGGTAGAGATGCCGATCGGAATCTTGCGGATGAGCGACCCCGCCTGGGGATCCATGATCGCGACCGCGTCCTCCGATTCCAGGCCGACAAACAGTACGTAGCCTGAGTCCTGGGGTATGGTTCCAGTATGCTCAGCTTGCTCAGTGGATTGGGCGCTGGCGCAGGCAGCGTGTGCAAACAGGATCAAGAGTGCGAGTGGCAACCGTGACATCGATGTCCCTCCATGATGGCGCTTTAGCGCGATATTCGATCTCCCTAATACTACGCGGGTCGTTCCGCTCGACCACCAGCGCGTGGCCTACAGTGAAATACGTGTCGACCGAGAAACAGATTCATTCGCATCACGCCTCGAAGGCCTCCATGTCGATCGCCAACAGGTCCTCGATCGTTTCCCGGCGTCGAATCGTCTCGATCGCTCCGTCCTCGGTGATCCAAACCTCGGCGGGGCCGGGGTGAGAGTTGTAGTGGCTGACCATCGACATCCCGTAAGCCCCGGCGTCGAGTATCGCCAGCGTGGCGCCCGACTCAAGGCGTGGTAGCGGCCGGTGACGAGCCAGATAATCCGTCGATTCGCAAATCGGCCCAGCGACGTCGGTCGGTTCCAGGGCACCGTCGTGCTGCTCGACCGGCCACACGCGGTGCTCCGCGCCATACAGGGCCGGCCGTAAGAGCGTCGTCATTCCGCCATCGACAATCACCAACTGACGATCGGGCCGCGGTTTGTTGTACAGCACCTTGGTCAGCAAGCAACCCGCCGGCCCAACAAGAAAGCGGCCCAGCTCGAGCACCAGCTCGATCCCGGTCGGCCGGATCGCGGGCACGATCGCAGCTGCGAAATCAGCTACGTCGGGTACCGATTCGCCATCGTAAGAGATCCCAAAGCCGCCGCCTGCGTTGATCCATTTCAGCGGCGCCCCCGCCTCTTGGGCCTGGTTGACACACCGAACGACCTCCTCCAAGCCCTGCTCATAGGGTCTGGCTCCCGAGGTGCATGTGCAACCCCACCAACTCGACCTCCGGGCGCTCCAGTACCCAAGTCAGGGCGTCCTCGAACTCCGCGGGGATCAGACCGAACTTGTCCATCTCCCGTCCGGTCGTGATGTGCGGGTGAGTGAGCGCGTCGACATCGGGGTTGATCCGCAACGCCACCGGGACGGCCGAGCGCCCCATCGCGTCCGCCAGCCGAGTCACCGCCTCGGCCTCCTCGACCGACTCCAGCGTGATCATCCAGAGCTTTGATGCTACCGCCTGCTGGTGCTCGGCTTCGGTCTTTCCGACACCGGCGAAAACCACCCGTTCGGCAGGCACACCGGCGATTACTGCCCGCGTGAGCTCGCCCGCCGAAACGACATCAAAGCCAACTTCTCGGCTGTTGAGCCACTTTAATAACCGTAGATTCGAGTTCGCCTTGACCGAGTAACAGACCCGCGTCGGATAGTCGTCAAACGCCTCCCGGACGGCGGCCAGTCGTGCGTCGATCGTGGGACGATGATAGACATAGAGTGGGGTGCCGAACTCGGAGGCCAAGTCGGTCAGCGATACGCCGTCGACGCCGAGCTGGCCGTCGGCGTAATCGAAGGGAGTG
>JBDHIC010000286.1:0-3332 GCA_039589035.1 Gemmatimonadota bacterium | reverse complement strand
CAATCACCGGAAGCGTTGCTTCCGAGCGAGGGGTTGAGCGAGGAATTCGATCCGTCGTCGATCCCGGAGACGATCCCGCTTTTGCCGTTCCGCAACGCTGTTCTGTACCCGTTCGCGGTTGTGCCCTTGGCGTTCAACGACCCGCCGTTGATAGCGGCCGTCGATGAGGCCATGCGCGAGTCACGCATCGTGGGTGTCGTCGCACTGCGTGAGGCGACAGATGAAGAGTCCACACAGCCGGTGAGTCGGGAACAGCTGCATGACGTTGGAACCGCAGCCGTCATCCACCGTCTGGTGAAGCATCCCGACGCCGGCATGCGATTGCTGGTGCAGGGTGTGAGTCGATTCCGCCTCGTCGAGGTGGTCAGGAACGAGCCGTTTGTCGAGGCGTCGATTACGGTATTGCCCGAGGTCGCGGACGAACATAGTGACCGCGTAGAGGCGATGCTTCGAGAGGGTTACGAGCTGGCGGGACAGGTGATCTCGGAGTCGTCATACATGCCCGACGAGCTGAGTCACGCCGTACGACAGCTGGAGAACCCGAATCAGTTTGCGTACATGGTCGCGTCGATGGTCAAGCTCGATCGCGACGAGCACCAGAGTGTCCTCGAGAGCGACAAGCCGGAGGAGAAGCTCGAGATCGTGCTGGCTGCGTTGCGGCGGGAGTTGAACGTCCTACAGATCGGCGGTGAGATAAAGAGTCAGGTCGACGAGGAGCTCGAGAAGAAGCAGCGCGAGTATTATCTGCGCGAGCAGCTCAAAGCGATCCGCGAGGAGCTTGGGGAGGTGGGGGACGAGGAGGCCGAGATCGACCGCATTCGTGAATGTCTACGCGCCAAAGAAGTTCCTGAGCACGTCATGAAAGCTGAGCTATCTCGATTGGCTGTGTGAAGTCCCCTGGACTCGATCAACGGAAGATCGGCTCGACTTGGAGTATGCGCGCCAAGTTTTGGACGAGGACCACTACGATCTGCAGGAGATCAAAGATCGCATCCTCGAGTACTTGGCGGTGAGAAAGCTCAAGGATGAGATGAAGGGTCCGATCCTCTTGTTTGTCGGGCCGCCAGGCGTCGGCAAGACCTCCCTCGGGCGCTCGATAGCTCGGGCGTTGGGGCGCGAGTTTGTGCGCATGTCTTTGGGTGGAATGCACGATGAGGCAGAGATTCGCGGGCATCGAAGGACCTATGTCGGTGCAATGCCTGGGCGGATCATTCAATCACTGAAGCGAGCGGGGACCAACAACCCGGTGTTTATGCTCGATGAGGTTGATAAGGTCGGGGCCGACTTTAGAGGGGATCCATCGAGCGCCTTGCTCGAGGTCCTCGATCCGGAACAGAACAACACGTTTCGCGACAACTATCTGGATCTCGCGTTCGACCTCTCGAGTGTGCTGTTCATCACGACCGCCAACGTCTTGCAGACGATCCAACCCGCGCTACGCGATCGGATGGAGGTCATTCGATTGCCTGGTTACACCGATCGCGAGAAGCTCCACATCGCACAGCAGTACTTATTTCCGAGACAGCTCGAGGAGAACGGGCTTGGAGAAGAGCATCTCGAGATCAATGAGGAGGCGCTCCAGCGCATTATCAGCGATTACACGCAAGAGGCAGGGGTTCGCGGTTTGGAGCAGGAGATCGCCAAAGTATGTCGCAAGGTCGCGGCTGAGGTCGCAGGTGGAAAAACCGAGAAGGTCGAGGTCCAACCGGAGGACATCCCTAGTTTCCTGGGGCCAAAGAAAGCATTCCACGAGGTAGCGCGACGGGTCGCGACGCCGGGTGTCGCGACCGGATTAGCGTGGACGGCGGCCGGGGGCGAGATCTTGTTCGTGGAAGCGACGACGATGCCCGGAGGAAAGGGGCTGACTTTGACGGGCAAGCTCGGCAGCGTGATGCAGGAGTCGGTTCAGGCGGCGCTGGGGTACGTCCGCTCTCATACAGCCGAACTCGGGATCAAAGAGCGGTTCTTTGACGATGTCGATTTGCATCTACACGTGCCATCGGGTGCCATCCCCAAAGACGGGCCTTCCGCGGGAGTGACGATGGCCACGGCGATAGCGTCGGCGGTGAGCGGGCGAAAGGTCCGGCCCGAGGTCGCCATGACGGGTGAGATCACGTTGACCGGCCAGGTATTGCCGGTCGGTGGCATCAAGGAAAAGCTGGTGGCTGCTCGACGCTCGGAGATCAAGACGGTGATCGTTCCGGAGCAGAACCGTCAACACGTCGAGGATGTCGAGCCCGATCTTTTGGAAGGGCTCTCTTTCGTATACGCGAAGACGATCGGTGATGTGCTCGAGGCGGCGTTGCTCGATGCCGAGCCTCTGCCGCCTACGCCCGAGGAAAAGACTTCAACCGAGCCGGCCGCCGTTTCCTGACCTGTTTGGTGCCGGGGGCGGGAGTCGAACCCGCACGGGCTCTCGCCCACAGGATTTTAAGTCCCGCGCGTCTACCGGTTCCGCCACCCCGAAGCTACTGTCCTGTCGGACAATCGCGCACTTTCTCGTAGGCAAGGCGATAGAGTTCTGCCAATCGCTGACCCTTCTTCTCCCAGTGGTGCTCGGATTGAGCGCGAGCTCTTGCGGCTACGCCCATCGTATGCAGCAATGCTCGATCCTCATCCAGTTGACGCATAGCGCAGGCTAGTTCTTCGACTGCTCGGCCCGGTTTTTCGGCTCTAACTCTGAATCCCGTAGCGTCGTCAACGATCTCGGCCGGACCGCCGAGATCAAGGCAGATCACCGGTCGTCCGGCGGCCATCGCCTCGATGCAGACAAACCCTCCCGAGTCGTGAAGGCTAGGGTGGACCAGAACGTGAGATCGACCAAGCTGTTGGAGCGTGTCATCGCGGGATAGCGAGCCGCAAAGGCGAACTTGATCCGTTATTTGAAGGGTTCTCGCGAGTTCGTTTAACCGGTCGCGTGCTGGGCCATCACCGACGATCAAATACTCGGCACCCTCAAGGGATGCTTGGGCAAAAGCCTTGAGTCCAAGGCCGAACCCTTTCCATTCCAAAAGTCGGCCAATACTGATCACCCGCAGTGGCTCGGCGCTTAAGTTGGCTTCACCGCCAACAGTTATGTTTGTGTCTATTAGTTCGAAGGTCGTCTGATCCAGGCCCGCAGCGACCAGTACGAGAACATCCTTGGCTCCCAGGGCCTCAAGGCGGGCTGCGGTTGATTCCGTTGTGCCGATGGCGAATGCACTTCGACGGGCAGTCAGCCTGACAAAAGGATCTAGCTCTCCGATGCGGCGCGCAGCGGATCGCGCCAGCTCGTAGAGCTTTCCGTACGTGCTAAAGGAGGCCTGGAACGCGCGCGGTGCGGATTCGCCGCC
>JBDHIC010000285.1:0-2391 GCA_039589035.1 Gemmatimonadota bacterium | reverse complement strand
GATCTTCGGGTTGGGCGACGTTGGGCGCGTGTATCTCGACGGCGAGACATCCGATGAATGGCACAGCGCTTTCGGAGGGGGGCTCTGGTTCGCCTACTTGAACCGGCGCAACACCCTGAGTGTCGCCGTCGCCAACAGTGACGAGCGTACCGGTCTGTATGTCCGGGCGGGGTTCATGTTCTAATCCCCGTCGGAGCCTTCGATTTCCAGGTAGTGCTCTCGGATGATGTGGAGCGAGAGCACGGATTCACGGGTCAGCTGGAGTGCGCTGTAGAGCACACCGAGGATGCCGAGCAGAGTCAGCGCCTGCACCGCCCAGGATGACTCGGCAAACCAGAGGGCAGTGACCCCGCCGAAGAAGGCCCCCAGGACGAACGCGCTGATGCTGAAGTAGAGCCCGACGAGCGCGTTCCGGAACAACGTGCCGCGCTTGACGAGCGCCTCCACCAAGCGCGGAGACGCCCCTTTGGGGTGATCCAACACGTGGTGCAGCTCTTGATGGAGTTGGGCGTAGCGACTCGCCGTCGAGACGACCAGAAGCGCCACGCCGGGAAGCAGCACGAGCGGAGTCAACCACACGCCTACGAGTACATCCATACTCCCCTCCCCGGCGCAACGGTCGCATCGCTCTCCGCAATGACAACCTCGTTCCACACAGCCTTCATCGCGTCACTCCATCAACCGGGGGGGTTAGAAGATGGTGTACTGGATACCACCCGTCACAATCCAGTCCGTCTCGAGTTGTGGTCCGTCCAGGTCCTGATCTTCCGGATGTAGACGTTGACGCCCACTCCCACATCGACTCTCGAGCCGCCCCTCAGATCGGGCCGCGCGGTTGGAACCACCAGCGCTCCCGGACCCGGCAGCCGAGGATCGGCCCCTTCGATGTCGTCCCATGTGGTGCCTTCGATCCGGGCCGAAGCACTGACCCACCTACTGAACCGCCGGGCGGCCCAAAAGGTTCCTGAATACCGGTTGCCGAGGCTGTAATCGTTGTCGTTGGTGCCGGTCCGGATGACCGCCGAGGCCTGGCCTCCCCAAGACCACCACTCGGTCTGCCCCAGGTACGTGAGCGACGGCCTCAAGTCGAACGTGCCCGAGCCGGTCTGCATCGGATAGGGAAGCAGGACGAAGCTGGGGCTGCTTGCCGGCGTCACGTCGGTCTCATCGATCGCGCCAACGGGCAGAGAGACGAGCGCCGTCACGTGTACGCTTTGGTCACCGAATTGTGCCAGCGGGATCATGCCACCCACGCGGAGATCTCCCACGTTGATGGAGTTGGTGGTGAACTCTCCGCCGGCTCGCGTCACGTGATCCATGAAGAGATCGACGACCGGAAGTGATGCGATCAGCGTCACCTCGTCGATCGGTGCATACATGACGCCGAGCATGTGCATCTGCATCGGCATGCGGGTCGGGGTGATCATGAAGCCGTATTGGCCGTTGGCGTCGAGGATTTCGGCGATCGACAGCCGGTCGGTCCCATCGCGATTACCCACCATGTCCATGTACATGTAGCGATACGACAGCATGATCTCGCCCTTCTCGTGCGCATGATCGACCATCACCCCGATCGGGGCGTGGCCGTCGGGCCGGGATGAGGTCCATTGCGCCTGTATGGCGCCGACCGTCAAGAGGGCGAGACCAACCGTGAGTACAAGGGTTCTGCGCATTGCTTCCATCCTCCATATCATTGCTCGATGTTCCAATTGAGATCCGCAATCACCCGTCAGCGCTGACCGGGGCGCTGTCGTCCGACCGCATGAGCGGGTGGATCGTATGATCGGTCAGACGTGGAGGGGAGGAGCAGTCGCAAAGGGAAGGAGATACGGGGATGGCTCGGTGCGGGGATCCGCGGGATAGGGAGCAACCGTGGTTCGATGATCCTCGATGCTCGTATGCAGTCCGGCGATATGGCCAAACACTGTCGCTTCCACGGCACTGCAACAGCTGGTCCCGATACACGAGCAACCCTCAGGATGCTGGGCCGGTTGGTCCTGGCCGGACCCAGCGTACTCGTGAGCCGCATCGACCTCGACCTGTGGACCAAAACCCGACATGCACCGGTGCCTCCCCTGGGAGACCAACGTCCCGAGCAGGAAGCAGACTGCGAGTCCGGCGGAGAACCCAACCCGAAGCGGTGAGAATTGCATACGTGCCTATCGTTTCCCGGGGGTCGAATTCTAACCGGCACCTCTCAGGACGCAATTCCGCGACCCTCTGTTCGACACACCACGCGATGGGGATCTCGCCTATCGATATCAGTCGGGAAACAGCGTGCGGTCGATGCCGGGAATAATCCGAAGAGCGTTCTGGTAGTAGAGCTTCTTCAACACCTCATCCGGCAAGTCGAGGCCGTACAACTTCCAGAACGCGTGCCGCTTGCGATAG
>JBDHIC010000284.1:0-3488 GCA_039589035.1 Gemmatimonadota bacterium | reverse complement strand
GTTGCTGTCGGTCTGATCGAGGCTGGTAATCCGGATCGTATTTACGATCGTGGCTGCCACGGTGATCTGCACGCTTCCGGTCTGATCGCCGACGGAGGCGGTAACCGTCGCCGTTCCGTCGCCGACCGCAGTCGCTAGTCCGGTGTCGCTCACGCGAACGACCGCCGGGTTGCTCGAGCTCCAGGCAGCGTCCACCACCTGCGCGGCTTGGACATCAGACTGAATCAACTGCAGCTGAACGCTGGCGCCGATCGCGCCGAGCACCGGATTGCTGGGACCGATCGTGATCGTTCCTCCCGGTGGTAGCGGAGCGAACGGCCCGACCCCACTGCACGCGCTGGTCACCAACGTCAGCACCAAAACACCAATGCGCACTGCTCTGCCTCCGTTCATCGTCACGGACCCACGTTTACGGTGAGTGCCAAAGTCGCGCTCGCGCTTGGTTCCAGCTCGCCCACGTTCCACACGCCGGTCGCGACGGAGAACGTACCCTGGCTGGCCTCCGCCGATACCAACGACAACCGGCTCGGCAATGCATCGGTGACCTGAACGCCAGTCGCCGTGTCCGGTCCGCGATTGGTGACGGTGATCGTGTAGACGATCGTCGACCCCAGCGTCGGGTTGGAATTGCTGACCGCGGCGGTGATCGCCAGGTCAGCCGACCCCACTGAAACCTGCGAGAACGTGACCGTAGCCGATGCCGCGATCGACCCACCGTTGACGGTGCCCGTGATCGTAGCCGTGCCCGTCGTGGCGCTCGACGTCAACGTCGCGGTGTAGGGTTGGCAAGCTGACACCGTTAGCATCCCTGAGTTGCACGGTTATCGTCGACGTGCTCGTTCCGTCAGCTGGAATCGAGGTCGGGTTGGCAGTGATTGTCGAGGTCGCGCCCGAGGCGTCACCGACCGTGCTTATGATCGCAAACGGGGAGCTAATCTGGTCGGCGAAGCCAGAGCTAGAAAAGATCAGCGTATACCCGTTTCCAGCCTGATCGATAGACAGATTGTTGAACGTGGCCACCCCGGCCACTGCGTTGACGGTCGTCGTGCCGACCAACGAACCACCGCCAGGGTTGGTCCGGATGGCCACCGATATCGCCCCGGTAAAGGAGGTCACCGTGTTGTTGTTTCTGTCCCTTACTCGAATCGTGATCGCAGGCGAGATCGTGGCACCGACGTTGGTGTCCGTCGGCTGCTGGATGATCTCAAGACCGAACCCACTTCCGGGGACGACATCAAAGGGGTCGCTAGTGTTGCTATCCAGCCCGGTCGCCTGAGCGATGAGCGTGTAGCCAACTCCAACGATGTCGATTGAGAGGTTCGGGAACGTCGCCACACCGGCTACCGCTGCGGCGATAGTCGTGCCAGAGAGGGTGCCTCCGCTTGGGTTGGCATCGATCGCGACGATGACGTTGCCGCCAAAGTTCGTGTCGGTATTCCCGAACGCGTCGATCGCGCGGATCGTCACTACCGGTGTGATCGAAGCGCCAGAAGCGGTTGTCGTCGGCTGCTGGACGAACTCGAGACCCACCGCGTTCCCAGGAAGGATGTCAAACGGGTCGCTCGTGTCCGAGAATCCGCTGCCTTGTGCCTCCAGCGTATAGCCAACACCTGTCCTGTCGATTGACAGGTTGTTGAAGGTGGCGACGCCGTTCACAGCTGTCGCTGTGGCCGGGCTAGGCGATAGTGTGCCGCCGCCCGGGTTGTTCAGGATCGCGATCGTGATCGTTCCGCTGAAACTGGTGTCCGTGTTTCCGATGCCGTCCGTGGCTCGGACGGTGACCGCGGGAAAGATCGTCTGGCCGGCCACGGTCGTCGTCGGTTGCTGGACGAACTCGATGTCCACCGCGTTTCCGGGGAAGATGTCGAACGGGGTGCTGGTAGCTGGGGTGAGCACTCCGCTGGTCGCCCGCAGCGTGTAGCCGTTGCCGGCCATGTTGATCGACAGGTCGTCGAACGTGGCGACGCCGTTCGCCGCCGGCTGGCTCAACGTGCCTGACAGTGTTCCCCCACCCGGATTGTTCAGGATCGCGATCGATACGTTGCCGACAAAGCCCGTCGCTAGGTTGTCGTTCGCGTCGAGAGCGCGGACCGTGACGGCGGGCGAGATCGTCGCGCCAGCCTGTGTGTCAGACAGTGGTAGCGGGAACTGGAGCTTGGATGCGGGTCCCGGCGTGATGTTGAACGGGTTGCTGGTAGCCGGGGTGAGCACTCCGCTGGTCGCCCGCAGGGTGTAGCCGTTGCCAGTTTTGTTGATCGACAAGTTGCTAAAGGTGGCGACGCCGTTTACCGCCACCGCCGTGGCCGGGCTAGGCGATAGCGTGCCGCCGCCCGGGTTGTTCAGGATCGCGATCGTCCGCTGAAGTTGGTGTCCGTATTTCCGATGCCGTCCGTGGCTCGGACGGTGACGTCCGGCGAGATCGTCTGGCCGGCCACGGTCGTCGTCGGTTGCTGCAGGAACCGGAGCTCGGTCGCCGCCGCTGGGGTGATGTTGAGCCGTTGCCCGGGTTGTTGATTGACAGGTTGCCGAAGGTGGCGACGCCGTTGACCGCCGGCTGGCTTGCCGTGCCTGACAGCGTCCCGCTGCCGGGGTTGCTCAGGATCGCGATCGACACGCTGCCGACAAAGCCCGTCGCTAGGTTGTCGTTCACGTCGAGCGCGCGGACCGTGACGGCGGGCGAGATCGTCGCACCGGCCTGGGTTGTCGATGGTTGCTGTTGGAACTGGAGCTTGGTCGCAGGCCCCGGCGTGATGTTGACTTGAGCGTCGTCGATGATCGGGGGACCATTAAGCGTTCCTGTGACGGTCGCGACGCCGGTTATGGTCGACGAGGTGAGGGTCGCGGTGTAGGTACCGTTGCCGTTGTCTGTCGGCGGGTTCGCCGTCAGCGAGCCGGCGTCGGTGAACAGGTTCACCGTGTCACCACCGGTCGTCAGGTCGTTGCCGTTGGCGTCCTTGAGCTGGACGGTAATGGTCGATGTGCTCGATCCGTTGGCGACGATCGACGTAGGGTTGGCGGTTATGGTCGAAGTCAGTCGTGAGGCCGGCCCGGGTAAGAACGTCACCGTCGCGCCGTCGATAATCGGGGGACCGTTAAGGGTTCCTGTGATGGTCGCCGTGCCGGCCGTAGTCGACGAAGTCAGCGTCGCCGTGTACGTCCCGTCGGTGTTGTCATTTACCGGTGATAGCACCCCAAGGTTGGTCGCCAAAACGACCGTGTCTCCGCCCGTTGTAATCGGGCCACCGACGCTGTCTTGGAGAGTCACAGTAATCGTCGACGTACTCGACCCATCGGCGACGATCGACGTCGGCGTGGCGGTTATCTGCGACGTGGTCGGGTCGGGGGTCTGGGATGCCGCCGGTGCGGCAAACGATAGAAGCAGTGTCGCAACGCCAGTGGCCAGGAGGCGGGGACCCAGCGGATGGGTTGCCGGGGGGCTCATTATTGGCACGATTCTAGCGGGTTTTGGGCGTTTGCGCACGCAATTG
>JBDHIC010000283.1:0-3216 GCA_039589035.1 Gemmatimonadota bacterium | reverse complement strand
TCGGCCGGAAACTGAGAAAGCTCCCCGCCACCGTCGATATCGGCTGCGCGGTAACCGGTGCACAGCGGAATCGAGTCAAGGCCGTCGAGCACATCGAGCTTTGTTACCGCCAACTCCGTCAAACTGTTAATCCGGGCGGCGTAGCGAACGACCACCGCATCGAACCATCCACAGCGCCGGGCTCGACCGGTGGTAGCGCCGTACTCGCCACCCGCCTCCCGGAGCAGCTCCTGAACCGGACTCTCGACCTCAGTTGGCAGCGGGCCGTTGCCGACTCGCGTGGTGTAAGCCTTGGCTGCCCCGATGATCTGGTCGATGTACTTCGGGCCGAGGCCGATTCCGGTCGCCGCGCCGCCGGCCGTCGTGCTGGACGACGTCACGTACGGATAAGTGCCATGATCGATGTCAAGCTGCGAGCCCTGAGCTCCCTCCAGCAGCACCCGACGACCGGCGGCGAGGTCATGCGCGACCCGCTGCGAGACGTCTGCCCTTCGTTCTACCAGTCGGTCACGAAAATGCATCAGTTGGTCGAAAACCTGCTGTCCGTCGATTCGTTCGTCGCTGCCAAGTCGCTCCAGCCGGCCTTGTTTTATCTCGACGTTGGCGTCGATCCGCTCGCGCAAGCGATCGGGGTCCAGCACGTCGACGACTCGAATCCCGGCGCGGGCGATCTTGTCCTCGTAAGCTGGCCCGATTCCGCGGCCCGTCGTGCCGATGGCCGCCTCGCCGCGCGCACCCTCGGCGGCCCTGTCTAGCATTTTGTGATATGACAGCAACAAGTGCGCGCGGTTGGATATCCACACCCGACTCGTGGTGTCGACACCGCGCGCCTCGAGCTCATCGAGTTCCTCGAAGAACGCCTCCGGATCGAGCACAACGCCGTTCCCGAGCAGGCACTGTTTTCCAGGGTGTAGGATGCCCGACGGCACCTGATGCAGGATGAACTCTTCGCCGCTAACGACCACCGTGTGACCGGCGTTCGAGCCACCTTGAAAGCGGGCCACGACATCGGCGCGCTCGGCGAGCACGTCGACGATCTTCCCCTTCCCTTCATCGCCCCATTGAGCGCCGACGACGACTTGGCAGGTGCCCTCAGTGGGCTGCATGTGGTACCGTTCCCGTCCTCGATATCGAGGCGCTGTGGGTGAGCAAAGAAAACGCGCCCGAACCAGGGCGCGGTAGCACTCCCATAAGGTGCCGCGTTCGACCGGAAGACGTCAAATCGCTCCCTAGGCTCTTGGAGACGGGTTGAGAATCCAGCCGCGGAACATCCTGTACTGGGCCTTGGTCTTCGTACCGGTCGCGCTGATCGTCCGCTACACGTCGCCGGGGTCGCACACGCTGATCTTCGCACTCGCGGCGATCGCGATCATCCCGTTGGCGGGGATCATGGGCCGGGCGACCGAGCACCTGGCCGACAAGACTGGCGAGGGCATCGGTGGACTGTTGAACGCGACGTTCGGCAACATGGCCGAGATCATCATCGCCGTGTTGGCGTTGCGCGAAGGCTTGTACTCGGTGGTAAAGGCGTCGCTGACCGGTTCCATTATGGGGGCTTGAAGTTCAGAACCCAGAGCTTCAGCGGGGCGGGTGCGAGGACACGCTCGACGACATTGACGCTTGCGGCTGTCGCGCTTATCGCACCGGCGGCGTATCACTACCTGGCGGGTCCTGGAGCCGCTCCCGGCGAAGCCAGGCTGAGCTTGGCGATAGGGATCATCTTGATGGTGACGTACTTCTTGTCACTCATCTTCGCGCTCCACACGCACACCGACTACTTCACTCGCGACGCCGCTCAAGCCGCTCACGTCGAGTCGTCGCACAACACGTGGAGCGTCCGGCGCTCACTGACCGTCCTGGTCGCCGCCACCGTCTTTGTGAGCTGGCTGGCCGAAATCCTCGTGTCAGCGGTCGAGCCCACGGCCGCAGCGCTCGGCATGACCGAAGTGTTTATTGGGATCGTCATCGTCGCCATCGTCGGAAACGCGGCCGAACACTCGACCGCGGTCCTCATGGCACTCGAAGACCGCATGGATCTCAGCGTCGGCATCGCCATCGGAAGCAGCACACAGATAGCGCTCTTCGCGGCCCCGTTGCTGGTTTTTCTCAGCTACGCAATCGGGCCCGAGCCGATGAACCTCGTGTTCACCACGGCCGAGGTACTGGCGATCGGTCTCTCGGTCATCATCGTGTCGCGTGTAGCCGTGGACGGGGAGTCGAACTGGTTGGAGGGCGTGCAACTCCTGGCGGTGTACCTGATTCTCGCAGCCGTGTTCTACTTCCTACCGGAAGCCGCGCACTAGTACCCGGTCGGCGAGTCGAGAAAGACCGTCTCGACGCCGAATCGCTCAGCGAGGTGATCGCCGAGCGCCCGTACGCCCAGAGTCTCAGTAGCGTAGTGTCCACCGTAGAGCAGGTTCATCCGGTGCTCGCGCGCGACGTGCCAGGCGATGTGGCTGCTCTCGCCGGTCACGAAAGCATCGACCCCGGCCTGAGCGGCTTCGGGGACCATCTCGGCCGCCCCTCCAGAGACGATCGCCAGCGTGTCGATTGTGTCTTGGCCAAACGGCAGTACGTCCGGCGGACTCCCGAGCAAGGCCTCGAGCCGGGCCGCGAGATCAGCTCGCGACAGCGGCTGTGGCAGCTGACCCATGACCCCGATCTCGCGTCCGCCATAGCGTCCAAACGGTCGCTGTTCAGTCAACCCCACCAATCCCGCCAGTACGGCATTGTTGCCCACTTCAGGATGGGCATCGAGCGGCAGATGCGCGGCATAGAGCGAGACACCGCCGTCGAGCAGGGCCGCCAATCGGTTACGGTGGGTGCCGGTTACGGCGATCGGCTGCCCCCAGAAGAGCCCGTGGTGGACGATCAGCAATTGAGCGCCAGCCTCGGCAGCGAGCGAGAACGTCGCCAGCGCGGCATCCGTCGCCAAGGCGACTCGATCGACCGTCGGGCCGCCTTCGACCTGTAAACCGTTCATCGAGGAGTCCTCCCACTCCTGGATCGCTAAGTAGCTGTCGAGGTACTGAACCAGCTCGTCTCTTGCGACGGTCATAATTGGATGCCCGCTGTTTCGAGTGCCTCGACGATCACTTCCCGATCATCCTCTCCAAGCACCAAAAGCGGCGCCCGAGGTGCGCCGCCACCCGGCCAGCCGCGGGCATCGAGCGCCGCCTTGATTCCAGCGATGCCAAACATCGGCCCGCATGCTTC
>JBDHIC010000282.1:0-2306 GCA_039589035.1 Gemmatimonadota bacterium | reverse complement strand
CGTGTACTCGACCACCATCGTCGCGGTCGTCGTCGTATACCTCCTGATCCTGTTCGCCATCGGTCTGTGGGGCGGCCGCGAGTCGAACACGGTGGCCGGCTACTTCGTGGCCGGAAAGAAGCTCCCCTCCTGGGTCATCGCGTTTTCGTCCAACTCGACCGGCGAGAGCGCGTGGCTGCTCCTTGGGTTGACCGGGATGGGGTACGCGGTCGGGGCGCACGCGTTCTGGATCATCCTGGGCGAGGTGTTGGGGATCGCGCTCGCCTGGACGTTCGTGGCGCGACCCTTCAAGGCGTACACCGACCGGTACGGCTCGATCACGGTGCCCGACTACCTGGAGTCGCGCTTCCGCGACACGAGCCACGTCCTGCGCTGGCTGAGCGTCGTGATCGTCTTCTCGATGGTGACCGCCTACACCGCTGCCCAGCTCACCGCGTCGGGGAAGGTGTTCGGCTCCTTCCTCGGGATGAACTACACGACCGGCGTGCTCGTCGGCGCGGCGGTGATCCTCTACTACACGACGGTCGGCGGCTTCAAGGCGGTGGCGTACTCGGATCTGCTGCAGGGTGTCCTGATGTTCGGTTGTCTGGTCACGCTGCCGATCGTGGCGATCCCCGCCGCGGGTGGATGGACCGAGGTTATGCAGGCGCTCCAGGCCGAAGACCCCGCGCTCTTGCAACCGATGGGGTCTTACGGTCTCACGTTACCAGGGATCATGAGCGCGGCAGGGTTCGTCGGGATCGGGCTCGCCTTCCTCGGGGCGCCGCAGCTTCTCACGCGCTTCATCGCGGCCCGAGACCAGAAGCAGATCGTCGACGGCGGTTTTATCGCCGTCATCTGCGTGATCGGCTTCGATGTCGGGGCGGTTTTCTCGGGGATGTCGGGGCGCGTGCTGTTCCCGGGGCTCCTCGACGCGGAAACGGTGCTGCCCGAAATGAGTGCCGCACTGTTTCCCGCGATCTTCACCGGGATCTTTCTGGTCGTCGTCCTGGCAGCGATCATGTCGACCGTCGATTCGCTGTTGATCCTCGCCTCGTCGGCGCTGGTGCGGGACATCGTGCAGCAGGTCTTTCACCCCGCGTGGTCCGAGAAGCGGCTCTCCGTCTACGGCAAGCTCACGACCGTCGTCATCGGCGTCGGTGCGGTGGTATTGGCGCTGGGCGAAGTGCGGATGGTGTTTTGGTTCGTCCTCTTCGCCTGGTCGGGGCTGGCGTGTGCCTTCGCGCCGGTTGTCCTGTGTTCGCTTTTCTGGAAGCGAACCACACGTGCGGGCGCGATCGCCGGAATGGCCGGGGGATTCGCGACCGCGGTGGGGTGGGTGCTCTTCTTCAAGGACGGGTTCTACGACCTCTACGAGATGCTGCCCGGGTTCGCGGCCGGTTTTCTGTTTACGATCGTGGTCAGCCTTTTGACCGAACCGCCGGAGGGCGCGGAGGCGGAGATGGACGCGGTGCGCGAGTCGGTCGGCCCGGTCTTTCGGTCGCGCTGAGCGCTTACTCTAGATCTTGTCTCTGAGAATCTCCTCTCGCGGCACTCTAGATCTTGTCTCTGAGAATCTCCTCTCGCGGCTGGGGAATGACGACCTTTTGTACCAACAGGCCCTTGCTGCGGACGTAGTCAGCTCCGGCCTCGACCGCCGTCCTCACGGCCGCGACGTCTCCGGTCAACGTCACATATCCCTTCCCCCCGATCGCCATGGCAAGACTCGACCGCCGTCCTCACGGCCGCGACGTCTCCGGTCAACGTCACATATCCCTTCCCCCCGATCGCCATGGCAAGGTGGATCTCCATGAGTTGCACATTGGCTGCCTTCACCGCGGCATCGGCGGCTTCGATGATCGATGCCACGGAAAACGTCTCGATGATTCCGAGCGCGCCCGTCGTTTCGATGATCCGCGTGCCACTGATCGCCGGAAACACCTCGGGACTGACGTTGGGTATCAGCAAGTCATCGACTACCGTGTCACCCCCCAGGGCGAGCCCCGCCTCCAGACTCGATTTCACTGCGGCGGTATCGCCCGCGACCATCACCATGAACTTCCCGGGACAGATGGTGCGGTTGAACACCATCTCCACCTTCGCGCCCTTGAGCATCGCATCGGCCACTTCATACCCGTTGGCAATCGACGTGAGCTCGATGAGTCCGATCGCATTATCCACGGTCAGCGGCGTGCCTTTATGACAACGTCGTTATCAACCGATTGAATCGTCCCGTCGATGCTGGCGTGGATGGGCACGCTCATCCCGGTATCGGCTGCCCTGGCCAGGACATCCCCAACGGTCACGCGATCGCCCGGGCTTACCAC
>JBDHIC010000281.1:0-2779 GCA_039589035.1 Gemmatimonadota bacterium | reverse complement strand
GGGGTGAGCGAGGGGACTCGAACCCCCGACCCCCAGGGCCACAACCTGGTGCTCTAACCACCTGAGCTACGCCCACCACCCAACACCAATGTATCACCTCGGGTCACGGCGCGTCACCGCTCATCGTCACGTGGCCTGGTTGCGCGCGTACCCTTTCGAGCCAGCGGTGAATCGCGGGCCGTGATCCCAGCTCGAAACCTCCCTCATCGGCAACGTGAGTGTACGCATAGAGCGCGATGTCCGCGATCGAGTAGCGATCACCGACGAAGAACTCATGCTCTGACAGATGACGCTCCATCGTGTCGAGCGCTCCCTCGCCACGTCGATGGTTGAACGCGATAACGTCAGCGAACCGCTCAGCGCGGCCCAGGTACGAAATCAGAAAACGGTTCACAGCGATCGTTGGCTCGTGGATGTTCTGCTCGAAAAAGAGCCAGCGCAGGACCTCGGTTCGATCGTCCTCGTCGTCCGGCAGATACTCCGTTCCCCGGCCGAAGTGCCAGAGGATCGAATTCGACTCGGCCATCCCGCGTCCGCCATCGAAGACGAGGACCGGCACCTTGCCGAGCGGGTTGTGCTCTAGCAGCTCAGCCGGCCGGGGCTCGGTGCTGGTCACGTCGATCTCGACCGTTTCGTAGGGCACCTCCAGGTGAGCCAGAATCAACCGCACCTTGTAGCAGTTTCCCGACGGCGTCGCGTTGTACAGTTTCAGCATACGGTGCCTTCTTACTCCCGCTCCGGCATCAACCGGAGCACGAAGACATCTCGACTTGGTCCCGCGAACGCGAGCGCGAGATCGTCGACATGGCGCTCGAACATCGGTGCCAGAAAGGACTGGGTGAGCGGGTCGACGATGATGTGTGTGACGCCACGCCGACGCAGGAAGGCCCACGTCCGGTCCGGGTCCCCATGAAAAGGGTAGACCAGGCTCGGCTGTTGGCTCCAGTACCACGCAAAGGTCGGTTTTCGAGCCGCGATCACCGCCTGCGGGTTCTCCTCCCCGATCCACTTTGCGGCCTCGAAATAGTCTTGCCAGAAGGTGGAATACCCGGCCAAGACAAGCGCCAGCGCCGCAGCCACGAGCGGCCCGACCCATCGTCGACCGGTCACGATCGACGAGACCCGATCCAAACCGGTCAGCACGTAAAGCCACACAAAGGGAACCAAAGTGAGAAAGAACCGATCGCCTCTCCACGGCCACAAAAGCAGCACCGCAAGGGTTGCGAGCGTGTACAAGTCCCACACCGCCGGTCCGCGTCGCCTAAAGAGCGACCATACACCGATGATCACCAGCGCGACCCCCACAACGGCCCCGACCAGTCGCACCGAGGTCGGAATCGGGAACACCGGCCAAAAGAGCTGCGGTAGATCGATCTGCACGTAATACGAGAGGTTGTTCCACGCCCGTTCGACGAACTCCATTATCTGGATCGCCCCGCTCTCGGGATCGAGGCGGTCCGCCGACCGGACTTGTTGTAGGTACCCCCCTGTCGCCGGCGGGCGCTCGGCCGTCCACCACAGCCACGGAATGGCGCCCGCTAGCACAGCGACCAGGATGATCCCAGCGTGGCGCCAATGTCGCCGCAGCAACGCCCAGCCCAAAACCCCGCCAATCAATGCGACACCCGCTGTCCGGACCCAAAACCCCAAAAGCATCAGGACGCAACCCACGACCCACCACCGCATCGAGGGACGCGCTCGGGGATCTCCACCGCTGGCGTGACTAAACGCCCACAGCGCCAGCACCACGATCGCGGTGTACGACATGTCGGAAAGAACAAAGTGAGTGTACATGAGGAAAACAGGCGCCAAGCCAACCAGCCATACGGCCGCGACGGGCACCCAGGGTGGCAAGCCGCGATCCCGAGCCGCGATCCCCCAAGTCGCCGCCAGCACGATAGCGCCAGCGATCAACGATTGAATCTTGAGGGCCACGATCGATCCCCCGAACAGCCAGTAGAACGGAACCAGGAGCGCCGGGTATCCAGGCGGGTATACGGTCTCTGGGCGGGCACCGGGCGCGATCAGGTCGACGTACCCCTGGCCGGTCGCGAGTGCCCGGGTCAACGCGTAGTAGGCGATGTTGTCGCCGCCGGTGAACAGGTAGGGATCAAAGACCGCCAGCGCGACGACCATCGCTACCACGCCACCCGCCAGAGCCCAGTGTTTCCCAGGGTTTATGCCTTCTGCCCGGAGCACAATGAGAACAGCCTACATCAGCCAGAGTCAGAGATCACCTTGCCATTCGGACTCGATCTCGTTATTAGGATAGCCGTCAGGTTGCTATGAATCCCATGGTTTCCGTCATCATCCCGACCCACAATTCCGCCCGTTTCCTCGGCGAAGCCGTCGATAGCGTCTTGTCGCAAGAATACCCAAGCGTCGAGCTGATCGTCGTCGATGACGGATCGACGGACCACACCGAACGTCTTCTCTCTGGCTATGACGACCGTATTCGGCACATAAGGCAGCCAAATCAGGGCGTGTCAGCTGCTCGTAACACGGGCATCGGGGTGGCCACCGGGGATCTGATCTCTTTCCTCGATGCGGATGACCTGATGCTTCCCGGCAAGCTTCGGGATCAGGTGGCGTGCTTCGAACAATCGCCACGGAATCCCGGAATCATCAACAGTGGCTGGCGCACCGTGGACGCCATGGGGAGCCCGATCAGAGACCACGAACCCTGGAAGGAAGCCCCAAAGCTCGACCTCCGGACATGGCTGTTATGGAAACCGATGGTTCCCGGGGGCCTCATGATCGAGCGCAGCTGGCTGAATCG
>JBDHIC010000280.1:0-2893 GCA_039589035.1 Gemmatimonadota bacterium | reverse complement strand
TCACCGAGGGCCCTGCGTACTTATCTTAAAAGATTAAGCATGTACAAACCGATGACGATACGCGCGGCTCTCACGGTCACGCTCATCGCTGCGAGCGTGGGTGCCTGGGGGTGTCGAGCCGAGTCCGCCGCCAAGAACGAGAGCGGGACGCCTATGCTCGAGCCGATCAGGGTGGCCGCCCCGTTCGCGCTCCAGACGCTGGATGGCGACTCGCTCCTGTCGACCGATATCACCCAGGATGTGATGCTGATCAACTTCTGGGCGTCGTGGTGCGCACCATGCCGTGCGGAGATACCGGAGCTGATCGAGATCTGGGGCGAGTACCACGACCGCGGGCTCGCACTGGTCGGCGTGTCGGTCAACGACCTGCCGCGCGATTCGCGCGAGTTCGCCGCCGAGATGGAAATGCCGTACCCGCTGGCGATCGGGACGCCCAGGATGCTCGAGGAGTACGGCCTGTCACCGTGGTTGCCGACGACGCTGCTGGTCGTCGATGGGCATATCGTCGAAGAGTGGATCGGGCCCAAGCTCCGGTCCGATCTCGAGTACCCGATCCGGGTGGCACTCGGGCTCGCCCCGCCGATCGCCGATGTCCTCCACAGCATCTCTGATACCGAAAAGCGCTAATCATGACCAGTGAGCTGTCGATCGCGGTGGCGTTCGCCGGGGGCGTCGCCTCGTTTCTGAGCCCGTGCGTGCTGCCGCTGTTCCCGTCGTACCTGTCGTTCGTGACCGGGCTCACATTCGACGAGCTCACTGACCCGGGGCCGGAAGCGCGGGCTCGTGTGCGGCGGTTGGCGATCATCCACTCGCTCCTGTTTATCCTCGGCTTCACGCTGGTGTTCATCTCGCTCGGGGCATCGGCCACCGCGCTCGGGCAGTTCATGCGCTACAACCAGGTGTGGATCCGGCGCGTCGCCGGGGCGTTGATCGTCGTCTTCGGGCTCCACATCACGGGGCTGCTCAACATCCCGTTCCTGCAGCGCGAGCGTCGGGTGCACCTCAACCAGCGACCGGCCGGCTTTCTGGGCTCGGTGCTGGTCGGCTTCGCGTTCGGCGCCGGTTGGACGCCGTGCATCGGGCCGGTGCTGGGGACGATCCTGACGATGGCTGGGACCACCGGCGACGTGAGTCAGGGAGTGACTCTGCTGTTCGCGTACAGCGCCGGGTTGGGGGTACCGTTCTTCGCCGCTTCGGTCGGGTTCAGCTCTTTCCTCTCGGCGTTCAAGCGGATCCGCCACTGGCTTCGACCGATCGAGATCGTCAGCGGGTTGGTGCTGGTCGTCGTCGGCATCCTCATCTTCACCAACTACTTCGCCATTCTCGCCGCGTGGCTGAATCGGATCGTCCCGCTGTTCTCGTTTATCGAGAACCGTATCTAGTCGCGCTGGCCCGGCTCTAGGGCGCTCCATACATTGCGGTCGGCGGCTAGTTTGGCCGTCCACAGGGAGCGATCGATGGCGAGACGCACAATCAAGGACCTCTTTACCAACAATCTCGGCTACAAGCTGATCGCGCTTTTGCTGGCGCTCCTCTTGTGGTTCGATGTCCGCACCGAAAAGGTCACCGTGATCGACTACCCGGTGCCGGTGACGCTGTCGATCGTGGGCGACGAGATGACAACGATCCGCCGGCCGAGGTCGAGGTCAGCTTCTCGGGTACCGGTCGCGACCTGCTGTCGCTCGATAAGGAGTCGCTGAGCATCCAGAAGGACGTGCAGGGTGGTGACAACGACACGCTGGTCATCAACTTGGACCTGCAAGACGTCCAGCGACCGGCCGATCTCAATGTGACGCCGATCGGGATCGCTCCCGGGAGCATCGAAGTGGTCACCGATCGATACGTCGAGAAGGCCGTCCCGCTGCAGACAGCGGGTTTGCCCCTGGCTCAAGCCGGGTACGAGGTCGTCGACGTGACGGTTGAGCCAAGCCGCGTGTTGTTGCGCGGCGTGACCGCCGAGCTCAACGGCATCGGTTCGCTCTCGCTCGACCTGGAGCAGCTCTCGCGCGGTCCGGGGTTTTTTGACGAGCAGCTAGCGATCATCGTTCCGGACAAATTCAAAACCGTGACCGTCACACCCGACAGCGTCCGCATTCAGGGCGCCGTCGTCCCGATCGAAGAGCCGGAACCGCCGGCCGAAGAGATCGCCGAGAACTAGGCCCCTCCGACAATGCTGACGCTCGGTATCGAGACCTCCTGCGACGACACGTCGATCGCCGTGTTGCGCGACGAGAGCGATCTATTGTCGAACGTCGTCAGTTCGCAACTCGAGCATTCACAGTACGGTGGGATCGTGCCCGAGCTGGCGAGCCGGGCGCACGTCCAGAACATCGTGCCCGTCTTCCGGTGGGCGCTCGGTGAGGCCGGCGTGGAGCCTGAAGAGCTGGACCTGATCGGCGTCACGAACACGCCCGGGTTGATCGGCTCATTGATGGTCGGCGGCGCGTTCGCGCAAGCGTTGGCGTTGGCCCTCGAGCTGCCGATCGTCCCCGTCCACCATATCGAAGCCCACATCGTGGCCAACTTGCTGGAGTACCCCGATCTCGAGCTGCCCGCCGTGGCGCTGGTCGTCTCCGGCGGTCATTCGTCACTCATCCACGTGCCGGGGTGGCGACAGTACGAAGTCATGGGCACGACCCGCGACGACGCCGCCGGCGAGGCGTTCGACAAGGTGGCGAAGCTGTTGGGGCTCGGGTTCCCGGGTGGGCCTGAGATCGAGCAGCTCGCACTCAAGGGCGACCCGAGGGCGATTCCGTTCCCGCGACCGATGTTGGCGACTGCGGATTTCGATTTCTCGTTCTCGGGGTTAAAGACTGCCGTCGTTCGGTGGGTTGAGCAGACCGGGCCGGAAGGTGTGCAAGAGCAACTAACGGACGTCTGCGCGTCTTTTCAG
>JBDHIC010000279.1:0-2079 GCA_039589035.1 Gemmatimonadota bacterium | reverse complement strand
TGTCGGGGGACACACCCAAACCTATTTTAACACACTCGTTTAGGCGGTTTCGAGCAACCGCTCGAGGAGCCGATTCCATACTCACCAGGAGACAGCTTTGAAGATCGCGGTATGCATCAAACAGGTGCCCGAAGGGGACGCCCGCCTCAAGATCGACGCCGACGGCATATCGATCGCCGATGCCGATCTGGCTACCGAAATCAACGAAAGCGATCAGTATGCGCTCGAGTCCGGACTCCGGCTGGCCGAGAGTCAGGGCGGCGAGGTGGTCGTCGTCTGTCTGGGTCCGGATCGTGCCGAAGAGGCGATCGCCGCCGCCATCGAGCGCGAAAACGTCGACCTGGTGCTGACCGGTCTTCAGTCCGACGACGCGGGCTGGGCCCAGACCGGGCCGATCCTGGCAGCCCGACTCGGGTGGCCGAGCGCGACGTTGATCATGGAGATCGAACCCGAGGGAGATACGATCAAGGTCAAGCGTGAGCTCGAAGCGGGATGGTTCCAATGGGTGCGCTTGCCGTTGCCGGCACTGCTCACGATTCAGTCCGGGATTAGCACGGTGCGGTACGCGACGCTGAAGGGGATCATGGGCGCGAAGAAGAAGGAGATCGCCAAAGTGACACCGGCTGATATCGGGCTGGCACCAGACGAAGTCGGTGGCGCCGGGCGCAAGACGCGGATGACGCGTCTTTACGTGCCCGAGAAGGCCACCGGCGCCGAGATCATCGAAGGCGACACGGCGACTGCCGTCGCCACGTTGGTCGAGAAACTCCAGAAGGAAGCGAAGGTGCTATAAGATGGCGGGCGCGATCTGGGCGATAACCGAATCCGGCGATGATGGGCTCAAGTCGATCTCGTTCGAGGTAATCGCGTGCGGGCAGGCGTTGGCCGAGGCGCTGGGAAGCTCGCTCGAAGTGGTGGTGATGGCGGGCGACGGATCCGCCGCAGCCGAGGCACTGGCCACCAAACGGGTCGACGCAGTGCGCGTCATCGAAGACCCGGCACTCGCTCCCTACACACCCGACGCTTACACCACCGCGCTCGCGCAGGCGATCGAGGCCGAGTCGCCGAGCCTGGTCTTGTTTCCACACACCTATCAAGTGCGTGACTGGGTGCCGCGGCTGGCGGCCGAAATCGATGCCGGGTTCATCTCCGACGTCATCGCCCACCGCATCGACGGCGATGAAACGGTGTTCGTACGCCAACCCTATCAAGGGAAGCTCAACTCCGATTGCGTGTTCGCCGGCGACGGGCCGAACATCGTGAGCCTCCAGCTGGGCGCCTATCTGGCCGATTATGCGGCCGCGGGCGATGGGTCGGCCGAGATCGTGAAACAGCCCGTCGATCTCGCTGGTGTGTCGAGCCGCACCGAGGTACTCGAGACGTTCCAGGAGGTCGCCGACCGGGTCGATCTATCTCGCGCCGAGATGATCGTCGCCGTGGGGCGCGGCATCGGCAAACAGGAGCAGATCCCGATCGTAGAGGAGCTGAGTGAAGCCCTCGGTGCGCAGCTCGCGGCCAGCCGGCCGGTGTGCGACAACGAATGGCTGCCGATGGACCGTCAGATCGGCTCATCGGGTCAGACGGTAACCCCCAAGCTGTACGTCGCGGTCGGTATCTCGGGAGCGATCCAGCACCTGGTGGGTATGAAGAACTCCGGCACGATCGTGGCGATAAACAAAGATCCCAATGCGCCCGTTTTCTCAATCTCGAACTATGGTATCGTGGGAGATCTGTTCGAGATCGTGCCCGAGCTGACGAACAAGATCCGTGAGGTCAAAGGAACCGGTTGATGGAAGACCTGAAGATATTCGAAGAAGTCTCGGTCGAGTGTGACGAGAAGGGCACGATGGAGTATCAGGGAGGGCACTCCCACGGCACAATCGGTTTGCTCGATGCGGCCGAGGCACCGATCCCGTTTGACGGCTACCGCCAGCTCGACGCCACCGTCTGCGCCGAACGCGTCGGGGCCGCAAAAGCGACCCTCGCCGATCGATTAGTTGTCCTCGTTCACCACTACCAGCGCAACGACGTTTACCAGTTCGCCGACCTGACCGGCGACTCGTTCAAGCTCAGCCAACA
>JBDHIC010000278.1:0-2961 GCA_039589035.1 Gemmatimonadota bacterium | reverse complement strand
GAGCAGCGTCGGGAACGCCAGCGTGACATCGGCCAGCCGCATGATCAAGCCTTCGATCCGACCGCCGTAGTAACCCGAGATGACGCCCAGAAAAACGCCCAGCGTGAAGGCGATTGTTTGCGATGCGACGCCGACCAGGAGCGAGATGCGAGCCCCGTAGAGGACCCGTGACAGGATGTCGCGCCCGAACGAATCGGTGCCGAACCAGTGATCACGCGATGGGCCCTCCAGGCCCCTGGCGAGGTTTTGGGCGAGCGGGTCGTACGGCGCCAGCCACGGGCCCAGGAGCCCGACTACGACCAACATCAGCATGATCGCGGCGCCGGCCATCGCCAGCCGGTTCTGGCTCAGCGCGCTGGTCAGTCGATTATCTCGCGCCACGCTCATACCGCACTCTCGGGTCCAGGTATCCGTACAAGAGGTCGACGGCGAGATTGACGAGCACGAACACGATCGCCAGGAAGAGCACGGTGCCCTGAATGACCGGCAGGTCACGCTTGAGGATCGCGTTGAGCGCGAAGCGGCCGATACCGGGCCAGGCGAAGATCGACTCGGTGAGCACCGAACCCGACAGGTAGGCACCAAAATCGAGTCCGATCGCCGTCACAACGGGGATCAAAGCCGTCTTGAGCGCGTGCTTTCCGATCACCCGCGTTTCGCCCAGGCCCTTGGCGCGGGCGGTGCGTATGTAGTCGAGGCGGATCACCTCGAGCATCGACGAGCGCGTCAACCGCGCGATGTAGGCGGTCGATCGCATCCCCAGCGTGAGCGCCGGGAGGATAAGATAGGGCAGCGCACCGCCGCCGAAACCGGACGGCGGCAGCAATCGCCACGAGACGCTGACCACCAGAATAAGGATGAGTCCGACCCAGTAGACCGGGAACGAGATCCCGACCAGCGCGATAGTCATCCCCAAACCGTCGAGCCATGTCGACTGTTTGACCGCCGACACGACGCCGATCAGCACCCCGGTCAGGATAGCGAAGGCCATCGCTACCGATGCCAGGTAGAGCGTCTTGGGGAAGTGATCCATGATCCCGTCGAGCACCGGCTGCCCAGTGATATACGATGTGCCCCAATCACCGCGGATCAGACCGGCGACATAATGGTAGAACTGACTCCAGATCGGTTCGTCGAGATGGAGCTCGGCCCGGAGGCGATCGATCGTCGCCTGATCGAACCGTCGCCGACCATCGCCAGCACGGGATCTCCGGGTGCGATGTACAGCAGTATGAAGGTGACGATGAGAACCCCGAGCAGAACTGGGATCGTGTGGACGACGCGGCGGAGGGTGTATTGAAGCATCGTGGAGGTCAAACGTATGGATGGTGCCCCGGCCGGAGCAATTCGTCCGTGACGTCGATCGCTCCAAACATGAGATTGTACGTATCGCTTTGAACGTTAAGGAGGAAATGTGATACCAAGAACGACTCTCGGCGTGCTGGTCCTCACCGTCACGCTCACGTCTCAGGGTTTCCCACAGAACGGCGACGATCAGCGATTTCAGACGCCGCCGCTTCCAACTCCGAACAGCTACCGGACGGGTGCAGGTGTACCGGGTGTCGACTACTGGCAGCAGCGTGTGGATTATCAGATTCAGGCTACGCTGGACCCGGCCGCCACGCGGGTCTCGGGATCGGAGACGATCACATACACCAACAACTCACCCGACTCGCTGTCGTACCTCTGGGTTCAGCTCGATCAGAACTTGTTCGCTCTCGGCAGTCGCGGTGCGCAAGCGTTCCCAGAAGAAGGCCGGTTTGGTGGTGCAGGCCCGGGCGGTGGTTATGAGATCTCGGCGGTGACATCCGGCGCGGACGCGCTAGACCACCGGATCGACGACACGCTCATGCGGGTCGATTTGGCGAGCCCGGTTCCGCCGGGTGGCGCGACGACGCTGTCGATCGACTGGAGCTTTCAGGTCCCCGAGAGCGGCGCCGATCGGATGGGACGCGACGGCAACCTGTACCTGCTGGCGCAGTGGTATCCACGGCTGGCGGTGTACGACGATGTGAATGGCTGGAACACCATGCCCTACCTGGGACAAGGTGAGTTCTATCTCGAGTACGGCGACTTCGATGTCGAGTTGACGGTTCCGGCGACGTACTTCGTGGGCGCCACCGGATCGCTTTTGAACCCTGAGGAGGTGTTGACGGCAACCCAGCGCGAGAGGTTGGCCCTGGCGCGTGAAGGTGGAGAGGTCGTAAGCGTGGTTGCCGAGTCGGAGTTCACCGATGTAGCCGCGATCCGTCCGCGCACCGATGGTTCACTGACGTGGCGCTTTCGGGCCGAGAACGTGCGCGATTTCGCCTGGGGAGCGAGTCCCCGGTTCGCCTGGGACGCCACCAGCCACGGCAACACGTTGATCCACTCCCTCTATCGGCCCAGCGCCCGGGCGTGGCGCGAGGTCGCGGACATGAGTCGACACTCAATCGCTTTCTACTCCGAATACTTGGGCGAATACCCCTACCCGACGGCGACGGCGATCGAGGGGCCGGTGTTCGGCATGGAGTACCCGATGGTCATCTTTGTGGCGCCCGAGGCGGACCGCGAAACACTGTTCGACATCATCGATCACGAGTGGGGCCACATGTGGTTTCCGATGATCGTCGGCACGGACGAGCGGCGATACGCGTGGATGGACGAGGGGTTCGACACGTTTATCAACCAGTTGAGCAAGCGGGAGTATTTCCCGGAGAGTGAGCCCGAGCTCCTAAACGTGGCGCAGTACGCGACCGCGATCCGGACCTACGAGGAGCAACCGATGGGGATCGCGCCCGACGTGTACGATCCGCGAACGCCAGCGCTCGGGATCGCTGCCTACACCAAGCCGGCGGTCATGTTGAATGCGCTGCGGGGCTTGGTCGGCGCCGACCCGTTCGACGCGGCCCTGCGGCGTTATTTCGAGGTGTGGTCGTACAAGCACCCACAACCAGCTGACTTCTTCCGATTGATCGAGGA
>JBDHIC010000277.1:0-2954 GCA_039589035.1 Gemmatimonadota bacterium | reverse complement strand
CGAGGTGTCGCTGCCCGAGCTTTCACCCGGGGAGTACACGCTCGAGCTGACCGTACGGTTCGCCGATTCATCGCGCGTTGTGGCAAACCGAACGATCATCGTCGAGGGTCGAGACCTGGCGCGTCGCTAGCGCGCTACAGACACTTGCGCAGAAGTGCTGTGCTGTCGCGCTCCAGCGCAAAAGGGCCGCTGATCGTGCCCCGCTCCAGTAAATGGATAGTAAGCGTCATCTGGTCGCCATCGACGACGCCCGCATACGTGGCGGGCTCGCTATCGAGCACCTCGTCCTCACGCACCGGCCCGCCGTGCTCGGGCGTGAACGTTCCGTCGAGCGTGAAGCCGCCTTCGGAGTCGAGCACTAACGGCTCCGAGATCTCTCCCAACGCGCAATCGAGCTCGAGTTGGGCCCCCTGCTCGGTGGCGACCAGCGAGATTCCGACACCGCCCCAGTCGCCCGCCGCCACCGGCCCGGTTACGTCGTCCGAGATCGAACAACCGGTGGCGAGGGCTGCCACGAGGGCAGCCGCGATAGTCACGCATCGCATGTCGTTTGGACCGACCATCATCACAGTAAAGTTAATCCACACGGACCGCGTTTGTCGGTCTTGCTCTAGTTGAAGTGGATGATCCCGCCGATGACCAGCCGATAGTCGTAGGCCTCGGAATCGGAGATCGGAAACTGCACGCCCGCGCCCCACTGCTGCCCGTTGCCAAACGCGTACCGAAACCCGAGGGTCGCCGAGATCAGCGTGTCGTCTTCGCTCTCCGCGCCACCGCTCGCGAGCGTCAGCCCGGCCAGGGCCTCTTCTTCCTCCTCGTGCTCTTCTCCAAGCCGGGTAACGCCGTTCAGCTCGGCGATCGGTATCCAGTTGCTCGGCAACCAGTGTGACCACGCGATGTTGTAGACCAGCTCCTCTTCGTCCTCTTCTTCGCTGGCGTAGAAACGCTCGTACGTCAGCTCGGCTTGGATCGCGCCGCGGCGACTCTCGCCGTAACCCTGCCAGAGCAGGAAGCCCGGCTCCCAAACCCAGCCATCGACGCCGAGCCCTTCGTCTTCGTCGCCGGTGGGCAGCACAAAGCCCGAGCGCGCCGACAGGATCGTCATCGATTCCGGGTTCTGGTAGAACGACACGATCGGTGCGACCTCGATGTCGCCGATCCCGCTGTTGCCGTCGCCCGCGTCGGGGTCGGTTTGAATCAACGGCGCTTCGATCTCGCCGCCCAGCCAACGGTTGAACTGCCACGCCAACTCGGCAGACTCCTCGAACTCGTTGGCCTTGTTCTCGACGGTCGTTTCAAAGCGGAGATGGAGCTTCCGCTCGTGGTACGCGTGATGGGTGAAGAAGACGTCGACGAACTCGGGGAACTCGCCGTGGTGGCCATCGGCGGCCAGATGCCGGGCGTCATCGTGGTCGTGGTCTTGGGCACGAAGGGCTGCCGGGAGAGCGAGCACTCCCATGGCTACGAAAACGATTACCACTATGCGAACCATTCTGAACTCCGTTGTTCGAGTCACGATAAGAATGCCGTATGCACGCGACGCGGGGTCGCAGCGGCACGGCTACATGAATCGTGATCGGGCTAGAGAGAGTCTGGAACGCGGGGCGGTGGGATGTCGGGGATCACCGTGTGCCAAGCCAGGGTCGACCGGATCGCAGCGACCGCAGTCGAGGTCACGTCGGGCGCCGGAAAGAGTTGGACCGGGTCACGTCGGGCGCCGGAAAGAGTTGGACCGGCTCGATCGCCATGAGCCGGAGCGTGGCACCCGTTGGCCCACCCGCCAGCGGATCACCATCGCCGCATTGGACCAGCGACGGTTCACCGGCCGCGGCCCGGTGGTGAGGACAGTTCTCCTGGCCATCGAACGGACAGCCCGGATGATGAGACCCGTGTGGTGCTGGCACGTCGTCGTGATGCGCTTCGATCGCCACCGCTATCGCCGGAGTCACGGCTTGTAGCAGCAACACAACGGCCGCGAGGACAGCGATGAAGCGTTGGAGCGCCAGCGGCTTCGAGGTCAGGAGCATCATCATTGCGGGCATCTATCTCAAGCCTAGAAAGTAGCACCGAGTCATGCAAAACCCTACACGCGTTGAGGGAGTTCCCCCTATTGACTCATATACCCCACAGGGGTATCATGGTGGCGACGATGAAGACGCTTCTCGCCATCATCCTCGCTATTCAAGTCGCAAACCCGTGTCTGATTTGCCCCACGGTCGGCGTCCCTGACGAAGTGGAAACCGACCCGGTGGTTAGTGCCATAACGGCTTGTGCCCAAACGCACCACGGAACCCACGGGAGCGAGTGCACGGCCACCACGTCGGCGATCAAGTTGAAGAGTCCGCCGACGTCCGAACGGTTGGACACAGACATGGCAACCACAGTTTCCGTCGCGCCCGCGACAGATTATGAGTGCGGGCGGCTCAGCAACGGCTTGCCAGCGTCGCTTGTCTCGCCGTGTACGCCTATCAACCCCTTCACGGTACTCCGTATCTAGCAGCTCCTTTTCGAGTGTAGTGCCCACGCGTGATGACTGCGTCATGCGCCGGCGTGTCTTCTTGTCATCGATTTACTCGAAGAGGTGTTCAGTGAACGCTCATTACAGTCGAAGTCTTACGATAATGCTGTTGATCGTCGTGTCGTTTACGGCCCGCAGCGCGCACGGTCAAAGTGAGACAAGCGTCGACGAAGAGCTGACGCTCGACGCCGTGATCACGCTGGCCCGAGAGCGGAACCAGCGGCTCGCGTCGGCCGAAGCGGTAGTCGATGCGAAAAAACAGTTGGAACCCTCGGCCGGTTTGCCGCCCGACCCGATGTTCCAGATCGGCGCCAGAAACCTCCGCTTGCCCGACTTTACTGCGGACATGCCAAACTCTATGGCGCCATCGCTTCAGGTCGTCCAGACGTTTCCTTTCCCTGGGAAGCTGTCCCTGGGCAAGAGGATCGCCCGTCAA
>JBDHIC010000276.1:0-2056 GCA_039589035.1 Gemmatimonadota bacterium | reverse complement strand
TTGTCGAGGATCAGCCCCTTGCGGCCCGGCGGCTGCAGCGGCTCGGCGAACTCGATCTGCCTCTGCGGGCGTTTTGTCCCGGCCAAACCGGTCCCGAACATCACCGCCGCGAAGAAGATCGCGCTGGCGAAGAGGAACAGCCCGCCAACCGCCGAGATCCCGGTTCCCGGAAGCCACTGTTGGGCGATCTCGCTCCCACCGTACTGGAACTGATAGATCCGGCGCGGCGGAAGCCACTGTTGGGCGATCTCGCTCCCACCGTACTGGAACTGATAGATCCGGCGCGGCATCCCCTGCAGTCCGGTCAGGTGGTTGGAGATCGAGAACATCAGCATACCCATGAACCACAGATACGGTTGGATGATCGCCAGCAAGGACAGCTCGAGATCGCGCCCGGTCAGCGCGGGCATCAACCGGTACGAGAAACCCATAAAGGTGAGCGCGGTGGCGGTCCCGACGGTCAGGTGGAAGTGCCCCTGGACCCAAGCGGTGTTGTGGATCATCGCGTTCATCCCGTAGCCGGCGTTGATCGCTCCGCCCCAGCCGCCGACGGCGAAGATCATCATCGCCAGGGCGACGCTCGAGAACGCGGGGTCGCCCCACGGCAGTTTTTCCAGCCAGTCGAACCAACCCCTGGCGCCCTTCAGTCGGCCCGCCACTTCGAACGACGCGATGATCGTGAACGCTGTGATCAGGCTCGGGAAGATGATGAGCTGCGTGTTGAATACGTGGAACAGCTTCCAGCCCGCGTCGATGCCGGGGTCCATCATTTGATGATGAAACCCGACCGGGGTCGACAGCACGATAAACATCACGAAAACGAGCCGCGCCAGCGGATCGCTGAACAGTTTTCCGCCTGCGACTTTCGGAGTGATCGTGTACCAGATGACGTATGCCGGGATGAGCCAGAAGTAGACCAGCGGGTGCCCGAACCACCAGAACAGCATCCGCGCCAGGATCGGGTCGATCTTCTCGGTGATCCCGAGCGACCACGGGATCAACAGCAGCAGCGCCTCGGCGGCGACGCCGACCGTCGCCAGCAACCAGACGATGATCGTGGCCAACATCCCATGCACCGGGAGCGGTGTGCGGCTCTCCGGGTTTTCGCGCTTCCAAACCATGTACGTGCGGATTATGACCCAACTCCAACCCCACGATCCGACGATCAGCAACGTCGCGCCGATGTAGAAGAGCGGGTGGGCCTTTAGTGGCGGATAGAAAGTGTAGAGAACCGACGCCTTTCCGAGCACGATCGTGCCGGCTGTCAGCATGGTACCCAGCGTTGCGATCCCAAAGGAAATCCAGGCCACGCTCTTCTGCTCGATCGATCGGTGGAGCGCGCGTTCGGTAAAGACGTATCCCAGTGCCATGATGAAGAACGTGGTGAAGACGATCGCCATCAAGACGCCGTGTGCCGTAACTGACAGGTAGTACATCTTGGGAGTGCGGAAGGGTAGATCGAGGTCAGCGCGCGACAGCGCCTGCATGAGCGCCATCGCCGACGCGATCGTGAAGGCCGAGATCGCCACCCAAAGGTTCGCCAGCGCGAGCCGGTGCGAGGGGATCATTGGGTGTCCTCGACGATCAGCGTCCCGAACATGTTGTGGTGGCCGAGGCCGCAGTACTCGTTGCACACGATCAAGTACTCGCCGGCTTCTTCGAATATCGTCGTGAACTGAGTGACGTAGCCCGGAACGACCATTGCGTTGCCGTTCGTCCGAGCGATCTGAAAGCCGTGTATGAGGTCCGGGCTCGCGATCCGAAACGTGACCGGTTCACCGCGGGGTACGCGGATCTCGCGCGGCAGAAATGCGTACATGATCGCTTGCACGACGACGGTCGCGCTGCCATCCTCATGGATCGTTACACCGGGTTCGCCGAACTCGGAATGGGAACGGACTTCATCTGGATCGATCGTTTCGATGTGGCTCGGTGGAACGACCGCCTGGCTGAATGTCGTGATCCCGATCGAGATCATGAAAACCGCGATGATCACGACCGCGCCCCACATCCAGATTTTCTCGTAGAAGTCGACGTGCATCACGGACTCACGGAG
>JBDHIC010000275.1:0-2353 GCA_039589035.1 Gemmatimonadota bacterium | reverse complement strand
GGAAGCGAACTTGAAGCGCGGACCATCGTAATGCATCCGGATCGTCATGTAGTCGTCGCTGCCCACGTCGCGCACGGCGCGCTTCATTCCCGCGAGACCGTGGTTGTAAGCGGTTAGCGCCAACGGCCAACTGCCAAGCACTTCGTAGTTGTGCTTGAGCAACCGTGCCGCGCCGCGAGCCGCGATAATCGGATCGAAGCGCTGATCCACCGACCTGCCGACCTTCATGTAGAGCCGCCCGGTCGACGGCATGAACTGCCAGACACCACCGGCCCCGACCGACGATCGCGCTTCCATGTTGAACGTCGTTTCGATCATCGGCAGCCACGCGATCTCGAGCGGGACATCCTCCTCGTCGAGGACGGCGACGATGTGGTCGTAGAATTGGCCCGATCGCAGCAGTCCCTCCCGAAACGGCTCCTTTAGGCCACGTTGGATGCGGATTCGATCGGCCGCTTTGCGCCACCTCTCCGGACCGGCACCGGACCGCGAGCGTGCGCGGATCGGGGTTTCTTTCGGCCAGGTCGAGCAGGATATCACGAATGTGCGCCTTGATCGCTTTCTGCTCTTTCTCGTTGGACTTTCGGACTGCGGTCTCGTCCGACTTCTGTTGCGGCACGACCCGGTAGACGATGCTCAAGTCGTCGCGGTCGTGAGCCACGATCTCGTTCTCGCTCCACACGGCGAAGACGTTCTTCCAAAACTCGATCGTTGGACGCAACCCGTGCGGGGTTGGAAAAACATTGTCGCGTGGAGCCGAGAGGACACTCGCGTGCTGAGCGAGTGCCGGAGCGGGGCCAGAGAGCACCACGAACGTGGAGATCGCAACGATGGCGATGCGCATTGCCCGGAGAAGATAGAGGGTCGTCAGTGCGTGCATGCGGCTACCCGCTGATACGCAAAACTCTGGCCAGATGTTCACGTTTATTCCGGCATCTGTACGGGCAGGCGGCCCGGCGCTGGCCGCGTTCCCCGAAGGAACTCCAGCGCAGCCCGCTGGCTCGATCGATCTTCGCCGTACGCCCATACGACTCGGGATGGGGCCCGAACCTCGGCTACGATATGTGGGTTCGAGAAAATCAACAAGACCGAGTCGTGATCCGGTCCAGTGACCGCGTTGACCATATCGCTGCCGAGCTCGGATAGTCCGTGACGTCCCTTGGAAGCTCGGATAGGGCTGAAGACCGCGCACACGACGGGCCTATTCGAGGCGCAGCGCTGCGCAAGGGCGATCCTTTCGCGAGCCTGCTCCTCGCCACGGGTCGTGTCGATGATGACCATCCGATCGCCTGCCTCGGGCGCTAACCACTCCGCGAACCGCACTTCCTCGGATTCGATCTCGCCATCTAGAACGACGGTCCACTGAGCACCGTCGGGCCAGTCGTGATCTGACGGTGGGTCGGCGGGACGGGCGGTGAGCGCTGCGCCAGCCGTACGATCCGCCAGATCAGCTGGATCGGAAGCTCGACCCGCGGCCGGGTGACGCAAAACCCACAGCTTGAGACGCAGCAAACGAGCAGCGGCTCGCTCGCAGCGCGCGCGGTCCAGCCGACCGTCTTCGATCGCCGAAACGAGCCCTCGGTGAACAGTAGTTGGATCGCGCGGATAGAGAAGCCAATCGACGCCCGCCTCGAGCGCCCGGTGAGCGGCTTGTTCGGGAGTCTCGCCCGCTACCGCCCCCATCATAAGCGCATCCGAGCAGATCACGCCATCGAACCCCCACTCGCGCTTCAAGAGTTCATTGACTGCTGTTGAGAACGTCGCCGGTCGCGTTTGCCCGTCCGGCTCGAGCGCCGGAAACGCTACGTGCGTCGTCATTACGATCCGCGCTCCGGCTCGCAATCCGGCCTGAAACGGCACCCAATCGGTCGCCTCGAGTTCGTCGCGCGTCGCGTGGACGACAGGCAGCGCGTGATGGCTGTCGGTCGTCGTCCGGCCGTGACCGGGGAAATGTTTGACGGCCGCCGCCACACCCACCGACTGAACTCCCTCCACTGTTGCGGCTACGATCGGTGCAACTCGACCGGGGTCATCACCGGCCGCGCGCGTGCCAACGATCGGGTTCTTGGGCTCGATCGCCAGATCGGCCACCGGCGCAAAATCGACGTGAAAGCCGTGCGCCCGGAGCTCGGTGCCGATAGCCGCGCCAACCGCTTCGGCCAACCCGACATCGGCGGCGGCACCAAGCGCCATCAGCGGCGGGAAGACGGTGCCGTCGGTAGGAAACTGCTGACCAAACCCGCGCTCGAAGTCGCCGGTCAAAAGCAACGGAACCGGAGATATTCGCTGGGCTTCTATCAACAGTTCGGTGACCGCGTCGAGTTGTCCACCAAAGACGATCACCGCACCCCAG
>JBDHIC010000274.1:0-2571 GCA_039589035.1 Gemmatimonadota bacterium | reverse complement strand
GTGCTCGTCTTGGCGAAGAAGGTCGAGAAGATTTGGTGTGTCTTGTTGCTCTCGCACTCTGGGCACGGTGGTGGCTCTTTGATCTCGTCGTGCTCGTTCATGTGCTCAGTGATGGTGAACGTCTTCTCGCACTTCTCGCACAGATACTCGTAAACAGGCATCGCTAGAATCCTCTTGACGATAAAATCTGGCGGACCTTTGCCGCTTTCGATTATCAGCGTACGAGGTCATCGCTCCGCCGTCAAGCGGGTTTCTTGCTGAATTGGCACTTGTAGGTGTTTCACTGACAACGCGAACCGCCCGGGGCCCAAAGACGCGAGCAGGGTGAGCCCCGTCAGAATCATGACATCGCGCTCGAGTCCGGCGGAAACTCCGCTAGGGATCTGAACGGTTACCAAGGCCCCGACGATGATGATCAGCAGCAGAAGCACCGCAGTGCGGTAAAACAGTCCAAGCAGCAGCAGTGAAGCCGCTACGACCTCGACCCACCCGGTGATCGGTCCCAGAACGGGAGGCAATCCAAAACCGGCGAACTTGTCCATCGCCGCAGCGATATTGAACGCCTTTGGGATGCCGTGCCACAAGAACACGAACGCGATCACCGAGCGGGCCAGCAGAAGAGATGCGTGAGAACCGAGAGACATCAATTCTAGCAATTCCCGGTCTTCATCTGTTTACTATCATCGCTGCTCGCCAAGACCGGCGGTGTCTCTACGGCGATCACGGTGACGGGACCAAGCTCGGCGGTGAGTGTGCCCCCCGACGAGGGCTCAGGAACGGTCATCGCCAGCAGAGCTGCCAGCGAGAAGGCGCTCACGGCGACACCAAGTACTGAGTAAAGAACGCGCATTTGACTCTCCTTCAGGTTGAAGTCCATGCGGGCTTGATGTCCCCAGAAACGGACCCCCGGCGGGGTCTATTCCGCGTCTCGGGCCTATAGGATCGCTTTGACAAAACCCGAACAATTGACCGAATCGCGAGACGAAATCTGGGACAGCTGGTAGTCCAACCGCTGACATCAGAGCCCCCGCAACCCGACGCGGGTCTCTCCCCACAGACACTCCGATCTCGGTCCACCTATGGTCGAGATATGAGGTTCCCCTTTGTCCTCTCAGCAGGATTGACGGTCCTGGTTGGCTGCGCGTCGACCCAAGAGTTGTCGGTACAGACGGAACCGAGCGGCGCCGAGGTGTTTCTCCAGCGTCGTGGCGACCTGGAGGTGCACGCCGCTGTCGAGGGAGTCTACGGAGCATTGAACGCGGATTCTCTCGGCGAGGAGTTTTACTCGCTAGGGACCACGCCGCTCGAGTACGAGTTTGACCTCAGAGAGCAGGAGGCTGCCGTCTACAGTCCGAGGGCGGGTGGAAGCGTCACGCGCCACTTCACCGAGGGCACAATTCGGATCGTGCTCGATGGGTATGAGACGGTAGAACGGCTGGTCCGGTTTTCCGGTAGCCCGATCAGCCTGGTAATTCCCCTGCAACCCGTGGGCGAGGAGTGAAACCGGCGCGGTAGCTACTCGCCCGCAGGGGCTCCGATGTCAGCCGCGACTTTCCACGCGCCGTCCGCTTGACGTCGCCACACGGTCAGGTACATCCCGTGGCTGAGCGGCGGCTCGTCTTCAGCGGCCCCTACCCGAATCACTCGATAGCTTCCGATCGTGTACCCGAGATCGTTCGCGTTGCTGATCTCGGCGCGGATCGGGTCCCAGACGAGCTGAGCTGTCGAGTCGGCAAAGAATGGGTCCATCATGTCTCGGATCGCTTCGTGTCCACGAACTTCGCCTCTGCACCATCGTGCCATCGGCTTCGAACCACGCGAGCCATCCATCAGTCCCGCGCTCGGCCGCCTCCTCGGCGAAGAGTCGGTCCGCTTCGAGAAGCGCCTGGGCCGGATCGTCGCCCGGCGTCTGAGCCAGGAGATCCTGGGAAGTCGCGTCGTAACTCGCAAGAGTCACGCACAAGAGGGTTACGAAGAGTCCAAAGCGAGATCCCGTCATGGTGCACTCCTTTTGAGGTTCAATAGAGGTTCTGCTGTACGATGTGCCCACACCAACCCGAGAAGGATCACTGCCAACAAGAGAGACCCGATCCAGAGCGGGAGAGTCAGATAGAAGATCATCCCGAAGACGGCGCCTGTCGCCAGGGCCACCAACCACGGTCGCCACCACCGGCGCCGGAACATCAACCAGATAGCGATAAGAAACTCCAACAACGCAATGCCCCACTGCACGCCTTCCATGACGCCACTGGCGTAGGTGTCCGTGATCTCGCCCTCGGCTCGCTGCTTCACTCCCAACATGGACTTGCGCATGAACGGGAAGTCGCCCCAATCGATCCAGAACTGAAACAAGATTATGGGCGAGGTCCACTGATACGACCCACGCAAACGGGTGATCAGGCGGGTGTGGCTTTCATCGATCGGGTCCAAAACCCAGGTCCAGCTGCCGGTGGTGGGTTGATCGGTGCTGATCCACACCGTGGATCGAAGCCGATCCACAGAATGAACCCGCTCATACACGCGACCCTCGACGAGCGGGATGCTGTCGCCAGCCTCGAGTTCTTGCAGCTC
>JBDHIC010000273.1:0-2712 GCA_039589035.1 Gemmatimonadota bacterium | reverse complement strand
GCGCTCGAAGCTGTGCGACAACGGCAGGAACGACAGGTTCGTGTCGGTCGTCAAGATGACCAGCGATTTGAGCCCGTCGATCACGTTGGTGACGAAGTTGTTGTGCGACAGCATGACGCCCTTGGGCTGACCGGTGGTGCCCGAGGTGTAGAGGATCGACGCCGTGTGTTCGGGTTCGATCGCCGCCAGCCGCTGCTCGACCACACCGGGCGATGTCGAGCGGAACGCCTGACCTTGTTCGAGCAAGGTCCGTGCGGTCATCGTCGACGGATCGGTCGACTCGATCGGCTCGAGCGTGATGACGTGCTTTAGCGCCGGGCAACGCGCACGTATGGCATCGAGCTTGGCCAGCTGCTCGGCGGTCGACACAAAGCACGCCACCGCGCTGCAGTCATTCAGGATGTACGCGATCTCGTCCGGCATGAGCGAGGTGTAGATCGGCACCGACCACGCGCCGACCGACAACGTCGCCAGGTCGGCGAACGCCCACCCGGGTCGGTTCTCCGACAGCAGCGCGACACGATCGCCCTGTTGGACCCCGAGCTCGATCAGCCCGAACGCCGCCAACTCGACCTCCTTGCGGAACTCGCGCGCCGGGATCGACACGAACTCGCCGCCCGCCTTGTAGCGCATGAACGCGGGGTTGTCGTGGCGCTCGACGGCTTGCAGGAAGAGCTCGGGGATCGTGCGCGGCTGGGGATGCATCAGATCAGAACAGCCAGATCTCAATACCTCCGGAGATCTCGATATGGTTGAGCGTTTCGTCGTCGAAGCAGGCCGCCACCGTTTCCACTACACCACCGGCGCTGGAGGTGCAGAACATGATGTGATCGCGAACCTCGGCCCGAAACGTGATGTGATCGGTCGCCCGATGCGTCAGACCGGCTCCGACGCTGGCCAAGAAATCGGTCTGATCATCGACGCCCTCCAGGTCAACCGTCATCCCACCAATGCCAGCGGAAAGCAGTAGTGTCGTCGGCGAAACCCGAGAGAAGAGGTTGTACTCAAAACCGCCGTAGTAGACATGACTGTTGGCGTCGAGGTCGGTGATGGTCAGCGGCTCGCCCACAAAGCCCGACGCATCCAGGGAGAGCGGCGCGTAGCCGTAGGCGCCAAAGAGTCGGAAATTGCCCGGCAGCGCCACGATCGCTCGTGCACCGAAGATCCCCCCGACATCGACCTCCAGCCCGAGGTCGTTGACCGCACCGTCGTCGAAGATGATCCCGCCCGCGTAGGGGTTGATGGCGATGTTACCGACGTGCTGGGCACGAAGAGAGGTCGCCGACACGAGAAGGGTCGCAACCATCAAGGTGAGTACAAGGCCTGCTATCTTGCTTATTGAATTCTCTCCGATTCAGTCGATGTGATTGGCAATCGTGTTGCCGAGTTCGATGAGCGCGTCACCGAGTTCACCGGCGTCGGCTGTCATAAGCTCCAGTTCGATTACAGAGTTACCCTGACCCGCGGTCAACTTCATTTCGGTCGGGTCGCCGTATAACCAACCTCCGTCGCCGACCTCGATCTCACGGATCTCGTCGTAGAGCTCCGACATCGGTCGTCGGGGCTCGATCTCCGTGAACAGTGTGTTATCGGTAGCGACGTGCACGGTCACAGTCAACAGATCGTGGTTGGCATTCGAGTATGAGCATTGGTATGCGTCGACGCCCTCGATCATCGAGCCCCCGGTCTTGACCGCCATCCCCTCATCCGGGTCGGCCAGCACAGTGGCTATTTGTTGAGCGGTGAGCAGGTCACACGGTGCGATCGCTCCGCTGGCCTGCTTTGCCCCGTTATTCAGATTGGTCGTCGATCTCGCGGTGTCTCTTCCCCGCCCCCGCACGCTAGCGCCAGCGTGGAGATCACCAGAGCAGCCGCGGTCCGCACCCGCAATCCAGTCATGCTCTCCCCTTTCGGCGGCTGGTTATGCCGCTAGAAGTCTCTCTCGTTCGGGTCGGAACCACAAGGGGAGGGCGGGAGAGGGCCTTACCGCCCGAAGAGCGTCAGCAGACCCGTCGTGAGCCACGGAACATACGTGATGAGAAGAACCCCCAAACCCAGGATTAGAAGGAACGGCACCGCGGCGCGGTAGAGATCGAGCACCGGCCTATCGAAGCGGTAGGACGCCAGAAAGAGGTTCAGGCCGATCGGAGGGGTCAGGTAACCGAGCTCCAGGTTGGCCACAAAGATGATCCCGAGGTGGATCGGGTGAATCCCGAACGCCGCGCCCAGCGGGACGATGAGAGGAACGATCACCACGGTCGCAGCGAAGATGTCCATCACTGCGCCCACCAGGAGCAGGAATATGTTAAGACAGAGCAGAAAAACGATCCGCGAATCGATGTGGCTCTGCACCCACTCGAGCGCGCGCATGGGGACCATCGCGTCGACCATGTAGCCGCTGAAGCCCATTGCCATCCCGAGGATCAGTAACACGCCGCCAATGAGCACGAGACATTGGCGGAACACGCGCGCCAGGTCGCTGCCCAGCGACACGTCCCGGTGCACGAAACACTGGGTAACAAAGGCGTAGAGTCCGGCGAGAGCAGCCGCTTCCACCAGCGTGGCGATCCCTCGGAAGATCACGAAGAGCACGAGAATCGGCAGGAATAGCTCCCACTTTGCCGCCCAAAGCGCTCGCGTGGCTTCGCGTGGCTCGAACGGCTTGCGCTGGACGCCGGTTTTGATCCCCTCGCGAACACCCCAAACCGCAAC
>JBDHIC010000272.1:0-2107 GCA_039589035.1 Gemmatimonadota bacterium | reverse complement strand
GTTGCTGGCCTACTTGGAACGCGACGAAATGATCGTGAACATCGAACTGGTCCGATCGGGTTGGGTGTGTGCGTTCCCGTTTGGTGACACGCGGAGATTTCGGGATGATATCTCTGCTGCGGAGGCTGACGCCCGGACAGCCGGTCGGGGTGTCTGGGGGGATTGTCTATTCGCCGTGTTGGCGACGCTGTTCTTCTACCTCTACTGGCAGCACAAGATGGTGCAGTTCCTCCTGTGGGGGCTGGCCTGGGTCGTCCTGATGGTGCGTCATACGATCGCGTTCCTATATCAACCGCCTACGCTTCCATGGGTCGTTCCAGACGTTTTCTTGCTGTCGCTCGCCGGCGGACTCGTCTTCTTGGGTGGCTTGGCGATCGCTGCTGCGTCTCAGTTGGGTCGCCGAAGGGCGGTGTTGATCGGCCTCGTGGTCGGTGTGTTGATGGTCGTGGTGGTCGCAGCCGTGATCGAGTGGCTGCCCGCTCCCGGCCGACCGTGGGCAACCACGCTGGGCGCAGTGGGGGCACTGTGGATCGCGGCAGGTTGGATGGTCGATCGCTTTGGTCGACGCAGGACGTCGATCGGGGCTCCCGTGGCGGGCCTGGCGCTAGTCGCTTGGGGGGCTCTGCTCCCGGTCGGGTGGATATTCGCCGCCCAGCCTATCCCCCCGGCGTGGTTACCCTCCATGGAGATCGGCTTATACGTCATACTGGCGGTGGGAATGATCATCCTGGGCGTCGAGGAGGCGCGCCTAGTATTTGCCCCGCGTGGCATGCTAGACGACGATCCGAACATGATCATCGTCTACCAGGGAGAAAAGTACCTGTTCTCAAATCGGACGTTTGAGCAGCTCACCGGGTGGAGCTTCCGAGACCTGGATCGCCAGGAGCCGTTCGAGTACATCGCCGAGGAATACCGGGAGGAAGCCGCCAACCGTCTGCGGGGTTTGCTCGACGGGGAACATTCTGAAACCGGCTTCGAGGTCGAAATCGTGCGCTCCAACGGGGAAGTTGTACCGGTCGTCATTTTTGGGGATTTGATCGCTTGGGAGGGACGGTCGGCGATCAAGTTTGAATTGATCGATCTCACCGAGCAACGGAGAATCGAAGCCGAGGTTCGGGCGATAAACGATGAGCTGACCGAGATAAACGCCGAACTCGAGAGGATCAACGCGTTGCAGTCGGAGTTCCTCTCCAACACGAGTCACGAGCTCAAGACGCCGCTAACCTCGATCATCGCCAACACCGAGATCCTGGAGTACGAAATGTGCGGTCCGGTCAACGAGGAACAACGACGGATCTTGAGCAGCATCGGCCGCAACAGTCAACACTTGCTCGAGATGATCTCGCAGCTATTGGATTTCGCGCGTCAGGAAGAGGGACGTACACCGTTGAAATACGAACTGGTCGATCTCCAGAAGCTGATCACGTCCGTGGTCGAAACGGTGCAGCCTCTAGAGGTTGGTGGGCTTCGCTTCGTGGTCGATATCGATGATCAGCTGCAGCCGTGTTACATGGATGGTGAGAAGATCTATCGAGTCTATCTGAACCTCGTGGAGAATGCGGTCAAGTTCTCCAAAGAGGGCGAGATAAGAGTGTCAGCGCGACTCTTCGATGGTGAATTGGAAGGATCGGTATCCGATCGGGGAATCGGCATCCCGCCCGAGAAACTGGACGAGATCTTCGAGGCCTTTCGGCAGGTCGATGCATCACCGACACGAGCCTATCAGGGCGTGGGACTAGGGCTCGCTATCACCCGCCAACTGGTGGAGCTCCACGGCGGACGGATCTGGGCCGAGTCCGAGGCTGGCGAGGGCAGCCTGATGCGATTCCGCGTCCCGTATTTGCTGCAGGTGCCGGAGCAGGCACTGGAGGCGAGTGCGGCACACGCCGGCTAGGTCTGAGCCAACTCCCGGGGTCCGGTTGCAGCCCGGGCGCGGGTACCTATCTTCGATCGTGGCTTTTTCACGACCCGGTTCAGTCTGTCGTCGCGGCTGAAGCCGGGCCCAACTCTTTTCGAATCCGACTGTGGAAGATCTGCTGTTCGAGCGACTCGACCGCATGCAGTCCCGCGTCGAGCCAGAGATCGTTCTTCAAGATCTGTACTTCAT
>JBDHIC010000271.1:0-3707 GCA_039589035.1 Gemmatimonadota bacterium | reverse complement strand
GTCGACGAATCTCTGGCGCGCCCTGACGCTTGGAACGTTGCTCATGTTGAGCTTCGCTCCGACCAGCCTGGCGCAGGCGACCGCGGGATCCGCGGCGCAGGAAGTTGCACCCACACTGGGTGAGCTACGGGACCGGATTGAACGCCGGTACCAGGTGCTGCCCATCCAGGACGGCGTCGTGTTGATGCCCAGATACCGCACGGACGTCCAGTCGATCGAGTTGGCAAACGGCTCGATTGGCATCGATGGGGAACCGGTGACTGGCGCTGAGTTGACCCAGCGCATCGGCGACGACGCCGAGGATATCACGCGGCTCTCGTTCATGGACTCGACCACTCGTCGCGTCCTGTTCGGGATCGGACCACCACCAACTGGTGACGTGGCGGCAGATGCGGCGGCGGACATGGTTACCGATGCGGCAACGACGGATGACACCGCAGCCGAACCGAGTGGTGAAGAAGATGAACCGCTGGATGATGAGGACCATGAGGGCGCCACGTTCGTCAGCGAGGAAGGCGACCAAGTTCGAGTCGGCGGAAGCGTCACCGTTCCAGCCGGCAGGCACGTCGAAGGGGACGTGGTGGCGGTCGGCGGCTCGGCCCGCGTGGATGGTCACGTGGATGGCTCCGTCGTCGCGGTCGGCGGCTCGGTCCGGTTGGGCCCTAACGCGGTGGTCGAAGGTGAGGTGACCTCGGTGGGTGGCACGATCCATCGTGCGCCGGGTGCGGTGGTCCATGGTGCCGTCAATGAGGTCGCCTTCGGACCGAACCTCGATTTCCACCCCAGGTTTGGCTTCAGCCCGATGATCGGCGAGATCGGTGGGCTGATCGGTACCGTGCTGTGGATCGCCTTTCTGGCGTTCATCGTTAGCCTGGCGTTCCTGCTGGCTCGCGGACCGGTCGAGCGGATGGAGTATCGGATGGCGACCTCGGCGTGGAAAGCCGCCGCTGTCGGTTTAGTCTCTTGGCTCTTGTTTATCCCCGTGCTGGTCATGACGACGGTGATTCTCGCCATCTCGATCATCGGAATCCCGCTGTTGCTGGTGATACCGTTCGCGATGTTGGCGTTGGCGATCGGGATCCTGCTCGGTTTCGTCGCCGTCGCCAAGTACATCGGTCATGAGGCCGAGCGGCGGTTCGGGTGGGATCACACCAACCCGTACCTGTCGATTCTGGTTGGCGTCGGCTTTCTTACCGTGCTGACGCTGTTTGGCGGCGCGCTCGGGTTGATCGGTGGTCCGTTCGGGATCTTTGGTGGGATCGTGACGGCGATCGGGCTGGTGATCCAGTTCGCCGCCTGGACGGTCGGTTTCGGGCTCTTCCTGCTGACCCGATTTGGAACTCGATACAGCTGGGATAACGGGGAAACCCCCGAACGTCCAGCGTCAGAGCCAGTGCCCGCTCCGAGCGGCTTCGCCTCAACCGAATAGCTCCACGGAACCTTCCCCTCCTCGGGTGGTACATTCCGTCCGAGGAGGGGATTTTCAATGCTGACATATCTATCGCGTTGGACCATTGGCTCGCCGTTGTTCGCGTTGATGGCGACGGTATCACTCGTTGTGACTGCGATGGCCCAGGACCCGACCGACCGCGCGTCGCGGTCGTACCGAGTCATCCTGTTCTTGGCCGAGGATGGAGCGCCGAGGGACGTCGAGATTCAGCGCCTCAAGGAAGTCTGGCGCGAGGGCGAGGGTGCCGCCCGATTGCGGGAGCTGTTGGCTACCGGCGAGGTCCGACGGTTGGACGAGGTTACGATCCTTCCCGGTCGCGAGACCCCGGTTATCCGATTGGGACCGGATGTTTCTCCGCGTCGAAGTCGACGGCGGCGAAGAAGCGTTCGTCAAGGAGATGATCTCTCGCTTCGATGAGACGATCGTTGTCGCCTACCCGCTGGCTCGCGGCGACCAGTCGCTCGTTGCCCTCATCGTCCCCACCGGTGGTTCACCGTAGGCCTTTTCCCCGAAATCGGGCTCGACTAGGTTTGTCGGCCTAGCGATCGACGTTGCCCGAAACCCCCTGAATTCCATGCTAAGTAGAACCGCCGAGATCGATGCCACAGAACACCTTCGCCGCACGCCCCGCCGCCAGGTGTTGGCTTTCGACGTGGTCCCCGCTTACCGGCGTTACGAGCTGCGGTTAGCTCGCTATCAGGACATGGTGCCGGCGGTGCGTGATTTGTCGCAACCGGATCGGGTTCTAGAGATTCTGGACGTCGGGTCGGGAACCGGGCCAGCCAAGCGTTTTGTCGATCATGCCGGCGTAGCGGCCCACTGGACGGGGATCGAGATCCACCCCGACCGGGTCGAGCTCTGCAAGCAACTGGGCTACGATCGAATCATCGATGATCACGATCTCGAGAAGGGCCCGCTTCCAATGGGCGCGGACTCCTTCGACGTCGTCATCGCTAGCCATGTCCTGGAGCACCTGGAGGACGCGCGCGCAGCGCTCGAGGATTGGATGCGCGTCTTGCGCCCCGGCGGCTTGCTAATCCTCGGGGTCCCCATGCACTTGCCGTTGATTGCCAAGTTGGCTCGCGCGCACTTCCGCCATCGGGGTCGCAAGCGCGTCCGGGCTCACTGTCACTTCTTTTCGATGCGCTCGCTGAACGAGCTGCTGAGTCCTTATCCAGTCAGTGCGATCCGGGGCTTTCGGTTAATTTCAGCGCGTAAGTGGCTGCCGCTGGAGGACTATCGCTGGTTCTACCTCGTCAACCGCAGAATAGGACGTCGGTTTCCAGCGTTAGCGGCCGAAGTCAACGTCGAGATTCGAAAGCCGGTCAAATGAAAGCGCGACGTCCGTGGGTCACGATTGCGCCTCTCTGTCTGGGCCTGCTGATCGCCTGCGGCTCCGGCTCGGAGGAGTTCCCGTCCTCCAATTGGACCGGGAGATACGCCACCCGGATCGTGCAATCGTCGACCGATTGCGTCGACGCCGATGGACCGCCGGTAATGACCGGGTTCATCATGGACGTGATCCAGATGACGACCAACAAGACGACGATCAAGATGAATCCGATCGTGGAACTCGAGGGTGAGTTTGTGGGTGACCACGTCGAAGTCTCGATGCGAGTCGATGAGCCCGTTTCGCTGCCCGACTCGATCGTCGCCCGCGCAACCCCGGCAGACTCGTTGAACGTTATTACTTATTCGCTGGCTGCCGACTTCGACCGCGGCGACTTCGAGGGCGTATATGTCGTGCGGTCACCCGACCTTCGCGCGTTGATCAATCACAACCGTGGAGGTCGGTGCGACTTCCGGTACCAGCTGGCGGGTACGAGATTCGTGTCGATAACCTCGGAGTCGGAGAACTAGGACTCCAGCACGCGACGCACGCCGACAAGCCAATTCATCAGACGATTCCCAAACCCCGATTGCATCGGATCCACCGGATTGAGTGTATCCCACGCGACCCCGTTGCGGGTCGTTGACGCGTGCACCATCTGCCCGCCTGTGGTCAGGATTCCGACGTGTGTCACGCGCTCGCCGGGTGGCTCCACGAAGAATGCCAAATCTCCGTCTTGGATCACTGCCCAACCCGCGCCGGGGTCGATTTCGGATCCGATCACCGATTGCTGATCCGCGTCGCGTGGTAGGCGCACTCCGTGGAGGCCGTAGACCCGTTGAACGAGACCCGAGCAGTCAAACCCCTTCTCGGACGTCCCGCCCCACAGGTAGGGGAGGCCCATAAAGGTCGCGGCGTGGGCGACGA
>JBDHIC010000270.1:0-2293 GCA_039589035.1 Gemmatimonadota bacterium | reverse complement strand
GCGCTCCGCCAGTGGGGGGTCCGCAACGCGTTGGTCAATGTCGGTGGAGACCTCTACGCGCTCGGCGTTTCCGACGACGGTGATCCGTGGGAGATCGGGATCCGTTCATCCGACGATCGCGACCGAATCACGCATACAGTGCGAGTCCAAGACCGAGCGATCGCCACGTCGGGCGACTACGAGCAGTTCTTCGAGCACCGCGGCCGTCGCTACCACCACCTGCTCGATCCGGTCACCGGTGCTCCCCGCCGCTCGCGGCTTCACAGCGTGACGGTCAGCGCCGACACGTGCATGACGGCCGACGTGGCCGGTACCGCAGTGTTTGGTTGCCACGGTCTTTGGTTGCCCCGCAGATCACGCTCGGGAGCTCGTAACCGCCACGGCGAAGGACGCGGAGATCGTCCACATTGGGTAGACGAGAGCGCCCTGTTTCGAAAGCCGAGCGATCGGCTGCGACCTAGATTACCGATGTGAGCGTGACGGTAGAATCTGGCGACCGCCGCCTGGCGGCGGTGCTGTTCGTCGATGTAGCTGGGTACACGAGCCTAGCCGCTAAGCGCGAAGACGAAGCGCTCCGACTCGTCGATCTCTTCCAGTCGGTAACCCGTGACGTCGTCGACCGCTACGACGGTCGACTCGTGAAGTTCCTCGGCGACGGCGCGCTGGTCGTCTTTAGCAGCACCGACCGCGCCGCGCGTACGGCGCTCAAGATCGTGAGCGATTTCGAGAAGCAATCGCAGAGGATAGACATCCCCGCTCGGGCCCACGCCGGTCTCCACTTGGGCGAAATCGTAACGACAGCGGACGGCGACGCATATGGCGACGGTGTCAATTTCGCGTCACGTCTTCAGACGGTCGCCAAACCTGGGCAGGTGGTCGCGAGCGAGTACGTGTGGCTGCAGCTCCGAAGGCGCGACGACTTCGAAGTGGAGTCGCTAGGTGATCGCGAGCTAAAAGACATCGGCGAAGCGATCGCGGTCTACGGGGTCGCGCTGGCTGAGGGGGTTTCGTTGGAGGACGCGCAACCGACGATGCAGGCCGCTGCGACGATGCCTACTGCGGAAGCCACCCGGGTCCGCGCACCACGCTGGCTCACCTGGCGTGGTGGGCTCGCGGCCGCGCTGGGAGTCTTGGCCTTGGTGTTGGTCACTTGGGTCGTGGATCGGGAAAGCGAGCCGTCGGCGGCCGGCGACTCGACGGTTTCGACCGCCCCCGTCGCCCAGATCGACCGCTCGATCGCCGTCCTCCCGTTTCAGAACATGAGCGCCGACCCCGAGAACGAATACTTCAGCGACGGAATCACCGACGACATCCTGACCGCGATCTCGAAGATCGAAGATCTGCACGTCATCTCCCGCACGTCGACGATGCAGTATAAGAATACCGAGAAAGACATGATCCAGATCGGTCAGGAGTTGGACGTTGCTACGATCCTAGAGGGCAGCGTCCGACGGCAAGGGGATCGCGTGCGGATCAGCGCCCAACTCGTCAACGCCGAGACCGACGAGCACATGTGGGCCGAGACTTATGACCGGAACTTGACCGATATTTTCGAGATCCAGACCGAGATCGCCGGGGAGATCGCAACCGCGCTTAAGGCGACGTTGTCGAGGGCTGAGATCGAAGCGATCGCGGCGGGCCGGACTGGCGACCTCACCGCTTACGATCTGTATCTCAAAGGCCGCGACTACCTATGGGGCTCGGTTGAAACGATGACCGGAATGACACAAGGCATAGATACCGCGGTCGATCTCTTCAACCAGGCGCTGGCGATCGATCCCGAGTACGCCGGTGCGTACGCCGGACTCGGACAAGCCTACGTCTTCCGGTCGTTCTTTGCGGAAGTAGCGTGGGCCGACTCAGCGCGAGTGGCGAGCCAAAAGGCGATCGAGCTCGATCCAAACTTCGCCGACGGCCACTACGCGCTCGGGTTCGCGATGTGGCAAGCCGGGGATTATGACGGCGCGGTCGAGAACGCCGAGCGCGCGCTTGAGCTTAACCCGAATTACGCGCGAGCCACGGAGGGATTGGCGTTCTCGTTGTACGAGCTGGGTCGATTGGACGAAGCGGTGATAGCGGCCAAACGGGCCGTGGCGCTCGAGCCCACCAACGGTCAGTTCTACCAGTTAGTGGGTACCATCTACATCGACCTCATCGACTACGACGAAGCCGAGCGGTGGTTTCGTCGACGCATCACGATCGAGCCTGATAACGGAAGCAGCCACGCATTTATCGGTTACGTCCATTTTCTCAGGGGAGACTTGGCGCAGGCCGCTGAAGAGATCGAGCTGGC
>JBDHIC010000269.1:0-5399 GCA_039589035.1 Gemmatimonadota bacterium | reverse complement strand
GCCACCGAGATCCGGGGTCCGTACCCCCTCGGCAACCGCATCCACGACCGCTGAGTCGAGCGCTTGGGCCACCGCCGGCGCACCGGTGTGCTCGGCCAGTAACGCCGCGGCGAGGATCGTCGCCATCGGGTTGGCGGTTCCGGTACCCGCCAGGTCCGGCGCCGATCCGTGAACAGGCTCAAACACGCCGACCCTTCCGGGGTGGAGGTTGGCCGACGCTGCCATACCGAGGCCGCCGACGAGCGCCGCCGTCAGATCGGAAACGATGTCGCCGAGCAAGTTGCTTGTCACGATAACGCCGTACCGATCGGGGTTCTGAACCAGCTTCATCATCAACGCGTCGATGTACTCGGCCTCCGTTTCGACAAACGGAAAGTCGGTCGCGATCTCGGCGAACACGCGACGCCAGAGGCTGTGGGCATGCGGCATGGCGTTGGCCTTGTCACACATCGTCACTCGCTCGTAGCCACACTCGACAGCGAAATCAAACGCTGCCTGAACGATCCGTTTGACACCTCGGTACGTGTTGATGTCCTCGTTGATCGACACCTCGTCGCGCGTGTCGGGCTTGAAGCTGCCACCCATGCCGACATAAGGGCCTTCGGTGTTTTCGCGGAATACAACCACGTCGATCGAGCGCTCCGTGCCGTCCGGCCGGGGTCGAAGCGGACACAAATCCGGGTGCAGCAGGCGGGCTGGTCGCAGATTGATGTAGAGATCGAGCTTAAACCGCAGTTCCAGCAGGATGTCGCGCGCATGGGTGCTGTCCTCGACGCGGGGATCGCCAACCGCACCCAGCAGAATCGCGTCGAAATCGCTCTTCAGCCGCTTGAACGCGTCGTCGGGCAGGGTTTCCCCGGTCTCTAGATAGTGCTCGGCGCCAAACGGAAACGACTCGAATGCGTACTCGACGCCCGCTCGTTGACCGGCCACCTCCAGCGCGCGGCGCGCGACGTCGACGACCTCCGGGCCCACGCCATCGCCGCCGATCAACGCCACACGCGTCATGCAACCAACTCTTCGAGGGCGGTTATCAGGCGTTGTCCGCCCACCCGATCAGGAATCGAGATTCGGGCCCACGTCTCGATGCCCGGCGCCACCATCGGTCGGATGATGATTCCACGCTCGAGGAGCCCCTGGTGCAGTCCCTCGGCACCAGAGCCCAGTTGCGTGAACAAGAAGTTTGTCTCCGACGGGATCGTCGAGAATCCAAGGCGTGTCAGCTCGCCGGCCAACCAGTCGCGCTCGATAGACACGAGCTCGACCACGTCACGGACATGCTGATCGTCTTCGAGTGCGGCCAACGCGCCGGCCTGGGCATAGACACCGGCGTTGAACGCCTCTCGCACCCGATTCATCGCTCGCGCCGTCTCGGATCGCGCGATCGCGTAGCCGATCCGCAATCCGGCCAGCCCGTACGCTTTCGAGAACGTCCTCAGGACGACCAGGTTGTGGCCGCGTTTGATCCGTTCGATCTCATCCGGCAACAACCGCTCCGCGGGGACGAACTCGTGGTACGCCTCGTCAAGCACAACCAGCACTTCGGGCGGCACCCGATCGAGAAACGCCGTCAGCTCATCCGGCCCGATGTGCGCTCCGACTGGATTGCACGGATTGTCGACAAACACCACCCGGGTCGAGTCGCTGACCGCGGCGATCATTCCATCCAAATCGAATCGCCAGTCCTGATGGGGGACTGAAACCGCGTCGCACCCGACAACCTGGCAGGCGATCTGAAACCGCGGAAACGATGGGAAGCCGACGATCGCCTGGTCTTCCGGGCGGAGGAACGCCCGCGCCACCAGGTCGATGCACTCGACCGAGCCGTTGCCGATGACGATCTGCTCCGGCGGAACGCCGTGGCGATCGGCAACCGCGGTGCGCAATGCGACCGCCTGACTGTCGGGGTACTGGTGTGCCTGGGCGCCCAGGTCGGCGAGCTCGTTCGACGCCAGCTTGAGCACGTCCCGGACACCGTAATCGCGCATGATCTCGGTGCGGTGTCGACCCGGGATGTAGGGCCAAATCCGCTCGAGGTCGGCGCGCGGCGGTGTGGGGGGCGTAGCCGCTCGGACTACTGCTCCCATTCTTTCAAAAAGTGATGCACGTACTCCTGGTACTCGGCTAACGCGTCGACGCCTTCCGACAGCCGCTCGAACGCGCTCGTCGCGTCTTCTTCGGCCTCCCACCCGGAGTCGTCTTTGTGGTTGGTCGCGTACTCGGCTAAGCCGACCAAGGTGGCGCCGACCCGCCCCGGGAGGACGTCGTGCTCGACCAGGATCTCGAGTACATCGAGGTTATCCTCGGGCTCCTCCCACTCGGCACCTTTGAGCAGCGCTCGGGCGGAAACCACCGTATGGCGCATCGCGCCCTCGAGGTGCCTGAGCGCCGCCTCGCGGGCGGTAGGCGCAGCTGAGAACGTCTCTTCGCCTTCATCGACCGCCACGCGGATCGCCTCGATCTCGGCGTCCAACGCATCGAGTTCACGAAGAACCTGAGTGAAGTTCGTTTCCGTCACTACCCGAAGGATAGATGTCGCGGCGCGTGTGTCAACCGGCACGCTGGCTGAGTGTGGCTAGACCGTCCGCAGAGACCCGGAACTCGTGACTTGGACCAACTCGCCATCATGGAAGGCGCCGGTCGCTTGCGGCGCCACCTCGACCACGGGAACGGTTTTGTACGAGAGCTCTCTGCCAACCACGATGCCCAGCACGAGGATCGCGTCCACCTGGCCGAGGATCAGCGCCGCGGGGGCCCTCCCGTTTCGCAGGAGCTCCAACATGATCGCGCTGGAGGAGCTCGAACCAATCGTTTCGGGAACGGCCAGGATCCGCCCGCTGATCTCGGCTCCGTGATCGGGATGGCGCGGGTCGGCGATCGTCCCTAACTCGGGGTCCACTCCACCCCAGAAGCTGATCGGGGCCCTGAGCCGCATGAACGGGCCTTCCGCCTCGCCATCGAGCAGGACCCGGCCGCGAACCTCAGTCATGGGCGGCACTCGACCGCACTCCCATCAATCCCATACGGACTCGTCACGCTCGACACGCCCGGTCAGTGCGGACGCGACGCAATCCTCGAGGCTCCCGTAGACGACGTCGTACCCGATGTTTGGGGGCGAGTAAAGGGCAAATTTCCCGGAGTTGGTCATCAGTGTTCCCCCCGTCGAGGGAAGGATGGGCGTGACGACCACGCAGGTGTCGACGATGATCTTTACGCCAGCATCGACCAGCGCCCCGGTGCGACCTTCGGCGTCCAGCTGCTCGAGAACGCCCCGGCCGGTACAAACGTAGAACGGGATCCGAAAGCGACCGTCGGGCAGCAACCCCTCGAGCTGGGCGAACTCATCCAACGAGAAGTGCGGGCTGCCCAACGCCACGACGTCGATCGATTCTCCGGCCACCGTCGACAGCTCATCCCGGGCGGCCCGCACCGCCGCGCCTCCGGCGTGATGCCCGCCACGTGGAACAGCCCCACAGCCCCGGTCGTCGCAGCCGCCGCTCCCAACGCCTTGAGCCGGTCTTCGCTGGTGCTGGGAGGCAGGCCGTCGATGACCGCGGTTCGCCCCCTTAGAACCCTCCCTAACCACGACCCCAACACTGGAAAGAACACGTCGGCGTCCTTGAGTGCGTCGGAAACGGCGCTCGTGTCGACGACCACGGTGGCGAGTCGTCCCTCATCGGTATGCAGGCCGACATAGGGCGCCCGAGCGACCACGGCGCAGCAGATGTCCATGAAGTCGCCGTAGCGGTTCGTACGTGCCCCGAGCACCGAGTTGGCAAAGGCAACGGCATTGCTCTCGCCCCAGGCCACGTGCTCGCCCAAGCCGGGGCGATGCCCGGCCTGATAAGGCGCGCACGTCCAGGTCGGGGCGCATCCCATGGTTTCGTACGCGGCCATCTGGCGCCGGGCCATCTGATAGCTGTGGGGGTCGGCATTTACACGGCTCGGGTTCAGAAGGTCGAGCGCGCCGACGTTGAGTGTGGTCGGCACGGCTACGCGGGCGCCGTCCTCGACCAACCGCTGCGCAAATTCCACCCCGCCGTCGCCGTGATATAGGCATCCGTCGATGTGCGCAGAGGTGATCTCGATCAGGCGAGGGGCGCCCAGAAGTTCCCCCATCTCGACCACGACGCGCATGCACAGAGCAGCCGCGGGGCCATCGGCTCCGTCCAATACGGACCGTTCATGTGTGGTAAGCGTCATGCCCTACCGCCGCAGACCGGGATCGATCTCAACCGGCGTTCGACCTGCTTCCTGCAAGCGCCACCGCAATCGTCGCTGATCGTCGTACCCGAGCTCGGTGGCGCCAGCGGGCGCACGACACTCCGGATCGGTGGTTCGCGGTACGGGCTTTCGAGGTGGCCGCTTGGTGTAGATCCAACGTTCGGTGGTGTTCCGCTCGAGCACGCCAACCAGCTCCGTGGCGCCGGTCTCAATGAGTCCGAGGTGAGCTGCGGTCGGGTGAGTGCAAACGCGGTTGGGTGGGCCCAGAACCACGAGCACGCTATCGGCGGGCATCCCCCACTCCAGTCGGTCGACACCGGATCGAAACGAACCCACTGGAACGCACACCGTTCGCAGGATCGCGACGCCCAGGCCGAAACCGACTAACCCTAAAACGAGCTTCGTACCGCTTTTCGTCAGCCATCCTCCGGGCGACTCGCGATGAGGCGCTCGATCCGCTCGAGCGCCGCCGACTCGAGCTCCGGCGCCGGAACGAGTCGGCCGTTGGCCCACCGAAAAACACTCGCTCGCCACGCCACGCGTTGGTCGGGGACTTGCCCTTCTACACGTCCGCTCGCGACGACAACCTCGAACCCACCGTCTTCGTCCAAATCGAGCAAACCCATTTCGGTTGAGCCCAGTGCCGTCTGCCCGTCAAAGAAAAACGCCGGCTGCGAGCCGCTGCGCGTCACTGCCTCGATCGCCGCCAGCTGTCCATCAGCACCGATCCCAAAGAGGCCGATCGCGCTCAGCGACGGCTGCGACGAAGGAAACGTCAGCAACAGTACCGGACGTCCGCCGAGCTCGGAAACCATCCGCAAGCTCGCAGCGCCAGGAACGTTCTCCCATTTCTCAAAACCGAGCACGTCGAGGTCAAGCAACGGCTCGGTGAATCGCACGCGGTATCCGTCTACGCGTTGTTCGAGAAGCAACGCCGAGGGCGCGCCCTCCGTCGACCGGTACAACGCCAACGACTCGGGTGTGGCATCACCCAGCAGATCGACCGAGAACACACCGCCGCGCCCGAGCGTCGCCCCCGACGGGGCGCTCTCGGCTAGTGGCTCGAGGTGTGACTCGACTGCAAACATCGCGTTGACCGGATCCCATAGATAGTCCAGACCCCCCTCAGCATCTCGGCTCGGCGCGACCCGCACCCTCAATCGTTGATTGTCGAC
>JBDHIC010000268.1:0-4625 GCA_039589035.1 Gemmatimonadota bacterium | reverse complement strand
TTCAACGATGTTCTGTCGGCCGGTATCCACCGGCTCTGGCGGGCAGACGCCATCGACGCGCTGGCTCCGATACCGGGCCGTCGATATCTCGACCTCTGCGCCGGCACACTCGACCTCGCCCGGGCGGTCGCTGCACGCGCTCCAGGCGCGGTGGCCGTGGGCCTCGACTTCTCGTTGCCGATGCTTCAACGAGGTGCCAGCAAGCTGGAAGGCCGCCAAGCGGTTCTCCCGGTGGCCGCGGATGCGCTGGCGTTGCCCGTGACCGATGGCGTTTTCGCCGGCTGCACGATCGGCTTTGGGCTTCGCAATCTCGTCGACTTCGAGGCCGGATTGTCGGAGATGCACCGCGTCCTCGATGTCGGCGGGAGGCTGGTGGTGCTCGAGTTCACAACGCCACCGGGCAAGCTCTTTAGGACCCTCTATCACGGCTACTTTCACCACCTCCTGCCGCGCGCCGGGGCGCTGATCGCGGGAGATGCCCACGCCGCCCGCTACTTGCCCGACTCAGTGGCCGACTTCCCCGAATGCGAGGCCTTATCCGATATGCTAACCAACGTCGGCTTCTCGCGCGTCCGTTTTCGTCTGCTGAGTCGCGGCATCGCCGCGCTTCACACTGGAGTCAAGAAGTAGAATGGCCGCATCAGACGGAAGACCCGTTCACCTGATCGGAGTGCCGATCGACCTAGGCGCCGGGCGACGCGGTGTAGACATGGGTCCTTCTGCGCTGCGGATCGCGGGGTTGTGCGATCGACTGATCCGCCTCGGATACGATGTCACCGACACCGGCGACGTGGCGGTAAGGATCCCCGAGTCCGCCGATGCCGGGTCCGAGCGAGCACGCTTCAGGGACGAGATCGCGGACACAAATCGGGCCCTCGCCGAGCGCGTCGCGGCTTCACTTGAAGCCGGCGCATTGCCGATCGTGCTCGGCGGAGACCACTCGCTGTCGATCGGCTCGATCGCCGGTGCCGCGTCCTGGGCCGCACGTGAAGGCGACGACCTGGGGCTGTTGTGGTTCGACGCCCACGCCGACATGAACACCTCTGACACCACGATCAGTGGCAACATCCACGGTATGGGGTTGGCCGGCGAGCGAGAGGTGGTCCACGAATCGGGAATCCGCGTCTTCACGATGCGTGAGATAGACGAGAAAGGGATCGTTCCCGTGCTCGAAGAGGCGCTGGCGATCGTGCGTCAGGGGACGCTCGGCTTTCACGTGTCATGGGACATGGATTTCGTCGATCCCAACTACGCGCCGGGGGTCGGGACACCGGTCATCGGGGGCGTCAACTATCGAGAGGGACACCTGGCGCTCGAGCTGGTGAGTGACGGCGGTGGGATGGTGAGCATGGATTGCGTCGAAACGAACCCGATCTTGGACGATCGCAACCGCACCGGGGCGCTCGGTGTGGAGCTCATCCTGTCGGCGCTGGGCAAGTCGATCCTGTAGCGGGCCGTGCAGATCGGGATCGTCTCCGATACCCACGACCGGGTCCCAGCCTCGCTCCACGAAGCGCTTCGCGGTACAGACGAGGTCGTGCATTGCGGTGATATCTGCCGCGATCACACGTTGGTCGAGCTCGAGACGATCGCGCCGGTGGCAGCGGTGCACGGCAACTGTGACACCAGGGGGTTGTTCGAGCGATTCCCTGAGGAGCTAGTGCTCGATCGAGCCGGGCTAACGATCGCGGTCATCCACGGTCACCGATTCCCCCGCGGTAGCATCGAGCATTTGGCGCGTCACTTTCAGAGTCTCGGTCCCGATGTCGTGTTGTTTGGACACAGTCACATCGCCGTGTCAGAGGTCGTCGACGGCATCCGCTTCTTCAATCCGGGCACTGCCGGCGGGTTTGGCGCTCCACCGTCAGCGGGCATTCTGACGCTCGATAACGGGACCTTCGACCTGACTCACATCAAGCTCTAAGGTCTCGATTGAACGTTCACGCTGGAGGAGAACACGATGGCACGGATCGACGGCTCTGATCGCGGCGGCTCGCCGCTAGCGCGATACGCGTTTTGGGTTTCACGTCGCCGATACGGCAAGGTCACGGCGCCGCTCAAGCTCTACGCGCGCCATTCTGCTGTGCTGTACGGCGCTGGGCAGATGGAAATGGCGCTCCGTCGCGCGCGTCGGGTTCCCGTCAATCTGCGGGAGTTAGCGGTCCTCAGGGTCGCGACGCGTGTCGGGTGTCCCTTCTGAATCGACATCAACGCTGCCGGGAGCAGCGACGTCGGGATTACCGATGAGCAACTCGAGGCGCTCCACGACTACGAGCGATCCGACGCTTTTTCCGCCCAGGAGAAGGCGCTACTACGATTCGCCGACGCGATGACAAACACACCCGCGGACGTCAGCGACGGAGTATTCGCCGCCGTGGCAACCGAGTTCACCGACGAGCAGGTCATCGAGCTGACAGCGTTCTTGGCGTGGGAGAACTTCCGCGCCCGGTTCAACCACGCGCTCGGGGTTGAATCGGATGGCTTCTCGGAGGGAGCGTCTTGCCCGCTGCCGAGCGCCTAACGCTGACAGTCCGGGCAGTAGTAGGTCGAGCGCTGTGCCTGCACGATCCGTTTGATCGCCTCACCACAACGACGACAGGGTTGGTCCTCGCGATCGTAGACGTTTAGCACCTCGTAGAACTCACCCGGGTCGCCGTCGGCGTCGGCGAAGTTCAGGTACGTGCCTCCCAACGACGTTCCGGATCCGCTAACCGCCTCGGAGAGCACGTCGATGATCGCCCGATACAGGCGACGGGCCCGTACAGGGCCCACGTTTTTCGCCCTTCGGCGCGGGCTAACCCGAGCCCGCCACATGGCCTCCGCGACGTAGATGTTGCCGAGTCCCGCAATCCGCTTCTGGTCGAGCAGGAACGTCTTGAGTGGCTGACGGCTGGCGGCCAAACGATCCTCGAGCACCGCTACCGTAAACGCCGATCAACGGCGGGAACGATCTCCAGTCGGCCCAGCGTCCGCGGATCGACGTACAGGAGTCGCGAGCCATTGTCGAGGTCAAACGTCGCCCGGGTGTAGACGGGGAGCGAATCGCCATTGTCGCTGCTCTGTACCACCCGATAGCTGCCACTCATCCTCAAGTGTGTTAGCCACACCCGATCGCTCTCGAGCTCGACCACGATGAACTTGGCCCGACGGCTGACTGAACGGATCGATGTCCCCTCGAGTGCACTGGTGAGCTTCACCGACGAACCGTGCACGATGTTGTCTCTTAGGATCTCGACCCGGTCGACGCGCCTTCCCGGAAGGACTTTCACCAGTTGGCGCACGATCGTCTCGACTTCGGGCAGCTCCGGCATAAACGGCTACTCGGCGTGGGCTCGCGCGAGCTCCCGCCACCCGATGTCGGAGCGCCACCGTAGCGCCGGGCTCTCGATTCTCGCGAGCGCGCCGTACGCACGCTCCCGCGCAGCACCGACATCGGCGCCAACCGCGGTCACGTTGAGCACCCGACCACCGGCGGTAACCAAACAACCGGCCTCGCGTCTGGTGCCAGCGTGGAATACCACCACGCCGTCGCGATCAAACGCGTCGTCGGCTTCCAGTTCGGGTGGGATGTCGATCCCCACACCGGTTTCGTAGTCCGACGGGTAGCCGACCGATGCCGCGACGACCGTCACGCAGGCGCCCTCGCGCCAACCGATCTCTTGCTCACCCAACCGACCCCCAGGCGTTGCCGCCATCAGCAACGCCAGCAGATCGGTGTCGATGAGCGGCAACAAAGCCTGGGCCTCGGGATCACCAAAGCGGACGTTCCACTCGAGTACCCGCGGGCCCGTCGCCGTCAACATGAGCCCTGCGTAAAGACATCCGGAGAACGCCACCCCGTCCGCCTTGAGCGCCGCTAGAATCGGCCGAAAAACCGACTCCACGATTTCTGCCTGTTGGGACACATCGAGCATCGTGGCTGGAGCATAGGCGCCCATGCCGCCCGTGTTTGGCCCCCGATCGCCATCTTGGGCCCGCTTGTGATCCTGCGACGGCAGCAGCGGCAGCAGATCCCGCCCATCGGTCAGTGCGATCATCGACGCTTCCTCGCCGGCCACAAACTCCTCGACGACGACTTCGTCCCCGGCGGCGCCAAAATCGCGACGATCGAAACACGCGGCGAGTGCCTCCTCGACGTCGGTTGTCGTCTCGCACACCAACGCTCCCTTGCCAGCGGCGAGCCCGCTCGCCTTGACCACGCACGGAACTCCCAGCTCCTCGGCAAACGCGGTCGCCGGGGCCTTGGCGGTAAAGACCTCGAACCGTGCTGTGGGGATCCCATGGGTCTGCATCAGGCGCTTGGCATACGCCTTCGATGACTCGAGTCGCGCCGCCGCCCGGGTCGGCCCAAAAACCGTCAACCCCGCGGCCCGAAACGCGTCCACCAGACCTGCCGCCAGCGGTACCTCGGGGCCGACGGCGGTGAAGCCGACGCGCTCGCGCTGCGCCATATCGACTAAGCCATCAATGTCGGTGGGACTCGTCTCCACGCATCGCGCGACATCACCCATGCCGCCGTTGCGGCCGGTGACCAGAAACTCGTGATCGGGGTGATCACGTCGGAGTTTCCAGATAAGTGCGTGCTCGCGCCCGCCACTGCCGACGACGAGGATCTTCACGCTGAG
>JBDHIC010000267.1:0-2008 GCA_039589035.1 Gemmatimonadota bacterium | reverse complement strand
CGGCAAGGGCCCGTATCTGCTACGCACCGATCCCGCCGGGGAACGGCTCTACGTGCCGCACCGCAACGACCAGTCGTTCTCGGTGATCGATATCGCGAGCGAAGAGGTAATCGCCACCAAGCCGGCGAGTGCGAGCCATCCGCACACGTTTGCGTTCGGACCCGACGGGAAGGTGTTTCTGTCGATGGAGAGCCACGCGGTCGTGCCAGGCGCAATTGACGAGATCGACCCCGAAACGCTCGAAACGACGCGCTCGGTAGAGTTGGGGCTACAAGCGACGGGGGTCGGCGCGGTCGCTCGTCCGCCGTCGCACTACCGATAGGCCGACGCTAGCGAGCGAACTCGGCCAGCGCATTGATGATCGAGTCCTGGATCGCGCGCCGTGGCGCGGTCGGGCCCACGAAGAACTCCATCAGGATGCTGAACGCGAGACGCTCCCCGTTGGCGCTCGGGACGTAGCCCGAGAGCGAGGACACGCCCGCCAGCGAACCCGTCTTGGCACGGGCCACCCCGGCTGCCGCGGTATCGATCATCCTCTCTTCGAGTGTCCCGTCCACACCGGCGATTGGCAGCGCGGCCAGAAACGGCTCGCCGATATCATCCCGGTCAATCACGTGGGTCAACAGCTGTACGATCTGCGCCGCCGTAACGAGGTTGTAGCGCGAGACTCCCGATCCATCGGCAAGCTTGAGCTCGAGCGTGTCGATGCCCACCTGATTGGCGAGAAAGAGATATTCGGCGGCGAGTCCCGACTCGTACGTTCCCGGCGCACCCGACAGCTCGGCGCCGACCACCTTGAGCAACTGCTCGGCGGTCAAGTTGTCGCTCTCTTTCAGCAGGTTCTCTACGCTCACCGCCAAGGGCTCGGAAACGTGAATGGCGAGCGTATCGATAGCTGTTTCTTCGATCGTACCGCGTTCCACCGTTCCGAGGAGCTCGACCCCACGCGCCCCGAGCAACTCTGCGAGTACCGTTCCAGCGTACAACGCCGGATCCTCGATCGATCGGATCGCAACCACGGGTTCCGACTCCGCCGGAAGCGAGCCGGTCACGTCGATCACGTTTTCCTTCGGTGTCCAGTGGCGCTCGACTTCGAGCGTCGACTCGGCATCCGGTGATGATGTCACGGCGTCCACGTTGAGCTCGACATACGCTGTCGGTGGATCGAGCTCGACCTGCACCGGCTCGCCGACACATGCGCCCGGCACGACCTCGACAGATACGGTGTTGTCGTTGAGGGTCAACGCGTTGATGTAGGGCCAGTACCAGTACGGCCCGTCGTCCCACATCCAGCCCGGACCCCATTCGACATCGTCGAAATAGCCGTCGTCGACCGTGATGTTGCCGGTGACGACTCGGATCCCTCGTGAGAGCACAGAATCCGCCAGCGACGTGAGCCCGTCGGTGGTCAGATCGGGGTCGCCGCGACCGATCAGCACCAAATCGCCATTCAGCGTGTCGCCCTGCGATTCGACGGTCGCGATCAGCGGGGTTCGAAATCGGAAGTCGGCGCCCAGGTAATGAAGCGCAGTGGCGGCAACGAACAACTTGCGGTTGGATGCCGGCGTGTAAAGCCGATCCGTCTCGCGAGCGTAGAGGGTGTCGCCTCTGTCGAGAGATACGACGAGGAGCGCGGAGCCCGCCCCGGCCAGCGTCGAGTCAGCCAATAGCCCGTCGATCGTGTGGACCAGAGCAGCCACCGGCGCGCGCGCCCCACGAGTTGCCGATGGCGCGCACGCCGTTAGCCCGGCAGCGAGACACGTCAGAAACACGAAAGCCCGCCGAAGCGGGCTTTCGTGAACACGTCGCGGCGGTCGAAACCGGTCGCTCAGCGCTTCTTTCTCTTCCGAGTGGCCTTCTTTCTCTTCCGAGTGGCCTTCTTTCTCTTCCGAGGAGCCTTCTTTCTCTTCCGAGGAGCCTTTCTCTTCCGAGTGGCCTTCTTCTTTCTCTTCCGAGTGGCCTTCTTCCTCTTCCGAGTGGCCTTCTTCTTTCTCTTCCGAGTGGCCTT
>JBDHIC010000266.1:0-2519 GCA_039589035.1 Gemmatimonadota bacterium | reverse complement strand
CTGTGCGATGGTTAGGCCCAGACCTGTGCCACCATGGGCTCTGCTTCGGGAGTGCTCCACTCTGTGGAAGCGATCGAAGATGCGATCCAGGTGCTCGGGCGCAATCCCACACCCCGTATCTACGACTGCCACCTTGGCCATCGCGTTGGCCCGAGCGAGTGTGAATGTGACGCTCCCCTCGGATGTATACCGTATTGCGTTTGACGCGAGATTTAAAAGGATCTGTCTGACACGAGTCGGGTCGCCCAGCACTTGAACGGGGCCGCTTGACTCGGCGTACACCGCTACGTTCCTGCCTTCGGCCATGGCTACGGTGATCTCCTTTACTTCGCGCACTACATCCACCACATCGAATGCCCTTCGATCCAAGGACAGTTGCTGATTCTCACCGCGAGCGATCAACAACAGGCCTTCGACAATGCGGCCCATCCTGTCTACCTCGTTACCGGTAGCCGTCAGTGCATCCCTGATCTCCTCACTGTTTCGGCGCTCAGCAAGGGCCCACTGAACCTGGGCACGCAAATGGGTGAGTGGTGTCCGGAGCTCATGGCTCGCATCCGCCGTGAACGCCTCGAGTGCTCGATGCGATCTCTCCACCCGATCGATCATGCGGTTGATCGCATCAGCTAGCTCCGTCACCTCAACGAGCCCGGTTGCCGCTCCGACACGCAGACTCAGGTCATTAGGTCCGATCGCTCTCGTTTCGTCGACGATCAGTCGCAGCGGGGTGAGGGCTTGTCTCACGGTACGAGTGGCGCCTCTTCGCGCTAGCCCAGCTGCGATGGGAAGCAGGCCCAGCGCACCGACGAAGAGTCCGAGAAGTGCCAGGAGATACGGTCGACGATTCCCCGCGACATAGATATCAAACTCGCCAACCCGACGGTGTAGCATATGAAACCGCCACTGACCCCGCTCCGCAAACGTCTTCAGCAGGGTCTGCCGCACCTCCTCCGGCGTTCGCCCGAGGGAGGTTTCGATTCGCTTAGCTGGCATTGTAGGCGACAGAAAGTATACCGATGGCTCCTCACTCCCCGTGGGCACTATCCGTGTAATGAGGAAATGCGAGCCCATGCCAACCAGCTGATCGGCCAGCATTGCCGGTGCCACAGTTGTCGGTGCTCCACCTGGATCAGCGTAGAGGCCTAACAGGGATTCGATTCCATCCGCTGATTGTTCCAACGACCGCCGCAAGGCGACCTCACTCACCAACGCAAAGACCAGAACGACGACCGCGGCATAGCCGGCGAGGGTAACCCAGAGAAGTCGATCGAAGCGGTGCGTGAGCACCTTGCCGAGTTTGGCTTCGCTCACGGAACCTCCAAACGGTAGCCCACGCCCCGGACAGTTTGGATGACGGTGTTCCCAGATCCGATCTTCTTGCGGAGATAGTTGATGTAGACATCGACCACATTTGTTTCAGGATCGAACTGATAGTTCCACACTGCCTCGGCAATCCGTGAGCGCGACATGGTACGACCGGCGTTCCGCATCAGGAACTCCAGCAGCGCGAACTCGCGAGGTGTCAGGTCTACGTCGACGTCATCTCTCGTGACGCGCCGATTCAAGGGGTCGAGCCGAAGGCCACCGACAGCCAACGTCGTATGCTCATGCCTGAGATGAGCCCTCCGGATGAGCGCGGCCACCCGCGCAAGAAGTTCCGGAAGATCAAAGGGTTTCGTGACATAATCGTCGGCGCCGCCCTCGAGTCCGCGGACGCGGTCCTCGAGCTCATGCCGAGCAGTGAGAAGGAGAGTGGGAGTCGCAACGCCGCGTTCACGCAGATGGGCCAGGACGTCGAAGCCGTCGCGCCCGGGGAGCATCACGTCGAGCACGATACAGTCATAGTCGTCGCCGAGCGCACGGTCCAGCGCTTCATCACCCTGTACCCCTCCTCCCGGAACGCCTTGTGCAGAAAACCCCGAAGATTCCGGTCGTCCTCGACCAGTAAGATTCGCATCATGGGAACGTATGATCGGTGTCAGCATGCAGCAACGCCGGCGACCGTTTATGAGAGGATTCTAACGCTGCGGTGCAGTTCTCGAGCCGTCTGTCTGCTTGCATATCATCGTGCGTCGAGTCGCGCGATGCTAATGACAGTGGTACTATCGTTCGGTTCTCACACAGTCTACCGAATCTACTAACACTCACGGAGGTGTAATTTGAAGTATCGCTCAGTCCTCATCGGCGTCCTCGGTCTATGTCTGGCCGTTTCAGGAACGCTCCAGGCGCAGGACTCGGGTCCGATGCAACAGATCGTCGATCAGTGGCAGACTCACTTCAACAACGGGGACTACGAGGCCGCGGCGGCCCTGTATACCGCCGACGCAGTTCGTCATCCTCCGGCCGCGCCAACCGTCAGCGGCTACGACGAAATCATGGCCTCCCTCCAGGTCAACACGGGTGCGACTATAAAGCTGGCGCTCGGCGGCAGCGAGATGGCGGGAGACCTGCTCTCGAGCTGGGGCACGTACGAGATCTACGCCGAGTCGGCAGAGGGTCCGGGCTTGGTGCAGTCTGGC
>JBDHIC010000265.1:0-2038 GCA_039589035.1 Gemmatimonadota bacterium | reverse complement strand
AGCAGGCTCAAGATGAACGTGGTTAGCTTGCCCGCCCTGTTCGCCTGAAACACCAGCCGATCCCGCTTCAGGAAAAGCATCGTCCCTGCGACCAGCGCCAAGTCCCGAAGCACGATAAGAGCCAGCAACCAGATCGGGAACCCACGCACGATTGCCAGATAGACAGCCAACCCACCGATTAGCACTTTGTCGGCGATCGGATCGACGATCTTGCCCGACGGGCTAATCCACCCCCGCCAGCGAGCCAACGCACCATCCAAGAGATCGGTGATGGCGGCCACGAACAGAAGGGCAACACCCGAGAGGCGGCTGGCCTGATCGGGGCGATCGATCAAGATCAGAACCGGGATCAGGAGGAACATTCGGAGGATCGAGAGCGCGTTCGGTAGGGTGAAAAAGCGCAGCCCGTCTGCAACCCGCTCGGGATCCGAGGTGCGATTTGCCGGTTGGTGACTCAAACGCGACCGCCCAACAACTCCTGAGCATGCTCGCGAGACACCTGGCGTTCTGGATCGCCGCCGAGCAGCCGACTGACCTCGAGCACGCGTGCTTCGGATTCGACGGTGCGAATGCGGCTCACGGTCCGCCCATCGACCGCCCCCTTGTCGATCACCAGGTGGCGGTCAGCCGCGGCAGCGATCTGTGCCAGGTGAGTAACGACGATTACCTGGTGGTGACGTGCCACCGCCGTTAGCTGGTTCGCCACCCGGTGGCCCACCGCACCTCCGATCCCGGCATCAATCTCATCGAAGATCAACGTTGGGGTGCGATCAGCGCTTGCGATGGCGGCCTTGATCGCCAGCAGGATACGCGACAGCTCGCCACCGGAAGCGATCTTCGCCAACGGTCTCAACCCCTCACCCTCGTTGGGGGCGATCAGCAGCTCGACCTCCTCCAGGCCACCACGCGTCCAGGCGTAGCGCTCGTCCCCCCAGCGGATGCCTCTGGCGTCCGGGCGTCGTTCGATTGTCACCCGAAAGGCGCCATTCCCGATTCCAAGATCGGCCAGGCGCCTGCGCACCGCGGACTCGAGTTGTTCGATGGCGGATTCGCGCACGTCGGCCAACTCGCGAACCGCAGCAGCCAGCTCGGACCGTGCCTGTTCGACCTCGACGCCTAGCTCGGCGCTACGCGCGAGCCGGTCCTCAATGGTGGCTACCTCCTCAACCATCCGCTCGCTCTTTTCAAGCACCTCACTCAGTTCCCCGCCATGCTTTCGCTTGAGATCGAACAACAACTGTCGCCGGGCTTCGACATCAGCCAACCGCGCGGGATCATGTTCGATCGTTTCCGCGTAGCGGCCGACCTCTAGCGCGATGTCGTCCAACTCGTATCGGGCCTCCGTGAGGCGAGCAGCAAGGTCGCGCACCCGGGCATCCAGCCCTGCTAGCTCATCGATCGCCCGCTGAGCGGTGATAAGAGTTCCCAATACCGCGGGCGGGTCACCGTCCAACGCCGCATCGAGCTTGGCGGCCAGCCGCGCCCGATCGATCGAGTAGTTAAGGCGCCGAGCCTCGTCGGCCAACGACTCCTCCTCCGCAAGATCGATGCGCGCGGCCGAGATCTCCTGCGCGTCATGTCTCAGGAACTCGAGGCGCCGGCGCTCGTCTTCCCGTCGCTCTTCGGTCTCGCGCCGTTCCAACTCCAGCGTCGTCAGCCGCTCGGCCGCGTCCGCGGTCCGCTCGGCCAGCTCCTCGGCGCCCGCGAACGCATCGAGCAACGCCCGCTGATGGGCTGACCGCAGCAGTAGCACGTCTTCATGCTGACCGTGGAGCGCAGCCCAACCTGTGGCTCGGTCTCTCAGCATGCGTAGCGTGACCAACTCACCGTTTACCGAGCAACGACTGGTCTTGTCGCGGCGGATATCCCGGCGCACGAGCGTCTCATCGTCACCGTCGACGAAGAGACCCTCGATCGTGGCCTCGTCGCGACCAGGACGGATCGTCTCAACCGAGGCGCGCGCCCCGAGGAGCAGCGCCAGCGAGTCAACCAGCAACGATTTACCGGCGCCGGTTTCGCCAGTGAGCACGTTCAGGCC
>JBDHIC010000264.1:0-2084 GCA_039589035.1 Gemmatimonadota bacterium | reverse complement strand
CCAGCAGAACTACACCTCACCGAGGTCGCGGCGGGCGACTTCTTGGTGCACCTCGATTACGGCGTCGGTCGCTACACGGGGCTAGAGCGACTGCGTCTGGCGGACCACGGAGAGGTCGAGGCATTGCGACTCGAGTACGCCGCCGGGGAGGTCCTGTATGTACCCGTCGAGCAGATCGGACAGGTCGAGAAGTTCAGCAGCCCCGAGGGAACGGTGCCGTCGCTACATCGGTTATCGTCGCCGCGCTGGGAACGGCAGAAGGCGCGCACGAGGGCGGCTATCGCTGAGCTCACCGAAGAGCTTCTCCAGCTTCACGCCAAACGCGAGCTGGCCCCCGGCTTTGGGTTTAGCGCCGACACCGATTGGCAACTCGACATGGAAGCCGCGTTTGTCTACGAGGACACGCCCGATCAACGCGCCGCGACCGAAGCGGTCAAGCGCGACATGGAGCGGCCGAGGCCGATGGATCGGTTGATTTGCGGTGATGTGGGCTACGGCAAGACCGAGGTCGCGATTCGGGCAGCGTTCAAAGCCGTCCAGGACGGCAAACAGGTCGCGGTGTTGGCGCCGACTACGGTGCTCGCCGCGCAGCACCTCGAGACGTTCGGCGAGCGGTTGGCGGACTATCCAGTCAATATCGGAATGTTGTCGCGATTCAACACGCCATCCGAGAATCGCGCCGTGATCAAGGAGCTCGCGACAGGCGGGCTGGACATCGTTATCGGGACGCACCGGCTGCTGTCGAGCGACGTCGTGTTCGCGGATCTCGGGCTCATCGTCGTGGACGAAGAACAGCGCTTCGGGGTTCGGCACAAAGAGCGGCTTCGCGCGCTCAAGACGAGCGTTGACGTGCTGACGCTGTCGGCGACACCGATTCCGCGCACGATGCAGATGAGCCTCATGGGCTTGCGTGAGATGAGCTTGATCGAAACGCCGCCGCGAGACCGAACCCCGATCGTGACGTGGGTGGCTCTCTACGACGAGGAGCTGATCGACGAAGCGATCCGGCGCGAGGTCGATCGTGGCGGCCAGGTGTTCTTCGTCCACAACCGCGTCCAAACGATCGATGCGACCCAGCGTCGGCTCGAGCGACTGGTGCCGGACCTACGGCTCGCCATCGCCCATGGGCAGCTCCCCGGGCGCGAGCTCGAGACGGTGATGATGCGGTTCTTCCGTGGCGAGATCGACGTGCTGGTGACGACGGCGATCATCGAGTCCGGGCTCGATGTCCCGACGGCCAACACGATCATCGTCGATCGTGCCGATCGCTTCGGTCTCGCCGACCTGTACCAGCTTCGGGGGCGAGTCGGCCGGTCGCACCATCGAGCCTACTGTTACCTGCTTTCGCTTCCACGACGAGCGATGACGCGTGACGCTGAGCGGCGGCTCAAAGTGATCGAGGAGCACACCGATCTCGGGGCCGGCTATCGGATCGCGCTGCACGACTTGGAGATGCGCGGGGCGGGGGACTTATTGGGCGCCGACCAGTCCGGTTTTATCGCCGCGGTCGGGTTCGAAACGTATCTGCGGTTGCTCGAGGAGACGGTGCGGGACCTCAAGGGCGAGGACGAAGTGGCCGTCGCTCCGCCCGAGCTGGTTTTCGATGGGGATGCGTATCTGCCCGCCGAATACGTCCCCGACGACCAGCAGAAACTGGCCCTCTATCGCCGGCTGGCTCGACTACGTGAGGTGGGAGCGATCGACGACTTCGCGGCCGAGCTCGAGGACCGCTACGGGCCACTGGCGGATCCGGCCCGACACCTGTGCACGGCTGCCCGTTTCAAGGTCCTTGGGACCGCTGCCAGACTCGAGCGGCTGAGGCTGAAACCGCACCGTGCAAGGGCGGAACTGCGCTGGCCAGTGGGGGTAGAGCCTAGGTTGAAGGCGATTCAGGCGGCCGCTGGTGAGTTGGTCGAACTGACGGTGCAGCGAGTCGACCCCCTGCACCTCGTGCTCGCCGCGCCGGACTTCCCGACGCTGCTGGAAGTGCTCGAAGCCGGCTTGCGAGCCTGGGTGCCTGACTCTATCGTCACTTGTTGACCGCCCCATCCGAATAGCGGCTTACCCGATACTCATACACGAGG
>JBDHIC010000263.1:0-2094 GCA_039589035.1 Gemmatimonadota bacterium | reverse complement strand
CATCGCGCGGATGATGGCGAAGGCGCCGAACGTGAGCGGGGCCAACGGCGCCTCCGCACCCCCCGCGATCATGAGATCGGCGTCCCCGCGGCGAATCGACCGAAAGGCCTCACCGATAGCGATAGTCCCCGAGGCGCAACTCATCCCGTTGGTGGAATTGGGGCCGGTGAAACCGAATTCGATGGCGATATTGCAGCTCGACGCGCCGGGGAAGACCATTAAGGCCAGCGCCGGGTCGACCCCACGGAGTCCGTCTTCCACGTAGTGCTGATGCTGGGCCTCGGCGAACGCGATGCCACCCAGGGCCGTTCCCATCATCACGCCAGCGCGGTCGGGGTCTTCCCGTGTCGTCTGGACCTCCGCGTCCTCTAGTGCCAGCCGGGTTGCAGCAATGGAGAACTGGGAAAACCGGTCCAGACGCCGCACCCGGCGCTGCTCGATGAAGTCCGACGGCACGAAGTCGTTGACTTCGGCGGCGATCCGCGACTTGAACGGCTCGGGGTCGAACCGGCGGATGGGACCCACGGCCGACTTTAGCCCGAGGAGACCAGACCAGAGCCCCTCGACCCCGATGCCGATCGGGGTGATGGCCCCGATCCCCGTGATGCCGACGCGTCGGCCGTTAGCACTCACGGCGTTCGACCTGCCGAGCGATGCCCGCGAGGGTGCGTGACGCGATGCCGCGAATGAAGATCGGGCCGATGACCCACTCGGCGGCGGGGCGGCGAATCAGCGGCCAGGCCGGACCATCCCATTCATGCACGATGGAGACGATCGTCCCGTCGCCGGATGTCTCCATCGACCAGATGACCGCCATGCCGCGGGTAATGCCATCGATGTGACGGTAACGCACCTGGAACCGTGAGCGGTCGACCCTCATCTCGGAGAGCCACCATGTAGGCCACTTGAACACTCCGAAGGGCCGCCAGGCAGCCATTTCCACGACCCGGACATCGGGCCGGCTCTCCCGGAGCCGCACCCACCGATAGTGCGGCAGGATGTCCGGCCAGCGCTCGACATCCGCCGCCGCATCGAACACCCGCTCTTTCGGCGCAGTAACCCTCCGAGTGTCGATGGTTCGCATCATGTCGGCCGGGGCCGCCATACGGCCACCAGTCGATAGAGGGGTCGGCCTGTGACCGATCCTTCGATGCCCGCCGCGTGCAACAGGTCTCCCAACTCCGCGCGCGTGTATCCTCGGCGAATCGATGTCTCGCCATCCGCCAGAGTCACGGGATGGAAGCGGAGGAGCCGGCCACCGACCGAGAACGCGGCACGGGCGATGGCACTCCGGCGGAGGTCGGCCACGATGACGGCGCGCCGGGCGACGCGGTCGCACTCTCGGAAGAGATCGATGACCCTTGGCCGTTCCAAGTGGTGAGCCACCTGACTTACCACGACGAGATCAACCGAGTCATCGGCCAGCGGCAAGGCAGCCGCGCGCCCGCGCGCGACCCGAAGGCCTCGAGCGTGGGCGAACCGGGCCACCGTCTGGTTCTGCTCGATCCCAACTGGCAGGATGGCAATTCCGCGTTGCTTCCCCCACTGGACGGCGGCGGCCGGAAGGTCGGCGGCTCCCGGGCCCACATCGAGCAGGGAGAATCGCGAACCAGAGGCCTGGTGGAGCACACTCGCGAGTCCATATCTGACTGCGGCCCAGCCACCGAACCAGCGGTTGGCCCGGGTCAGGTCCGCCAGGTTGATCCGTACCAGAGCGGGATCAGCCTGGGGATCGTCGAGCAGCTCTGTCCCGCTGGGATGTGCCTCTGCCGAGGCGAGGGAGAGGGTCATAGGTCGGACAGCTCGGTGTACCCGCCCCGATAGTAGAGCAGCGGCCGTCCGGCCGCGGTTGTGCCTCCGGTGGCCCGCGCGATGAAGATGGTGTGATCTCCCGCGTCGTGCGTGTCGCACCGCTCACATTCGATGTGCGCGATGATGCCGTCGAGCACGACGAGTCCCTGGTGGTTCAGATGATAGCCAATGCCCTCGAAGCGGCTCTCGTGTTGGCCGGCAAACCGGCGGGAGATCATCTCCTGGTCGGTCGCGAGGAGGTTGAGCACGAACTGTTCGGTCTGGAGCAGGACCCGATGCATG
>JBDHIC010000262.1:0-2547 GCA_039589035.1 Gemmatimonadota bacterium | reverse complement strand
CCGCCTAGCACCCGATCCCGCATCGCCTCGGCTTCAAGTCGTGCCCGATCGCGATCCTCCTCGGTTCGCTCAAACGAAAGCAAGATGTGACGTGCTCGCCGCTCCTCGGCCCGCTTGTCCAAAACCTGGATGATGTGAAATCCAAACGGGCTCTCAACCGGCCCTATCAGCTCTCCGCCGATAGCATCGAATGCCGCTTCTTCGAACGACGCCACCATTCGTCCGCGACCAAACCATCCCAAATCGCCGCCTTCCTCCCGCGTGCTAGTGTCACCCGAATACTGGCGGGCGGCGCTCGTAAAATCGAGCCCAGCTTCCAACTGCTCCATGACACCCTCGGCGGCGCTCCGGGCCGTTTCGCGTGCGCTCTCCGACGGCTTTAGCGTGACCGTGATCTCCTCGAACCGGATCGTCACCGGCTGAGTACCAAAACCGGCACGGTTGTCGTCCATCCGAGATCGTCGGCGCCTTGATCTCATCGCGCCGTATCTCGAGCAGTGCCTCGCCCAACATCTCACGGCGCTTACGGTCCTGTATGTCGGCTCGGTACGCGGCCAAGCTTCCCCACTGGCTCCGCTCGAGCTCGCGCCGAAAATCGGCCTCACTGGGGAACCGTTCGCTTATTTGCTCGATCTCACGATCGACCTGCTCCAGCACCAGGTCTTCGTCGATCATAATCATCGTATCGCGGCGGGCGACCGAAACGATGATGAGGTTTCTGATGATCTGGTCAAACGCCTCGGTGGCAATGAGCTCAAACTGTGGTGTTCCCCTGGCAACCCCGAGCTGCTCAGCCAAGATGAGCGTTTGCTCGACCCACTCTGATTCGAGCAACAGGTCGTCGCCTACGACCGCCATGATCCGATCCCCCAGTCGCCGATCCAACGCCAGCGGAGTCGGTTCCGCCTCTTCGGTAAGCGGGATCTCGGTGGCTTCCACTTCCTCTTGGGCGTTGACTTCGGCCGTCCAAGCAACGGCCGCAACCGCCAAGCACAGGGTCACACGTCGAAGCATCGTCAGCTACTAGCTCCCGTGTCGTCCTCTGCCAAACGTTCCTTGAGCGTCGCCAAGACGCGTTCGTAAAGCGCTTCATTGGTTTGCAGGGACGCCTTCTCGGCTTGCGAGTCGGCGACGGCGGTCATCAGCTCACGCTGGTACTCCGGATCCCGGAACTGATCTCTGCGCTGACCGATGAGCACGCTTCGGACTTGCTCGCGAACATCCTCAAACGTCTGCCCGCGATAGAACTCTCGATGTTCGTCGAAGTACTGCCGCACGTCGGCGTCGGCGACCTCGGTTCGCTTCTCCAGAAGCTGGCCGAGATACGACTGCGCCCACAACACATCGATACGCTCCTCCAGTTGGCCCTGTCGGGTCGAGTCGAGGACCGTCCCCTCTGTGGTGGCACGGGCCAACACCAACCGCCGCTGGACGATCGAAGAAAGAGCCTGGATCATCGTCGCCTGGTCGAGCGTCGCGATCGTTCGACGGTTGGCTTCGGGCAACATCTCGTACAGCTTCCAAATGTCGCGAAGATTGATCTCGCCACCCGTGAACGTTGCCAGTTGCAGATCGAGCAGCTCCGATTCGACCTCTCCTGGAGGGGGATTCTCGATCAGCGCGATAAGTTGGTCGATGTTGCTCTCGTAGAACTCGATCGAGCTCGTTTCCATAAGGCCGGTGAGGAACGCTTGCTCCGCTTCCTGCCGCCCCGGTCGGGCCAGCTGCTCTTCGATCTCCTCTCGCAGCTCTTCGAACGTCTGCTTACGACGATCCTCGACTTTTATCACATGATAGCCGAACTGAGTTTCCACGATATCGGCGGCGACCTCACCCACCGCTGTTCCAAAGGCTGCTTCCTCAAACGGTCCCACCATCTGTCCGCGTGAGAAGTAGCCCAGCGACCCACCGCGCTGAGCACTCCCCGGATCGTCCGAGTTCTCCTCCGCTAGCGCCGCAAAGTCGGCTCCCGCCTTGACCTCTTCCAGCAACGATTCGGCTTTTGCCTTGGCCGCCTGTCGAACGGAATCGGGGTCGCTCGCCTGAGCACGAACCAAGATGTGTCGGGCGTTCACTTCTTCCCCCACGTTCTCCTCGTACCAGGTCCGCAACTCCTCTTCGTCCACCGTCACATTCTTGTGGATCACGTCCTCGCGGAACTGGTTCCACATGAGCGTCTCGCGCATCTCCGTCAACCGTAGACTGTCAGATGCGGTCAACGTGTACCGCTCGCGAGCGCGTTGGGTAACCAGGTACATCTTTACGAGTTCGTCGACGGCGCGTTCTACCCCTTCGCGGTTGGCGCCGTAGCCCACCTGCTGCATGTACTCGACTACGTCGTCGACGGTGAACGTCTTATCGTCAACGGTCGCTACCGCGCCGTCGTTGCCGGACCCACAGGCCACAGCTAGCGCGAGCGCCACGATCGACCCCTTCAGGGTCGCGAGCGATTGCCTGACAATCACGGAACACCTCGTGTATGAGTATCGGGTAAGCCGCTATTCGGATGGGGCGGTCAACAAGTGACGATAGAGTCAGGCACCCAGG
>JBDHIC010000261.1:0-2100 GCA_039589035.1 Gemmatimonadota bacterium | reverse complement strand
CGACCGAGAGGACCGTTCATCGAGCCCTCGATGTGGTGCACCACGCCCCGGTCCATCAGATCGATCACCGGTTCGTGGCACGGGAACGAAGCACTCGGGAACCACATGAGATCCTTGGCTCCGAGGTCGGCCGCGGCCTCGAGCGCCATGAGCGCCACCTTGTCCCCGTTCCGGAAGTGGTGGTGGGTCGAGATCACCATCCCGTCCGATAGCCCGCACTTCTCGAGCGCCGTCGCGAGGTCCACGACGCGTTTGTCACCGCTCGCCGGGTAGTCACGGCACGATCGTATCCGCGGCGCATGCTTTGCCGCCTCGGGTCGGTACTCCCCAACGCCCTTGTACGGCACTTGCTCGAGCCCGTTCACCGTCAGCGGTACGGTGCGCCCGACCACGTTCTCCACCATCCCGTAGCCGCTACCCATCGGATCCCCCGTTCTCCGGGATCAACCCGGCGCGCTTGGCCTGGTCAACGAGGCGCAATGCCCGTTTGACCACCGGGGCATCGATCATCTTCGTTCCGAGACTCACGACACCCAGCCCTTTCGCCTCCGCATCCTCGAAGGCGGCAACGACCTTGAGGGCTCTCTCCAACTCCGGTTGACTGGGTGCGAATGCCTGGTGAATCGGCTCGATCTGGCGCGGGTGAATGCACCCCATCCCCTCGAACCCCATGCTGCGGGAGTGGGCGGCCCACACTCTCAGGCCCTCGACATCCCCGACGTCACCGTAGACCGAGTCGATCGCCTGGATACCCGCAGCCTTGGCCGCGTTGACCACGCGCAACCGCGCATGGAGCGACTCGCGACCCTCCGGAGTCTTCACGACACCGAGATCCGCGGTGTAGTCCTCTAGACCGATGGTGAGCGCAACGACGGCGTCGGCAGCGGTGGCAATCTCGAACGCGTGCTCCACGCCCAGCGCCGACTCGATAATCGGCATCAACCAGACCGGTCGATCGATGCGAGCTCGTTTCTGGATCTCGAGCACGTGTTCGTGCACACGTTGCACCTGGTCGGCGTGCTCCGCCTTGGGAATGAGAATCAGGTGCGGCGACTCTGGGACCACGGCGTCCAGATCCTCCAGCCCCAGCGGCAACTGATTGATCCGCACCATTCGCTCCGCGCCGTAGAAATCGACACAGCGCAGCGCATTGCGCACGATGATGCGTGCGGCGTCCTTCTCGTCAGCGTGAACGGAGTCTTCCAGGTCGAGAATCACCGCATCGGGATGATGAAGCCCCGCGTTGATGAACAACTTAGGCTGGTTGCCGGGAAGGTAGAGGCGTGACCGTCGCGTTCGTTCGCGCTCCGTCGCATCAGTCAACTCGACCGTTCGCTCCGGACGCGAATCACTCTTGGTCTCCACGCCGGCACGCCGTAGGGCCGTCTCCATGCGAGCGGCGATGACGAAAGGCAACGCTCCACTGTCATCCAACACGACGTGCGCGTGCTCGATCCCAAAAGCATCCAGCACACGATTGGTCACCTGATCGATCGAGCGCCCATAGTACGCGCCGACCTTGGACGAAACGTCTACTTCTCTGCCGCCGGTCTCCTTGATTGTGACCGAGACATGCAGATCGGACCGTACGTCCTCTCCTACACGTCCGGCCTCGCCTCGCACCGCCATGGAATCGCTCCTCACCCGAGTGCGGCTATGATCGCATCCGTGAGCTGCGTGGTCGATGCGGCTCCCTGCTCGATGACCTTGGGACCGCCGGGCAACCGCTGCATGTCGTAGGTCCGGACCTTGCCTTCCTTTACTACCGCCGCGACAGCGTTCCGAACCCGGGTGGCTGCCTCACCCTCTCCGACGTGATCCAACATCATCGCGGCGCTGAGCACCATCGCGATCGGGTTGACGATCGACGGCTCTAGCTCCTGGTACTTCGGCGCCGATCCGTGTGTCGGCTCGAACACGGCCACGTCATCACCGATGTTGCCCGAACACGCGAAGCCGAGACCACCCACAAGCCCTGCGTACGCGTCCGATATGATGTCTCCGAACATGTTGCCAGCTACGATGACCCCGTAGTCCTCGGGACTCTTCGTCATCCACATCATTTGCGCGTCGATGTTGGTGGACCACAACTCGATGCCG
>JBDHIC010000260.1:0-3692 GCA_039589035.1 Gemmatimonadota bacterium | reverse complement strand
CGGCCGCCGCTCGCAGCTTCTCGGCCGCGAGCGCGTGCTCAGCAGCGAACACGATGTGGTACGGAACGGCTTCGAGTTCCCCTGCAGCGTCCCGACGAACCATCGTGTACAAGCTGCGCAGCGCTTCTCCGCCGTCGGGTGCAGCCTCAACGGCGGCTTCGAACTCTTCGCGGGTCATATCTGTCGGATAGAAATTCGCTCCCGCCGGCTTCTCTCCGACGCCGGGCAGGAAGGGCGCATCTCCCTCGAGCCGGTCCCAGGGCCCGAAGTTGGCCTCCAGTGCAAGCTTGGTGTTGGGGTCCTCCGTACCGCCGAGGATGTCGCCCGGGTCGCCGTAGGCCTCCATCCAAAACGCTGAGTTCATTGGCTCGATGGCTTCAATGAGAAGCGGAAGCATCTGCCGCTCGTGCTCACGCAGTCCGCTTAAGTCAGCGGTGATCGCCACGGTGACGTACTTATCGAGCACCCGCGTGACGGACGGGGGTGTCGCGTCCATGATCGCGTCGCCATCAAGGGCGGGCTCCGCACAAGAACTGACCAAAACCGCCAGCAAAACGGCGGCAGCCAGCGACCAGACTATCGAATAGCGAGTCATCTTCAACCTCCCGTTTCGATCAACCGAAAGTACATGAAAAACCCTAGCCGCCCGGGGTCCCCGCTGCCAGCTGAGCTTCAACGCTGTACACCTCCGTCTCCGCAGCCTTGCCACGCAGAGTCACTCGTCCGTGTGGGTTGATCACAAAACCTCCCGCGCCCGAAACGACGTCGTTCACACGCTCGGAGATCAGCAGTTTCTCACCGGAGGTCTTACACAGATCCAACAAACGTGCAGCCGTATTGAGTACGTCGCCGTGATATTCGATCTCCCGTTTGATGTCACCGACTTCTGCGATTGTGACGCGTCCCGTATCCATCCCACCACGAAAAACCGGAGCGACGCCAAATCGCTGCTCGTAATCGGCTTGGTCATGAGTGAGCTTATCCGTAAAAGAAAAGAAGAAACTCAAGCAATTACTGTCCTCGACACCTACGTCGACGTCCCAACTCACGATTACCCCATCCCCCACGTATTTGTAGATCTCAGCCCGGTGGCGAATAGCCAGCTCGGCGAAATCGTGAAAGCATCTGCGAATGAAACGGCTGTAGAGTTCGTGATCTAGTTGCTCGGCAATAGCGGTCGAGTTGTCGAGGTCAAGAAACAAGAAGATTCGATTTGCAGTTTTCGGAGGCAGGTATTTGTTCACGTGGTAGGCACCTCTGCCCTTGATGTGCACGGCGAGCTTCAACAGGACCTCCACTTCATCGCTCGACACTCCTGCTTTATGGGCGAGCGCGAGGTGCTTTCGTAGGTTGGAAGTGCAGCTGGCGGTGTAGGCCGCGCCTACCGAGACGAGTGACCGGATCCGACTCCATTCCGATACTTCACTCGCCGGGCCCTGTTTCTCGCCGTGGGTCTTTCCTACCTGACCGAGGGCATACTTCTCCATGACGGCGGTCGCACTTCTGCGCACCGCCAAAGCATCACCTATAGCCCGCTCGATTTCCTCGTCGGTGGCTTGAGCCTCGCGGGCAGCTCTGAGATGATGCCTGACGCAGGGCTTACACCCCGCCACCGCGGAGATACCGACAGCGGCGAGTTCTCTTTCCTTCGGCGTGAGGACCATCGTTTCCTCTTAGTCTAGGATCAGCCAGGGTCCGCGATCTGTAGGGGAAAGTCGCTTACGGCTGTGGGAGAAGCCCCGGCCGTCCTGGGACGGACTCTAGAACCAAGGATACATTAGTCTATGTTGAAACATCGATATCCTAGACCTCTCAGGCCAAGGAGTGTGTTATGAGAGCAGCGTTGGTGTGGCCATTCCGCTTCTCTGGCCTGATCGTCTTTTGTCTGGCGGGCATTGTATCGACAAGCACAGTCCTACTGGCACAGCAGTCAAACCAACCCGAGATCGAGACAGAAGAGGTTGCTCCCTGATTGTCCCTGGAGGTCGGTGTTCGCCGCAGATGAGGCGCTGTGGGAAAGAGGACGTCTCTACGAGCTCAGAGGTGAAAACTGGCGCCAGGCTAAGAAAGCCCCGTCGAAGGCGGGATTGTGTGGAGGGCTCGAGAATCTTCAGGAGTCACTTGATCTGTGCACCAACGGTGGCTGCACACAAGCCCACTGCGTTCAGGCATCTGCGCCCAACCGCAAGAGTATCTGGCTCTGCAAATGTCTGAAGATGAAGTAGGCCTCGCGCGCCACTACTGACGACTCTCAATCCACTCGTTTACGATGTCTTCGAGCACGGCGATGGGCAGTGAACCGTTGCCCAGAACCGTATCGTGGAAGTCCCGCAGATCGAAGTCGTCCCCGAGCGCCTGTTCCGCTCTGTTGCGGAGCTCCTTTATCTTGAGCTCACCGATCTTGTAGCTAAGCGCCTGCGCCGGCCAAGTGATGTAGCGGTCGATCTCGCCGGTGACTCCGAGTTCACTCAAAGCCGTATTCGCTAGCATGTAGTCGATCGCCTCCTGCCTTGACCAGCCGAAAGCATGCATGCCGGTGTCGACAACGAGGCGACAGGCGCGCCATGCCTCATAGGTCAACCGGCCAAAGTCGCTGTAGGGGTCCTCGTACAACCCCATCTCTTTACCCAGGAACTCGGAGTACAGACCCCAACCCTCACCGTAGGCTGAGTGATAAAGCTGCCGTCGGAACTCCGGCACTTCGAGCTCCATCGCCAGGGCAGTTTGCAGGTGATGGCCGGGCACCGCCTCATGCAGGCTGAGCGCATCCAGCGTGTACAGCGGCCGACTATCGAGATTTGTTACACCGAGGAAATAGGTACCCGAGGTCGTTCCATCACCGGAGGACGGCTGATAAAAGGTGCCACGCGTCGGGTTGGCCTTGATGCTGTACGTGCCTCTCGGTAGCAGCCCAAAGTATTTCGGCAACAGTCCTTCGGCCGTTTTGCTGATGAGCGCCGCTCTACCCAACAGCTCCGACTCACTTTGCGCATAGAACCTGGGCTCGGTTCTCAGGTAGTCGAGGAACGCCCGGAAGTCGCCCTCGAAGCCGACCTGACGAATGATCTCATCCATCTCACCGCGTATACGCTCCACTTCGGCGAGGCCCAACTGGTGAATCTCATCGGGAGACATATCTGTCGTGGTGTAATAACGGATCACGTACTCGTAGTAGTCGCGTCCGCCATCGAGACTCGTAATACCAACCGTCTGACGACATGCCGGCAGATACTCGGAGAGATAGAAATCCAGGAGTTCCTGGTATCCGGGGATTACGCGCGTCTCGATGAGTTCTACGCCACGGGCCGTGAAGTCCGCTCGCTGCTCCTCCGATACTTGCGATGGGAAGTTCACAAACGGGACGTACAGGCCACTCTCTGTCACATCGTCGACGATGTGTACGCTGATCGTTTCTTCGTACCCCTCGATACTCTCGCAGTAGTGCGTGTATCCGGCTGAAATCGCTTCCCGCAGGAGCGCGATGTGCTCGCCGTTGTAGCGCGGAAAATCGGCCAGGCTGACCAGGTATCTCTCGTAATCTTCTGCCGATAGGAACGACATCGCCGCCGGCGCTTCGGCGAAATAGGTGTGATAGCCGGTCAGACTCGAGAACGGAAAGAAGTGATCCTTCTGCGAGTAGGAGTCGCGCTCTGTCAGTCGTTCATAGAGAAACAACCGATACGAGACCTGAT
>JBDHIC010000259.1:0-2107 GCA_039589035.1 Gemmatimonadota bacterium | reverse complement strand
CATGACTCCCCGCACCACGTAACGCCGCTCGTAGGCGGTCGTGGCCGGGTCGAACAGCGCCGTCGAGGTCTCGATGCCTGGTGCCAAGTCCAGCGTCCCGGGCAGGGTGTAGAGGTGGAACTCACCCACCCGTTCCTCAGTCGCAATGGTGAGTTCCTCCACCTGGAACGCCTGGGGATAGCCCAAGCCCCGCTGCAAACGGCTCTGATCCCGCGGGACCTGGGCCCGACCCACCGAGCCCGCCAGGAGCTGGACCGAAGCGCCTTCGACATTCAACCGGTCGACCGTGACCACCGCCGACCCCAACACTCGGGCGTCGTCGCTCCCCAGGATCACCTGATAGCTGGCCTGCCACGACCCACCGGAGGTGAAGTAGCCGAGGTTCAGTTGCTCGCGGTTCTGCCGGCTGTCAACGTCTAGGCGTACCACCGGCTGCACCACAACAAGGTCGCGCGGAAACTGCGGCGTCCCCGGCATGTTGAATGTGATCGTTCCGTCCGGCATCTCATAGCGTTCCGGATCGACCGCCAACACCTTGGCACTCACCGTGTCGGTCACGCTCCCGCGCCGGAAGGTGAGGCGGCGTCCAATGGAACGGCGAAGCACGCTCTTCATGTCGGTCGCGCCGTCGTAGCTGGCGCCGGTGATCGTGACCGTGGGATCGAGTGAGAACAGAGTCGAGAGGTCGAGGGCGCCGAGCTCGATCCGATGAGTGGAGATGCCACGCGGCACGCCCTCAGGGATCGACCGGCGGACCAACACCCGCCCGTCGTTGTAGATCGTGAGGCTCGGTGGCGTGGAGGGAGTCTGGGCCACGAGCGGCGTCGCCAGGGCGCCGACCCCGATTAGTGCTGCGAGCATTTTCATTTCAACACCTCGAACGCGACACGTGAGATGATGCGGTACATGATGATGTACGTCGCCGCCACGGCGATCACGCCGTACATCTGCGGCAGCGCGGAGGTTCCGCCGCGGGGAATCCGAATCCATACGTAGACAGCCATGAGCAAGGTCGAAAGCAGCGCCCCACGCCGTCCGATCCGGTTGGCACGCTGCTGGATCTCGTCGCGGCAGAAGACACAGATGTCGCCGACCACGGCACTCGCATCCTTCTTCCCGCACTTGGGACACGGGATCTCAGGCAACCCGCTTAGCGACGGCATCGCCGAACTCCTTAGTCGTGGCCGTGCCGCCCAGGTCGCGGGTGCGAATCTCATCGTCAACCATGGTCCGCCGAATGGAGTCACGGACGCGATCGCCGGCCTCCGTCTCACCCAGGTGGTCCAGCATCATCGCGGCGGCCAGCATCTGGGCCGCCGGATTGGCGATGCCCTTCCCCGCGATGTCGGGTGCGCTGCCGTGCACCGCTTCGAAGATGGCGGCCTCGGTCCCGATGTTGGCTCCCGGCGCCAGGCCCAGCCCACCCACCAGTCCCGACGCCAAGTCGCTCAGGATGTCGCCGAACATGTTGGTGGTCACCATGACATCGAACTGTTCGGGGCGGAGCACCATCTGCATGGCGGTGTTGTCAATGATCAGGTCGTTCATCTCCAGGCGGCCCTCGTACTCCTTCGCGATGGCGCGGCCCACCTCGAGAAAGAGACCGCTGATCATCTTCAGGATGTTCGCCTTGTGAATGATGGTGACCTTCTTCCGGCCGGTCTGGGCAGCGTAGTCGAACGTGAACCGCAGCACTCGCTCGCACCCTTCGCGGGTGAGAATGGCGAGTGACTCGGCCACCGCGCGAGGATCGTCTCCGACCTGCACGAAGTGCTCGACCCCCACGTAGAGCCCCTCGAGATTCTCGCGGACGAGCACCAGGTCGATGTCCTCGAACCGGCCTCCCGGCAGGAGTGACTTAGTGGGCCGTACGTTGGCAAACAGCTTGAATTCCTTCCGGAGCGCCACGTTCACCGAGCGGAATCCGGTGCCGACCGGTGTCGTGAGTGGGCCCTTGAGAGCCACCCGGTGGCGATGGATGCTCTCAAGCATGGCGTCGGGAATGGGCGTGCCGATGGCCTCGAGAGCGGCGACGCCTGCGATCTGCTCGTCCCAGGCGAAGGCGATTCCCGTTGCTTCGAGCACCTTCACGGTCTGCGCCGTGATC
>JBDHIC010000258.1:0-2111 GCA_039589035.1 Gemmatimonadota bacterium | reverse complement strand
GGATAGAACAGGGTCGTCACACCAGGGAGGGCTCGCCCACTGGCCCACCGCCCTCGGTCAGCCCCAAGAAGATCTCCTCGAGCGAGCTGTCTTCGCGACGCGCTTCGCGACGCAACTCGTCGATCGTTCCGCGGGCGATGATCTCTCCGCGATGAATGATCGCGACTCGCGTGCACAGTGCTTCGGCGATCTCGAGCGTGTGAGTCGAGAGAAACACCGTGTGACCCTTGGCGGTGAGGTCGGATAGCAGCGTTTTCATTCGGCTCTGGCTGCGCGGATCGAGGCCCACCGTGGGTTCATCGATGATGATGACCTCGGGCTCGTGCAGCAGCGCCGACGTCATGGCCAGCTTCTGTCGCATGCCATGGCTATAGGCTTCGATGAGCTCATCGATCCATTCGCCCAGATCGAACAGCTCGATCAGGTCGCGTGAGCGTTCACGGACCGTGGCCGGATTCAAGTCGTACAGGTGTCCCACAAACTCCAGGAACTCCGACCCGGTCAGTTTGTCGTACAGGAAGGGCCGGTCGGGGACAAACCCGACTCGACGCTTGACCTCGTACGGATCCTCCACGACGTCGTACCCGGCGACCTCGACCCGACCGCCCGACGGCAGGAGCAGACTCGTCATGATCTTGATGGTCGTCGTCTTGCCGGCACCGTTGGGCCCCAGGAAACCAAAAAGCTCGCCCGGCTCGACGTTGAGCGAGATCCCGCGCAGCACGGGAAACGCGCCGTAAGATTTCGTCAGATCGGTGAGAACGATGCCGCTCAATGGCTTTGGGTCCTGCCGAGGGGTTATCGCGACTCGCGACAATCGATGAGGTCGTTCTCAGTGACGATCCAATCGACTCTCTGGTCGCGCCCGGTATGTGGAACCCTCTCAACGACTTGCAAGGAGAATGCCAACCCCACCTTCAGGGCCGATACCGCGGCCAGCCAGCGGTCGTAAAAACCACCGCCGAGCCCGATCCGGTGCCCAGTGCGGTCAAACGCAACACCCGGCACGACCACAAGGTCGATCTCGTCCTCCGGGACGCGATCGGCTCGACAGGGATCGGGCTCCCAGAGCCCCGCCGAGCTGAGCGCCAGCTCGTCCAGCGAGCTGATCTCGAGCGCCACCATTTCTGGTGGCTTGAACGTCGCGATTCTGGGGACCGCGACCCGTTTCCCCTCGGTTAGCGCTCGGGTCGCCAGTTCGTGGGTCGGCACCTCACCCGAAAGCGCATCGATGTAGAGATGGAGCGTGTCTGCCTGGCCGAACTCCTCGCGCTCGACGAGCCGATTGGTGATCGCCTGCCCCCACTTTGCCTGAAGGCGCGGATCGAGCTCCGAGCGAGCCCGCAGCATGCGTTTTCTGAGCGCGCTCTTGGCCGCCGCCACGACATCGCGATCGGCCATGGGTCGGTCCGGGCTACGTCCGTTTGACGTGAATGGTCAATCCGTCGACGGCGGTGACTTCGACCTCGGCGCCGGGCTCGAGTGGCTCATCGGCTCGGGCCTTCCACAGCTCGCCGTGCACGAGAACCTGGCCCGTGGGATCGATTCCCCGGCGCACCACGCCGCGCTCGCCGACCAACCCCTCGCGACCGGTCGTCGGTTGCGTCCGCCACGTACGGTAAGCCAGCCCGAGAGCGATCACAAAGAACGCAGCCGTCACGACCACGGCCGGCACGATCACGCTCCAGCTGACCCGGAAGAACGACCCTGGTGCGTCGAACAACATCGTGGCTCCGAGCACAAACGAGATGATCCCACCGACGGTTAGCAATCCGTAGCTCACGATCTTCACCTCGGCGATGAACAGGACCAGCGAGAACAACAGCAGCAACACGCCGACATAGTTGACCGGCAGCGCTTGGAGGGCGAAAAACGCCAGCAACAGCGAGATCACCCCCGCTACTCCAGGCAAGATCGAGCCCGGGTTCATGAGCTCGAAGAAGATGCCGTAGATCCCAATCAACATCAGGATGAATGCGATGTTCGGATTGGCGATCGCGTCCAGAATCCGAAACCTCAGGCCCTTCGGGATGTCCCGAATCTCGGCCTGGGCGGTGGCCAACGTGACGGTGCGATCCAGCACTTCAACCTCGCGGCCGTCGATCTCATCC
>JBDHIC010000257.1:0-3206 GCA_039589035.1 Gemmatimonadota bacterium | reverse complement strand
GGTGTGGGGCTCGACCTACCTGTTCATCAAGCTTGGCGTCGCGGTGCTTCCACCGTACCTGTTGGGAGCCGCCCGCTTCACGATCGCCGGCGCGGTGATGCTGGCGGTCGCCACGGCGACGGGTCGGCGCATCCCTCGGGATCGAGCCGTGATCGGCCACGCCATCTTGGTTGGGATCTTGTTGCTGGCGCTCGGCAACGGCTTTCTGAACACCGCGCAGCAGCATCTCTCGACCGGCTTGGCCGCGCTGCTGCTGACGACGGTGCCGATGTGGAACACGCTGATCGCGATGCTCGGGCGCCAGCACGAGCGGCTGGCACCCATCGGTTGGGTTGGCCTCATCGTAGGGCTGGCCGGCGTCGCGATTCTCGTCAAGCCGTTCGAGTCGATCGAATCGTCTTGGTTCGGCGTGATCGTCGTCCTGCTTGCCGCGTTCTCGTGGTCACTCGGGACGGTGCACGCGCGGCGACGCCTGGCGCATGTCGACTCGCTCGTCGCGAGCGCGATCGCGAACGGTGCCGCCGGTCCATTGATGTTCGGCGTTCACCTCGTCCTCGAGCGCGGGCAAACAGCGGTGTGGAACCAGCAAGCGTGGGTCTCGATCGTGTACCTCGCGCTCGTCGGTTCGCTGATCGGATTCTCTGCGTTTGCGTTTATCACCGCCCACATGTCGAGCAGCAAGGTTGGCACGTACACCTACGTGAATCCGATCGTCGCGATCATCCTCGGGTGGTGGGTTCTCGACGAGATGCTTACGTGGCGGCTGGTCTTGGGTGGGACGACGATTCTGGCGGGGCTGTTGCTGGTTTACTTCTCGCGCGTGCGGGCCGCTACTTGGTCTCCTCGATGATCTCGAAGTCCGCGCGTCGCAACTTGTCACCGAGCCCGCGCGCGACATTGCGGTAGAGCACCACGCCGATGTCGGGCCTCAGCCGGACCAGCTTTCCGATGCGCTCGCACGTCAGCACGCCAGCCTCAACCGGTGACCGGGCGACGCCCTTCGCCATGTGATCCGCTCGCGTCAGCATCGCGACCTCCCCGAGACACTCACCGGGTCCAACGCGTCCGATGGGCGCATCAGAGCCGGACATCAAGATGTCGACCTCACCGCTCAGGATCAGGTACATCTCCTCACCCCGCGTGCCCTCCTCCAGAATGTTCTGGCCGGCCTCGTACTTCTGGTAGCTGGCGTACCCCGCCACCCGCTGTACCTGCTCTTCGTTGAGACCGTCAAACAGTGCGACCCGATCGACAACCTCGCTGATCCGAGGAATCACTTGGCGCTGCGAGAACGCCGCTAGAACCGCGTCAGCGATCTCCTGCGTCGTGTCGATCAATGCCACCTCGCCGATCACAAGGGGTTCCAGCAGCCGGACGAACTTGACGACATCCCTGCGCTCGACCCGCTGGAACGCCATCGCTGGCACGTAGGCACACGGCACAAAGCCCAGCTCCATCAAGGTCCGCTGCATCCGTGTCGCGTCCGCCGCGGCATCGACTTCGATTATCACGATCCCGTGCTCGTCGCGACCGTAGCGCACCAGCTCCTCGAACAAGAACCGCACTACGTGGTCGTCCAACGTGATCAACTCGAAGACCCGGATATCGCGATCGAACTTGTCGAGCGTGAACCCGATCGCGCCCACGATCCGCCCGTTGTCGCGCGCGACCAGATAGTTCGACTGTTTGGCCTGCAGCATGAACACGCCGTAGTGAAGCTGGAGCGGTCCGAATATCTCCCGGTTGCGGACCCGCCCACGCTCGATTCGCAGCAGATCCGAGTACCCATCGGCGGTCATCTCGACGATCTCGTAATCGTTCCCGTACGGATAGGGTGCCGACGCTTCGTCCACGATCAGATCGTTGGGGAGGCCCGCGTGGTTCATCGCCATGACCCCGAGTCGGTACACCTCTGGCACGATGCGCGGGTTGTTGCGGCGCAGCTCGATCGACGGCCCGAAGTGTCGGTACATCACGGCCGCGAAGCCGTACGTCTCGGCAATCCTCTGAGAGAACGGGTGAACGACGCGGGCCTCGGTGATCCCGATGTGAAGGCGATCCCGAACGCGATCGAGACGACCTTCCATCAGCAGCTTGCCAACGCCGTGTCCACGCGCCTCGGGGTGCACAGCCAACCGACCGAATTCTCCCAGGAGGTCGCTGAACGCACCGACATCCATCACGACCGAAGCGGTTCCAAGGATCAGACCATCCTTGGATCTCTCTGCGACGAGCACGATCGTGTCGTCGCTGAAGATCATCTTCTTGAGCAGCTTCTCGTCGTAAAACTCGCGATCTCGGCCAGCCACGCCGCACCGATCGCCAGCGCTTCCTCGTCGAACTCGAACTTGCTCGAGTGGCTCGGGAACCCCTCGCGCCCCTCGACCTTGGCACCGTAACGAACATAGCAACCCGGCACGAGGTTCAAGTAACGACTGAAATCTTCGCCACCCATGTTTGCGTGCTCGAGCTCGATCACCCTGTCGTCGGGCACGACGTTCCGCGCCGCCTCGCGAGCGTAATCGGTACCCGGCGACCGATTGTACAGGATCGGCGTGCTCTCGGTGAACTCAAACTCCAGCTCGGCGCCGTGGAGCAGAGCGGTCGTTTCCGCAATCCGCTGCACGGACGCCTTCAGATGCTGACGTACATCAAGGTCCTGCGCGCGGATCGTGCCCTGCAGCTCGGCCTGACCGGCGATGGCGTTCGAAACGTTGCCGGCGCGAAACATCCCGATTGAAACAACCGAAGGATGGTCCGGATTGATCTCGCGTGAGACGATCGTTTGGATCGCCATGACCATGAGATGACGACCGCATCGACCGCTTCGTGGGGGCGGCCAGCGTGTCCTTCGCGACCACTGATGTGAATCCGGAACGCATCGGCTGAAGCGTTGACCGGTCCGTCAGAGACGATGATCGTGCCGGCCTCGTAGTGACGATCCAGGTGCCCACCAAAGATCATCCCCACGCCTTCGAGCGCACCGGCTTCGATCATTCGCTTCGCGCCGTCACCCAGCTCCTCCGCGGGTTGAAAGACCAACCGAATCGGCGCCGGGCGATCGCGTTTCGCGAGCAAGATCTCGGCGGCGCCGAGCAACATCGCAACGTGTCCGTCGTGAGCGCAGGCGTGCATCAACCCGGGCTCTTCGGAGGCGTACGCTAGCCCCGTCTCTTCGGGAATCGGCAAGCCGTCCATATCGGCGC
>JBDHIC010000256.1:0-2160 GCA_039589035.1 Gemmatimonadota bacterium | reverse complement strand
ACGTCACGCCAATCTTGCCGCGCGCGTTCGACGAAATGGATCAGCTTGTCGACGTTACCATCGGCTAGATGGACGACGCAGCGAGCGATGCGAGGCGTCTGCGCCGAAGTCGGACCGCAACCGCTTCTCGATATCCTCTGGGACCCAAGACATCACACGTCCTATACTCTGGGGCCAATGAAGTCGTCTTGGTTTCAACGATATCTACTACCGGGCCTGGTTTTCCAATCGATTATCGTCGCCGGTGGATATGGCACGGGCCGGGAGATCGTCGAGTTCTTCCTGCACTTCGGACCGTTGGGCGGCCTCCTGGGGTTGCTTCTTCCGGCGACGATCATCACCAGCCTGGCGTGCGCAGTCGCGTTCGAGCTGGCACGGCAGACGAAAAGCTACGACTACCGGGCTTTTCTGAAACAGTTGCTCGGGCCGGTGTGGTTCGTCTACGAGATCGGCTATCTCGTTTCGATCCTGTTGATCGTCGCCGTGATTGGATCGGCAGCGGGCCATTTTCTCTCGGAGACGTTCGGGCTGCCGCCCATGGTTGGCGGAGTCGGGCTGCTGCTGGCGATTGGCTTTCTGGTCTTTCGCGGGACGCGAGTGATCGAAGGTGCGATGTCAGCCTGGTCGTTTGTTCTCTACGGTGTGTTCATCGCCATGTTTGTCTGGAGCCTGGTGAGCTTCGGACCGGTGATCCGATCGCATCTCGTGTCGGGTGAGATGCATGCGGGATGGTTGTTGTCGGGTATGCGCTACTCGGCGCTCGGCATCGCCCTCGTTCCGGCGATGCTGTTCGCGACCGCGCACATCGAGACCCGACGGGAAGCCTTGACCGCGGGTCTGCTCGCTGGGCCGATCGGCACGATTCCAGCTGTATTGTTTCTGCTTGCGATGGTGGGTCAGTACCCCGCGATTCTCGAGCGCCCGGTCCCGGCCAACTTCGTGCTCGAGGGACTCGGTTCGCGACCCTTCCAAATTGTGTACCAGATCATGCTGTTCGGTACGCTGATCGAAACCGGTACTGGACTCATCCATGCATTCAACGAGCGGATCGCCACCGTGTACCGAACGCACGGAGCCGAGATGCCGCACCGGTTGAGACCCCTGGTGGCGGTGGTCTTGCTCACTGCCGGCTGGCTGCTATCGCGATTCGGGATCATCGCGTTGATCGCCAGGGGATACGGTGTCATGACCTGGTTCTTCATCGTGGTGCTGGTAGTCCCGCTGCTCACGCTGGGGGCGTGGAAGATTCGGCGGCCCCAGGATCGCTTGCTCGCTCGATAACCCCGCCATACCTTGGCCAACAACATGCCGCTCGACCTCCATGACCCCAGTCGCGGCGTCTTCGACAACATCCTCGAAGGGCTGGGGAACACTCCGCTCATAAAGCTCAATCGCGTTACCCAGGGCATCCGGACGCCGGTCTATGGCAAGGCCGAGTACCTGAGCCCGGGCGGTTCGGTCAAAGACAGGATCGGTCTGGCGATCATCGAAGCAGCCGAGAAAGCCGGCGACTTGAAACCGGGTGGAACGATCATCGAAGCGACCGCCGGTAACACCGGTGTAGCACTCGCGATGGCGGCCACGATCAAAGGGTACAAGACGGTGTTCGCGCTGCCCGACAAGATGAGTGGGGAAAAGATTCGGTTGTTGCGTGCGTTTGGCGCCCGGATCGTCATCACCCCGACCGCGGTGCCGCCCGACCACCCCGACTACTACGTCAACACCGCCAAACAGATCGCCGAAGACACGCCAAACGCGGTGTTCGCCAATCAGTTCTACAATCGCGCCAACACCGATGCACACTACGCGGCGACCGGGCCCGAGATCTGGGAACAGACACAGGGCAAGATCGCGGCGCTAGTGGCGGGCGCCGCCACCGGCGGGACGATTAGCGGCACCGGGCGGTTCCTGAAGGAGCAAAACCCGGATGTTCGGATCGTCGTCGCCGATCCGGTCGGTTCGATCTTGAAGGAGTACAAGGAAACCGGCGTAATCGGCGAGGGCAAGACGTACATGGTCGAGGGCGTGGGGATGGACAAGGTCCCCGGCGCACTCGATGTCGAGTACGTGGACGAGGTGCGCAACGTAAGCGACGAGCAAGCGTTCCGAATGGCGCGCCGACTGACCCGTGACGAAGGGCTGTTTGTTGGCGGTTCCACC
>JBDHIC010000255.1:0-2169 GCA_039589035.1 Gemmatimonadota bacterium | reverse complement strand
GGCCTACGACCTCACGCTGCGGACACCATCCAGAGCGCTTGTCGCACATGCCGAAGTGAGGCATTCCCCGCACGGGCTCCAGCTCGAGTGGGGAGACGATGTACAGGACTTGCTACGCGTATGCGGAGCGTCCGACTCCGCCTATCGAGCCCTCGGAACAGCTATCGTGGAGGCGCACCGTGGCCGAACGCCCGTGCTGCCGATGGTCCTCGTCCCATAGGCTCGCCGCCTCCTGAGAAAACGTTCTCTACATGACAAGCCCGGTGCTGGTGTCGACGATCTCAAAGCCGAGGGAATGCGCGCGCCTACGGAGTCCTCGTAGGATTCGTGATCGTTGTTGCTGGTCGTAGTTCGCGGCGGAAGGCTCCTGATAGTTCATCTTGTCTCGGAGCATTCGGTAGACGAGGATGGCGAGCTTTCGTGCGGTGGCGGTGATGGCCTTGGCTTTCTCGACGCGGGCGCTCATTCGACGGTAGAAGGCGCCGAGGGCATGATCGCTTCGCCCGAGGCTCATCGCTGCCATGCGGAGGATCTTGGCGGCGCGGTTCGCCGAAGGCTGGGTTCGTGAGCTGAGCAGTTTCCCACCCGTGATTCTGTTGTGGGGAGCCACCGTGAGCCAGGAGGCGAAGTGGTTCTCGGTGGGCCAGCGGCTCATGTCGAGGCCGATCTCGGAGATGAGCTTGAGGGCTCCATAGGGCCCGATGCCGGGCAGCTCGGTGAGATCGACGCCTCCGCACAGCGCGAACAGCGGCGAACGGATCTCGAAGTGAGGCTCGTTGGCGCTGCGGCTTCGGGTCCTTGGGGCCTTGGGCAAGAGCGTGTCGGGAGACTCACAGGTGGCCTCGAGGGCCAGGATGCGAGCCTCGATCTGCTCATCGCAGCGAAGGATCTTCTCCTGGTAGAGATCATAGAGTTCGATCGCCTGGCGGAGCACGAAGAGGTGTTCGTCGCGGTAGTGCCCCGTGAGCGACGCGGCGATCTCCTCTTCGCTGGCCTTGCAGCGCGGGTGCCGGTGGCGAGCCAGCACGGTGGGATCGGTCTGGCCCGCGACGATGTCGCGCAGGATGGCGATTCCCGTGACCCCGGTGACGTCGCTGATCACGTTGTGCAGCTGGAGGTTCATGAGCACCATGGCCTTCTGCATCCGCTGGACGTAGGAGGCGGCGGCCTCGACGAGCTGGTCGCGATGCCGCACCAAGCTGCGCAGAGCGGTGATGGGGGCGTCGGGCCGGAAGCTCCCGCGCAGGAGCCCGAAGGTGTGCAGCTGCTGGATCCACTGGCAGTCAAGGATGTCGGTCTTGCGGCCGGGGACGCCTTTGACGTGTCGTGCGTTGACGAGGAGGACCTCGATGCCGCGCTCTTCGAGGATCTCGTAGAGGGGGATCCAGTAGACCCCCGTGGACTCCATGGCGACCGTGTCGATGCCGCAGGCCTCGAGCCAGTTAGCCAGCGCGACGAGTTCGTGCGTGAAGCTCTTGAACTCGCGCACGGGCTGCTCGTCCCGATCTCCGGGAACCGCGACCCAGTGGCTCTCGCCCCCGATGTCGATTCCAGCGGCGTTGAGGTGGATCTTCTCGAGGATCTGTTGCTCGCGCCGGCGCGATCGTCGGGTTCGAGCTTGTCTCTTGCCTTTCACGGGGGGCTCCTTCATCGTAGGGAGTGGAGCACCCGAGGGCAGGGATGTGTCGTGGGAGCATTCTCCTGAACGGGATCACGCGGATGCGTGTCACCAATGAGGTTCTCGCGACATCCCCGGGCCAAGCTAACAAACGGGGACGAGCCACCAGTGGCGCGTCGGCCTCGGCCCTCGGGTGCTCCGTTCATCGTAGTGGATGGAGTCTTCGCGTCCGCTCGTTTTCTGCCCGACGTTTCGCGGGCGCCAGGCGGGTGCGGAGCTAACAAGCGGCTGAAGCTGACCGGCCACCGCGCGCTTCAAATTTCCGTGTTACTCTCTGGCCACGAAATCAAGCGGTTCCAGCTACCCGGTCATCGGGGCCGGCAGCTTAGCCGCGAGCCGTTAGGCGACGGGGCGCAGATGTCGCTCGTTACCGTGGCATCATTCAGAGAGCCGTACGCCGCGCATTTGGCACGAGCAACGCTGGAAGCCGAAGACATCCCTGTATTTCTTGCCCAAGAACATCTCGTCGGCGTCCAGTGGCTGTACTCCGA
>JBDHIC010000254.1:0-2181 GCA_039589035.1 Gemmatimonadota bacterium | reverse complement strand
CTCCCAACCGAGGGTCATCCCGCCCTCGATCGTGAGTCCGTTGTCGGGTCCCTGGCAGCTAAAGGGGAGTGCCCCGTTGGCGACATGGCTTCGGAATCGCAGATAGCATGGATCGCCGGCCCCGTCGCCGGGCCGACGCTCGCAGATCTCGAGATCGGCATCGAGGCTCTGTAGCTGGTCGAGTACCGTTGGCTCGGCCCATGTAGGGACAAAGACTCGCAGCCGTCGACCGGCCGCGCGGGCGACTATCGCCGCCGCGAGGGCGGCGTTGCCACAGCTGGCGATGGCGAGCGGCCTCTTCGCTTCGGTAGCCGACAGCAATCCGGTCTGCTCGGCCACGGCGAGATAGATGGCCACGCCCATGAGATGACGAGCCTTGTGCGACCCGCTCACATTACCGGTCTCGTCTTTGACCCAGAGGCCACCGTCCGCAAGGCCGAGTTCAGCTGCGAGCGCTGGGGCCTGTGTATAAGGGGTCGTGGTGAAGCCCTTCCCATCGATGTCAGCGATCGCGGAATCGAGTGCGCGCACGATGCGCACGTACTCGGCGTCCGTCATGCCCCGCTGCCGGGCCAGGTGCCACGAGTAGAGCAACGAACGGAAGCTCACAAACGGGTTGGGATCGCTCATGGCCGGCCATTCCGCGCCGGTGGGGGGCCCGGGTTGGGAGACGACGTGATCGACGTCGTCGTAGGCGTCGAAATCGACACATCGAAACGGCAGCGGCGTGTCGGCGGTGATCGCCCGACCGCACCCCGCACATACGAGTCGAGGCTCAGCTGCGCTCACCGATCGCGAGACGCTCCCGTCTCCCGATTGAATTCGTCGATGCGTTGATCCCAGATCGGAATGAGCCGACGGAGCTCCTTCCAGAAGTCCTGATCGCGACGACGTTCGAAATCTTCGAGTGGCACGGCTTGTTGTTCCACCCACGTGAAATAGCCGAGGTTGAAGATCCGGTCGCGATCGATCGTCGAAAGCTCCATGACGTGTTCGGTGCTGGCTCCCAAGAGGTGACCCTCGATCGTTCGCTCGGCGGCGGCGCGATCGAAGCCGCTCGGGAACAAGCGGGGGGTCGCCTTGTCGAGTTCCGTTCGATACAGCTCGGCGCCATCCGTCGCGACGGTGACGATTGCGTCATCTGGCCCCAGTCCGAGGTGTTTGGCCGTCTTGATCGCCGCGATGACGTTGCAGATGCTGGAAAGACCGAGGTTCGGGAGCTCGTCGACCAGTTCCGGAGCCAGCGTGTAGACATCACGCAAGCAGGTCCTGCCAATTTCGGTATTGAATACGACGTTGAGCGCGTCGGTGCTCTGGTCGGACACCGCCACCACGACGTCGGTGTTGGTGACGTTGTGAATCAACGGTATGTGCTTATCGCCGATACCCTGAATGTTGTGTTCACCGAAACCGTTGTAGAGCATCGTTGGGCACTCCAACGCCTCGGCGGCGATAATCTTTGTGCCGTGTCGCTCCTTTAGGTAATCACCGGCGGCGAGGGTGCCGGCCGAGCCGGTGGCAGCCAAGAATCCGGCCAGCCGCAGCGATGGGTGGTCCGCGCGGACCGTCTCGAATACGTGCTCCAACGCTCGCCCGGTGCAATGGTAGTGGATCAAGTGATTGCCAAACTCGCGAAACTGGTTGAACACGATGTTATCGGGGTCGGTCTCGAGCTCCGCGCACTTGTCGTAGATCTCCTTGACGTTGCTCTCGGTCCCCACGGTACGGATGACGTCCGCCGGATCGGCGACCCAGGCTTCGAGCCAACGGAAACGCTCGTCGCTCATGCCCTCTGGAAGAACGGCGACCCCGCGACAATCGAGAATGCGCGAGATCGCGACGCCGCCACGACAGTAGTTGCCGGTGGATGGCCAGATGGCGCGATGACGGTTGGGGTCGAACTGTCCGGCCACCAACCGCGGAACGAGGCAACCGTAAGCGGGGAGCACTTTGTGAGCGTGGATCATCGGGAATCGGTTTCCATACACGACGACGATCGGACTCACGATCCCGGTGAGCTCTGAGGGCAGGACAACGTGGTCTGGAACGGCGGTTTGACGTACGCCATCGAAGCCGTTGTACCAGTGCACTCGGTAGAGGTTTAGAGGATCTGGCGTGTCGCGATCGATTGTGCCCAGCGCTGTCTGTAGCCGTTCGTCGATCGTCGCCGGGTCAGCGAGC
>JBDHIC010000253.1:0-2184 GCA_039589035.1 Gemmatimonadota bacterium | reverse complement strand
AAGCGAAGGGTTACGAACTTGACCAGGATGACGGCCAGCCCGAGGATCGAGCAGAGCAGCAGCGGGTACATGAACAAGCCGCCGTCTCGGAACATCTGAAGTAACGTCACGCGGCCTCCTCGAGGGATGAGGAAGGGGGAGCAGAATCCATTCGCGGCGAGTCTATTCCCCCCCCGGAGCAGTGTCAACTGCGGCCGACGGCCCCCGCACCACGTTCTCCCACCGCAGCTCGTCCGGAAAGTCATCCGTGTCCAGAAACTCCCCGTACATACGAGTGGTGACGGTATCGCCCGGATGGCTCTTGACCCATTGGTACAGGAACGTCTTGGTCAAGACGTCGTTCCCGATTGCGTTGGCCAAGTTGATGTAGCGCAGAAACGCCCGCCGATTATTAGGATCAACCCGTATGGCGCGCGTCAAGAACTTCATCCCCTGCTCGGTGTCAGCCGCGGTGATCGCCATCTCGGCCATGTCGATCCAGAGCTCCGGCTCGACCGCCGTCACGTCCTCGCGGAAGTACTTCTGGAGCAATCGGTCCGCGACCTCGTAGTGGCCGACCACGGCCGCGTTATAGGCCGCGGTCTTGTAGTACCGATCGTCGAGCCGTCCTCGACGATCCTCGGCGCCCCGTAACACACTGTCGATCTGCGCGTACGAGCCGCTTACCGCGAAGACGTTCAACAGGCTGGTCAGATACGCGTCGTGATCCGGATCGCGACCTAGGATCGAGTGCCCACGGGTGAGCGATGGTATCGCCGACTCGGTGTCACCTTGGCGAGCCTGAGCCGCAGCGAGCTGCAAGAACGTGGCCCCGTAGTTGCCGATCAGAGCGCGCGCGGTCGCGTCCTTATAGATGTCTGGGTCCTCGATGCCTTCGTAGCGGTACACGCTTTCCAACAGCAGCTCGGTTCTTGGGACGTTGATCCACGACCGCTCCGGTGGTTGCATCGGTACCACCCGCTCACCGTTTTGGGCGAGATCAGAAGCGCGGCTTTCGCGCACGCGGTCGACGATCCCCTCGCGCAGCAGATTGTCGAACAGATGCACCTTCCCGTCGTCGGGAACGGTCACCGAGAAGTAGATCGGTCTTCGGCCGAGGTTCTTGCGAATCACCTGGAGCACGCCGATGTCCTGACGTCGCAAGATCGAGTTGGCCGGCAGCTCGACCTCGATCCCAGCCACGTCGAGGCTCGTCTCCTCATCGAGAATGAACCCGATTCGCGTCAGCGGGTCTTCCCGGCCGCCGGTGTAGTCGATCAGCTCGTGGTCCGGCTTGGGACCCACCTCCACCCCGTGCTCGGCCAGCATGACGTCGTCCGCACCGACGGGCGTTACGCCGGCGGTGAACACCTTCTCGCTCAGCTGGCGCAAGTACCAGTGGGTGTTCATGAGCGCCAGGTTGACGACCGACACATCGCGCCGCACGCCTTCCACCTCCTGCAGGTACCAGAGTGGGAAGGTGTCGTTGTCGCCGTTGGTGAACAGGATCGCCCACGGCTCGACCGACTGCAGAACGTTGTAGGCAAAATCGCGCGGGATCGTGTTGCCGCGGCGATCACTCTGATGGTAGTTGAGCGCGAACACGAGAGCTGGCAGCAGCAAAAGCACTACGGTTGCCACTACGATCTCCAAGCTGGCAAACGCGTGGCGACGCGCGCGTCGCCACGCCTCGCCGGCCAGCGAGAAGATCCCGACTCCCGCCCACAGCGCCAGGAACACGTAAGAGACGACGAAGAAGTAGTCGCGCTCACGGACCTCACGTATGACGCCCGTCACATCCAACGCCTGGCTATTCCCCAGCGGGAAGTTGAGGTAGACGAGGAGCCCCAGCGATGTCGTCAGATAGACACCCAGGAAGAAAACCCATGTCTTACGGTCGGCGATGAAGTGGTAAGCCGAGCCGACGATCGCCAGCAAGAACGTCAGGATCGACAGTACCGGGTGACCGAACTGGCCCGGCACCCGGGACTCGAAAGGCCCGATCTGGCCAAACAGGTAGTCGAAGTAGAGTGGGATCTGGTAGCGCAAGAAATCGACTGAGCGCGGAAAGATCGGTCGCAACTCATACTGTCGCCGGGCTAGAACCGCGAGCAGCTCTTGCCACGTTTCGGGATTGGCCTCGTTGATCGCCGGATCGAGAGAGGCTCGAATCTTCAAGTAGAAGATCACCGAAGCCCCAGCCGC
>JBDHIC010000252.1:0-2602 GCA_039589035.1 Gemmatimonadota bacterium | reverse complement strand
CGAACTAAGGTCGCCCGCCTTCTTCCGGTCGGCAAGATTCGCACGACTGCATGACTCCTTACAGCCGAATGTCGTGCCGGACAGCGCGGAGCTCGGTTAGCGCGATCGCGCCCTCGCGCACGACGCGAGGCGGCTCCTCGGTAACATCCACGATCGAAGATGGATCGACGGTGCCGGGTTCGACATGTTGTGCATGCGTAGGCGTCAATGCGACCCCGATCGCATTGGCTCGAGGCGCCCTCGAGAGTTGCTGCACCGCGACCTCGACGGACGTCGACGGCGGTACTCCGCGACGATTGGCGCTGGTCGAAAACAGCGGCCCGCCCCAGGCGGTGACCAACCGCCGCGACACCGGATCGACGGCGGGTCGCATCGCCAGCTTGTTGTCCACTGCGACCGCAATCGGTGCACCCTCGCCGGCCATCACCACCAGAGTCAACGGCCCCGGCCAGAGCGCTGCGGCTAGCTCTTCGGCTGCCGTTGTCCAGACCGCTGCCGTTGATCGCGCGGTCGCGATATTCTCCACCAAGCACACGAAGGGACGCGGTTGGTGGTAACCCTTTATTCGCCGCGCCGCATCCACGGCTCCAACGTGGTACGGATCGCCGCTAAGACTGGTGACCGTCTCCGTCGGATGGATAACGAGTCGACCCTCGCCCAGCACCCGTGTAGCCGCTGCGATTCCCTCGTCATCCGCCAGTTTGAGCGCGATCGTCAATCGATCTGAGAACTAGACACGAACGTCGTCCGTCATCTCAAGCTCGCCCGGATACGATTCGAGCCGCGGGCGAACCACGTCCCGCACGAAGCGCCGTGTTTGCTCCGGCGCACGTCCGACCAGGGCTGCCGGGTCGGAAGCAGCCTCCCACACCGCTGACGGCAGCTCAGCGAATCCCTCCTCGTTTGCTAACCGGGTCAACAGATCGTTGGCACCGCCTGCCGCCACCTGCTCGGCCGCCTCGCGAGCGCGAACCCGAACTCGTTCATGAAGCGCCTGACGATCACCACCCGCGGCCACCGCTGCCATCAACAGGTTCTCGCTCGCCATTGCCGGGATCTCATCGGTCAAATGACGTGCGATTACCGTTTCCGAGATCTCAAGGCCTGCCGCCACGCTATGGTAGAGAACCAGCAACGCATCGATCGTCAGAAATAACTCCGGTATCGTGATCCGTTTATTTGCAGAGTCGTCGAGCGAACGTTCGAGCCACTGCGTTGCCGCCGTGTGAGCTAGGTTCGCTCCGGTCTGTATGGCTAATCGCGACAACCCACTAATGCGCTCAGCCCGCATCGGGTTTCGCTTGTACGCCATCGCTGATGACCCAACCTGCCGCTCGCCGAACGGCTCAAGGACCTCGCCGAGATGCTGCAGGAGTCGCATATCGTAGCTGAACTTGCTCGCCGATTGGGCGATCCCGGTCAGCGTGGCGGCCCAGGCTGCATCAACGCGTCGAGAATACGTCTGACCGGTGATCGGAAACGCGCCTGCCGTGTTTAGCTTTTCAACGACCGCGTTCTCGAGGGCGTCGACTTTGTCAGCATCACCGCCGGTCAGCGCCAAGAACGAGGCTTGAGTTCCGGTGGTCCCCTTGATGCCCCGAAGGCGAAAGCTGCCGAACCGATACTCGATCTCTTCCAGATCGAACATGAGGTCGGCGATCCACATGCACGCACGCTTCCCGACAGTCGTCGGCTGAGCCGGCTGGAGGTGGGTCCACGCCAGCGTAGGTCGATCGGCGTGGGTTTCAGCGAATTCGGCCAGTACTTTGACAACACAGAGCGTCTTCCGCTCAACCACGCGCAGCGCCTCGCGCATGATCAACAAATCGCCGTTGTCGACTACGAAAGCGCTGGTCGCACCCAGGTGTATGACCCCTGCGGCGATTGGAGCCACCTCTCCGTAGGCGTGAACGTGCGCCATGACGTCGTGACGTAGCTGTCGCTCGAGCTCGCCAGCACGATCGAAATCAATGCGGTCGATCGCCTCTTTGAGAGCCGCGACCTGCTCGAAGGTCACACCTCCCACACCGAGCTCGGCTTGAGACTCCGCAAGCGCGATCCAAATCTGCCGCCACGTTTGGATCCGGCGGCGGGCGGAAAACAACGCAGCCATCTCGTGGCTGGCGTATCGTTCGAGAAGAGGGTGCTCGAACCGGTCCCGCTGATCCTGACGTGAAGGACTGCTCAAGCGCCGGGTGGTTTGGAGGCCCGACCTAGAATCCTCAACGCCAAGTGAGCGGCATTGGCGCCGTTGTCGATCCCTACCGTGGCGACCGGCACGCCGGGCGGCATCATGACGATCGCCAATAGTGCGTCAGCTCCGCGCAGCGGACCCGCGCCAACCGGTAATCCGATGACCGGCAGCGTGGTGTGTGCGGCCACGACACCTGGCAGCGCCGCGGCTAGGCCTGCTGCTGCGATGACGACTCGAAAACCTTCCTCTGCGGCACCACTGGCCAGCTCAGCCACGCGGTCCGGGTTGCGGTGGGCTGAGGCGATCTCGAACCGGTACGCTACGTTCGCAGCCTGTAAGACCTTCTCCGCCTTGGCAACGATTTCACGATCGGAGTCCGACCCCGCCAAGATCAACACTTCAGGTGCA
>JBDHIC010000251.1:0-2202 GCA_039589035.1 Gemmatimonadota bacterium | reverse complement strand
TCACGGTCTTACGCTTCGTTTTCTTTTTAGGAGGCATTCTTTTCCCCGTTTATCGGCAGCTCCCGGCGGCCGCCTAGTGTAGCCGCGCCCAAAGGCCTCGGCAACAAGAGTCGATGCCTACCGGCCGGTTATTCGGCCCAGCCACCTACGCCAGCCCGATTCGCGGTGGGGGGTCCCGTTCCTCGAGCTCGATAGCACGGTCTCGAGGTCGTGGCCGATAACGATCGTTACATCGAGAAAAAGGGTCGAATCAGGGTTCGATTCAATCGGTACACCGGGAAGCACTGTTGCCATTTCCCGCGCCGCGGCTGAAGAGCCTACCCGATCGATGATGACGGTACGCTCGTGGTCGAACCGGTCAGCGTTACCGTAGTCGACGACATCAAATCCTGCGTCGCGCAAGAAGGTGGTCACCCTCCCAGCCGCACCGGACACTCCCGAGCCATTCCGCACCTCCACCCGGATTCGGGACCGATCCATCGCTGGTTCCGATTCGCCGCTGCTCTGGTCGGGTCCCCGTCCACCCAGTGGGCCGGATCCTGTGTGTCGGGCGATCGTCGACATTAGAAACGCGCCGACCAAGACCCCGAAGAGGGCGACTGCGCCCACCTCGAGAGCACCTCTCCGAAACACGTTCAGCATCGCTAAGCCTCGGAACGAGCGGCCAGCGCGGCCAAACTCAGCGGGTGAATTGGCCGGTCGCGCTCGATCATCCATTGGACCCGGTGGTCGAGCACTCGAACCACTGCGCGCTCGAGCCCAGCCGGACCTTGTCCCGCCAAAATGACCAGAGAAGCGGTATCGATCTTCTCCGAGTGATCACGCAAGGGCTCACAGAAGTCTGCCACGTAGAGAAGCCAGCCGACCGTTCCCCAATCCGGATGGCCGGTCGGATGGTGTTGTACGGCGGCCAAGACATCCTCGTCCCGCTCCGACCACTCGACAACCGCCCATGCAGCCGCCGCGTGCGCGTGTAGCAGTTTGGGCGCCTTGGTCGCAGCCCAACCATCCGGTTCCTGGTCGACTGCGGCGATCCAACGCAACCAATCATCAACCGAATCGGCCTTCAGCGCGTCGTGATACCAGGCCGCACGGACCGTTGCCTCGACTACGGCTTGGGGCCAACCACCATCTGCGCCCATTCGTTCGACGGTATGTACTACTGAACGCACGTGCTGCCAACGATCCGTCGCGCCACGGTCGGCCAGTCGGGCGGCAACGGCTTCCGGGAGCAAGGTCTGGGGGTTACTCTGAGCCCTGTTTGACATGTGGACCGATGACCGATTCATTGGGGATGATGGTGCGGACGATGTAGTTCCAACCCTTAAGCTCAACTCCGTTCCCAACGGTAGCGTCGCACAGGTGAGAGAACGGCCCAATAACTGAGTTGGCTCCGATGACTGATTGCCCCTCGATGATGACACCTGGGTGGACGACTGTGTCCCGGCCAATGCGCACGCCAGCATCGACCAGTGAGGTCTCTGGAGCCAAAAAAGTGACTCCGGAACGCATGAGTCGCTGGCGGATTCGATCGCGCAACACCCCATCCGCCATCGCTAGTTGCGCGCGATCATTAATGCCGTGAATCTCCCGCGGGTCCTGCGCTTCATACAGGCGTCCCGGGGTCCCGGCGGACGACAACAGCGCCATGATGTCAGTCAGGTACAGCTCGCCTTGAGAGTTGGTTGTTCCGAGCCGTGCAAACAAAGGCTGCACGGTCGGCCAATGGAAGCAGTAGACGCCGGCATTGACCCGGCGGATGCCCAGTGTCTCGGCGTCGGCGTCGACCTCTTCGACAATCGCTGCAACGTGTTGGTCGCTACCGGTGACGACGCGACCATACCCGCTCGCGTCCTCGAGCGTCGCCACGAGCATGGTAGCTGGGGCTTCATTGCGGCGGTGATCATCGACCAGCGCCTGTAGTAATTCCCCGGTCAAGAGCGGTGTATCCCCGCAACAAACGAGCACATCACCGTCGAAGCTCTGGAGATTTGGAGCAGCACACTCGAGTGCGTGCCCGGTTCCCAAGGGCTCCTCTTGAATTGTCAACTCGACGTTCTCGCGATTGGTCAAGACTTCGCGTACCCGCTCGCTCTGATAGCCGACCACGCAGATAATTCTCGTGGCACCTGCCCGGCCGACGGCGTCAATCACGTGCACGATCATTGGCCGGCCCACCAACGGGTGGAGCACCTTGACCAG
>JBDHIC010000250.1:0-2224 GCA_039589035.1 Gemmatimonadota bacterium | reverse complement strand
CGATCTCCCGGACGGACCGGTCAATGTTGACGATTGGGGAATCGCGATGCCCCCGAAGGATCGCGTGTACAACACGATCGAGGGGATGGTCGCGCACTTCAAGCTGACGTTCGAGGGCATTCAGGTCCCGCCAGGTGAAGTCTACTCCTACACTGAGACAGGCAACGGCGAGCTCGGCTTTTACATCGTATCCGACGGGTCGGGAAAGCCCTACCGGATCCACTGTCGCGCACCATGCTTCGCGATCTACCAGAACATCGGACCGACACTCGAGGGACACATGCTCGCCGACATCGTCGCTATCGTCGGATCGCTCAACGTGATCGCCGGTGAGCTCGACCGGTAACGCCGTGACGACCGCGATCTCGCTCAGCGCTGAAGCGACGCGCCGGATCGATGAGATCGTCGCTCGGTATCCGACGCCACACGCGGCGATGCTGCCCGTCCTGTGGATCGTGCAACGCGAGCAGGGGTGGATCTCGCCGGAAGCGATGGAATGGATTGGCGACCGCCTCGATTGTTCAGCTGCTAGCGTCGAAGCCGTAGTCGGTTTTTACACCATGTTCGACGCGGCGCCGGTCGGGAAGTACAAGCTCCAGGTGTGTCGCACGTTGTCGTGTGAGCTTATGGGCGCGCGCAAGTTGATCGATCACTTGCGAGAGCGATTGGGGGTCGAGCCCGGCGACACGACCGACGATGGGATGTTCACGCTCCAAGAGGTCGAGTGTCTCGGATCGTGCGGAACCGGCCCGATGCTGCAATGCAACTTCCGGTACCACGAGAACCTGTCACTCGAGCGAATCGAAGCGCTGCTCGATGAGTTGCGCTGTGCGGAGCCGACGGACGAGGTGACACCGGTCATCCACGACCGACCGAGCCGCGATGCGTACCGCGAGATGTTCCCGACGAGCGGCCGATGAGCGCGCCCAAGATCCTGATGCAGCGCGGGCTCGATCATCCCGGGACGAGTCATAAGCTGGAGACGTACGAGGCGACGGGCGGGTACCGTGCGGTGAGAAAAGCGCTGGACATGGACCCCCTCGCTGTCCAGCAGGAGGTCAAGACTTCCGGTCTAAGGGGGCGCGGTGGGGCCGGGTTCCCAGCCGGAATGAAGTGGGGGTTCACCCCGCGCGACTCTGAAAAGCCGAAGTACGTGGTTTGCAACTCCGACGAATCAGAGCCTGGCACGTTCAAGGATCGTTGGCTCCTCGAGAACGATCCTCACACGGTGATCGAGGGGATCATGATCGCTGCGATCGCGATCGACTGTCACCTCGCGTTCAACTACGTCCGCGGGGAGTACTCGTACCAGGGAATGTGCTTTCAGGCTGCCGTCGACGAGGCGTACGCGAATGGCTATTTGGGTAAGGGGATCTTTGGCTCCGACTACGATCTCGATCTGGTCGTTCACTACGGTGCCGGTGCGTACATCGCCGGCGAGGAAACGGGTCTCCTCGAGTCGCTGGAGGGGAGAAAGGCGATGCCACGCAACAAGCCGCCCTTCCCGGCGGTTGAAGGGCTCTTCTGGTGCCCGACGGTGATCAACAACACGGAGACTTTGGCCGCTGTTCCGTGGATTATCGAGAATGGCGGCGATGCATACGCCCAGTACGGTACCGAGAAGTCGAAGGGGACCAAGATGTGGTCGTGCAGCGGGCCGATCAATAAGCCCGGTGTTTACGAGGTCGAGTTCGGTGTCGAGATGATGGGCTTTGTCGAGGAGTACTGCGGCGGGTTGATAGACGGAATCGGTCTCAAGGGGATCGTCCCTGGGGGTTCCTCGGTGCCGGTAATGAGACCCGAGCAATGTCAGGGTGCGCGCATGGACTACGAGGGGCTGCTCGAACGCGGAAGCCTGGTCGGGTCGGGTGGTTTCATCGTGATCGGAGATAACGTCTCGGCGGTCGATTGCCTGCTCAATCTGGCCCGCTTCTACGCCCACGAGTCGTGTGGGCAGTGCACGCCCTGCCGCGAGGGGTGCGGCTGGATCGAGCAACTGGTTGGGGAGATCCGAAACGGGAGTGGTCGGCAGGCGAATCTGACGAAGGTGCTCGAGCTGGCCGACGCGATGGCGGGGAAGACGATCTGCGCCCTGGCCGATGCGATGGCGTGGCCCGCGGTCGCATTCATCAAGAACTACCCTGAGGACTTTGCGGAGCTGTGCGAGGGGGACGTCGATCTGGACGCCCTGGAGGAAGCGGTGTCGCGCCACGACCACATTCTC
>JBDHIC010000249.1:0-2242 GCA_039589035.1 Gemmatimonadota bacterium | reverse complement strand
CACGATCACCGACGCGAGCGGTCGCACGCTCTCGGGGCAGACGACGGAGGCGTTCTGGAATTCGGTCGCGCACGCGCGCCCGCTCAGCGTAGGGCTGAACTGTGCCCTCGGCGCACGGGATCTGCGCCAGTACGTCCAAGAGTTAGGCCGGGTTACGCCGGCGTACGTCTCAACCCACCCGAACGCAGGCCTCCCCAACGAGTTCGGGCAGTACGACGAAGGGCCGGACTTCATGGCCGCCATCCTTGGGGACTTCGCCACGAGCGGCTTGGTGAACATCGTGGGCGGCTGCTGTGGCACCACCCCCGACCACACCCAGGCGATGGCAGCCGCCGTCAGGGGTGTCGCGCCGAGGACCCGTCCGACCCGTGCCCCCCACTGCCGCATGAGCGGGCTCGAGCCCCTCACAATCGGCCCCGACAGCTTATTCGTGAACATCGGCGAGCGCACCAACGTGACCGGTTCCCGGCGCTTCGCCCGGCTGATCAAGGAGGGACGCTACGACGAGGCACTGGGCGTGGCCCGCGACCAGGTGGCCAACGGCGCCCAGTTGATCGACGTGAACATGGACGAGGGCATGCTCGACTCGGAGCAGGCCATGGGCACCTTCCTACGATTGATAGCCGCGGAGCCGGATATCAGCCGCGTGCCGGTCGTGCTCGACTCGTCCAGATGGTCCGTCATCGAGGCGGGACTCAAGTGCCTCCAAGGGAAAGGGGTCGTGAATTCCATTAGCCTGAAGGAGGGCGAAGCAGAGTTCCTCCGTCAGGCCGCGTTGGTCCGCCGCTATGGTGCCGCGGTGATCGTCATGGCGTTCGACGAGCAGGGACAGGCCGACACGGTCGACCGCAAAGTCTCCATCTGCGCGCGCGCCTACCGGCTGCTCACGGAACGGGCGGGCTTCCCGCCGGAAGACATCATCTTCGATCCGAACATCTTCGCGATCGCTACCGGCATCCCGGAGCACGACAGCTATGCCGTCGCCTTCATCGACGCGACACGCCAGATCAAAGCCACGCTCCCCCACGCCCTGGTGAGCGGCGGGGTGAGCAACGTGTCGTTCTCGTTTCGAGGCAACGACGGCGTTCGCGAAGCCATTCACTCGGTCTTCCTTTACCACGCAGTGCAGGCAGGCATGGACATGGGAATCGTCAACGCGGGACAGTTGACGATCTACGATGACATCCCGCCGGATCTCATGGAGCGAGTGGAAGACGTGGTGCTCAATCGCCGGCCCGATGCGACCGAACGGCTCGTGGCGATCGCCGATACCGTCGAAGGACACGAGGCAGCGGAGGCCCACGATCTCTCGTGGCGTGAGGCGCCGGTCGAGGAGCGACTGTCCCATGCCCTGGTGGAGGGCATTACCGACTACATCGTGGAAGACACTGAGGAAGCGCGCCGACATGCCGCCCGGCCGATCGAGGTGATCGAGGGACCGCTCATGGCGGGGATGAACGTGGTAGGAGATCTCTTCGGGGCCGGCAAGATGTTCCTCCCACAGGTGGTGAAGAGCGCCCGCGTCATGAAGCAGGCGGTGGCGCATCTGGTCCCATTCATCGAGGCGGAAAAGGACGCCGGCGCACGCGCCAAGGGCCGCATCCTCATGGCCACCGTCAAGGGCGACGTGCACGACATCGGCAAGAACATCGTCGGCGTCGTGCTCCAGTGCAACAACTACCAGGTCATCGACCTCGGTGTGATGGTGCCGTGTGCCAAGGTCCTCGAGACGGCGCGGCGGGAACAGGTGGATCTCATCGGCCTGAGCGGCCTGATCACGCCGTCGCTTGAAGAGATGACGTTCGTCGCGGGTGAAATGCAGCGGGAAGGATTCACCATTCCACTGCTGATTGGCGGCGCCACCACATCCCGGATACACACCGCAGTCAAGATCGAGCCGGAGTACGCGGGGCCGGTGGTGCACGTGCTGGATGCCTCACGTGCCGTCGGCGTGGCCAGCAAGCTCTTGAGCGACGATCACCTTGCCGAATTCGTGGCGGATGTCCGGCAAGCCTACCAAGGACTCCGCGACGGCCGGACCGCCCAGCAAGCCGCCCGGCAGCTCCAACCGCTGGTCGCCGCCCGGTCCAACCGCTTGCCCATCGATTGGACCGACGCGCGCCCGCCAGCCCCAAGGTCGACCGGCGTCCACTGTCTCGAGGACTATCCGCTCCAGGAGCTGGTCGATCGGATCGACTGGGGGCCGTTCTTCAAGGTGTGGGAACTCGCCGGCTCCTACCCC
>JBDHIC010000248.1:0-2244 GCA_039589035.1 Gemmatimonadota bacterium | reverse complement strand
GCTCCGAGCGGCAGACATCGTCATTATCGGCACCCCGATCTGGTTTGGCGTGCGGTCGGCGGTCGCCCAACTCGTGATCGAGCGGCTTGACGGCACCTACGACGAGGGGGATCCCGAGACGGGTCAGTTCCCGCTGTACAACAAGATCGCCGGCGTAGTTGTAACCGGAAACGAGGATGGGGCTCACGACGCCGCCGCAAACACGCTGTTCAACCTGTCACACATGGGATGCGTCGTACCGCCAAACTCGGATTGCTACTGGGTCGGTGACGCCGGTCCAGGACCGAGCTACATCGAGGCCGGTGGCGACAAGCACATGTACACGAACAAGACGGCTCGGTACATGGCCAACAACTTGGTGTATATGGCCAAGCTCATGAAGGCCAACCCGATCCCGACCAACTTGAAACAGCTCATCGCCGACGCAGAGGCGGCCAGTCTTGACGACTGTCCGCCGAGCCACGGCGCGCCGATCAGGTAAGCCCATCTAAAGTGCAACCCGGAGGTTTTCCCTTGTCCGTTTATTCGACCTTGCGAACCACGAGCGTCTGTGTCGTTGCCGCTGGGCTGTCGGTTGTGGCGGTGACCGGAGCACACGCACAAACGTACCCCGAGGAGGCGGTAGCCAAGCTGCAGGTCTTACCCGAGGCAATAACGGTCCAAGTCGGCGAGCGAGTGTCTGTCGAGATCACCCCGCTCGACGACGATGGCAACGCGCTCGATGACATCATGATGCGTATTAGTTCTCGGGGCAGCGGAGCGTGGTACGATTCGGAGACCTCCGAGGTGTTGGGAGTCGTACCGGGCGAAGAGCTGATAAGTGCGAGGGTCAGGCGCTCTCGTAGGGACGGACCCGGGTTTGACGATGTACTCGGGTTCGTTCGCGTCTACGTCACTCCGGCCCCCGTTGACGAGCTCGAGATCGAGCCACGCCAAACGATTTTTGTCGGGACGCGAACGACGCTTTCCGCACGAGCGTCAGCGGGCGGTGATCCGCGGGACGACGCCGAGATCGAATGGACGTCTTCTGATCCGAGTGTTCTGCGCGTCACGACCGGTGGCCTGGCGATCGGAATATCCCCGGGCGAGGCGCGGGTGACCGCACGGGTGGACGACGTGACCGGGTCGCTGTCGATGCGCGTCGCGGAAGATCCCGTGCGTGGGCTCGAGATCGAACCTGGCACGCAAACCGTACAGGTAGGGGATGTCACTCATTTGTCAGCCATCGCGACCGACGAGCGCGGCCGCTCTCTCGGTGACGTGCCAACCGAATGGACCCTGCTACCGAGCTCCAGGCACGCCCATGACCAAGCGTTCGTCGATGCGGACGGCGCGTTCGTCGCCTACGATGCGGGGCTTCACCGGGTGATGGCCAGTGTCGGCTCCCACAACGCCGTCGCCGAGATCGTCGCCACCCCTCGGCCACCCCGACACACCGCTCGGCTCATCGCCCACGGTGTTGCCCCGGCTGGTCAATCGACCACTGACCTGTGGGTATTTGAGGGGCAGGACGGCCGCGATTACGCGTACACCGGTACGTACTCGGGGAATCTCATGTACGCTTGGGACGTGACGGATCCGAGTCAGCCGGTGATCACCGACTCGCTGGCATTCGATGGCCGACGGGTCAACGACATCAAGATCAACGGTGATGCGTCGGTGGCAGTAGTCACGAGCGAAAACGCTGCTAATCGTAGAAACGGAATCACGCTCCTCGACCTCGCGGATCCCGCGCACCCCACGCGGATCGTGCACTTCACCAATGGCCTCACCGGCGGCGTCCACAACGCGTGGATCGAGGGCGACCTCGTTTACGCAGTGCATTACGGAACCGCGGATCTGCACATCGTCGACATCTCCGATCCGGCGAACCCGCGTCGAGTCGGACGCTGGGGTCTCGACAAACAGAACAAGTGGCTGCACGACGTGAATGTCGAGGATGGCCTCGCTTATCTCAGCTATTGGGACGATGGCGTGGTGATCCTGGACGTCGGCAATGGCGTCGCTGGAGGAACGCCGACCAACCCGCAATTCGTCGCGCAACACAAGTACCAATATCAGCTCGGAAACAATGGCGAGACGTACGGAAACACCCACCATGCGGTTCGATACGGCGACTACGTCTTCGCGGGTGACGAGATCTTTGGCTGTGCGGAGTGTCTGAACGGTCCACGCGGGTACATCCACGTGATCGACGTGTCGGACGTGCGGCGTCCGGTCGAGGTCGGTTACTACCGCGTCCCC
>JBDHIC010000247.1:0-2250 GCA_039589035.1 Gemmatimonadota bacterium | reverse complement strand
TCGCACGTCGAGTCCGACCAAGTCGGTCAACTTGAGCGGACCCATCGGATGGTTGTAGCCGAGCTCCATCGCCGCGTCGATGTCGCGCGCCGACGCGACCCCGTCCTCGAACATACGCATCGCCTCAAGCCCCAGCGCGATGCCCAGCCGGCTCGAGGCGAACCCGGGGACGTCGCGGACGACGATCGGCTCCTTGCCGAGCGAGCGCACGACGTTGACCACCTTCGCTCGCACGTCGGGGTCGGTCTCGGGCGTCACCACCACCTCGACCAGGCGCATGATGTGGACCGGGTTAAAGAAATGGATCCCAACCACACGCTCGGGTCGGCCGGTCGCCGATGCCAACGCACCGATCGAAAGCGACGACGTGTTGCTGGCGAGCACAGTCTCCTCGTCACATCGCCGGTCGAGCAGGCCAAAGATCTCGCGCTTAGCGTCCAGGTCTTCGGGGATCGCCTCGATAACGATGTCGGCGCTCTCGGCGGCAGCGCCGACATCGGTCACACGCTCGATCCGCTCCAACGCGGCGCCTTTTTCGTTGGCGGTCACCTTGCCCAGTTCGACGCCTTTGGCGAGCGTCGCCTCGATCGCCCCAAATGCACGCTCGAGGGTCACATCATCGGCGTCATAGAGCAGCGTCGCGTAACCCGCCTGAGCGGCGACCTGTGCGATACCGCGACCCATCGTGCCGGCCCCGATGACGGCCACCGTTTCGAACCCGTGCGGCCTGGGCACGGCTGCGCTCATGCGTCGTCTCCGGGCGAGACCCCGACCGGTGCAGGCGCCAGCTCGGCGATCCGGTCGACCGCTCGATCGCACTCGTCACCCGAGTTGTAAAAGTGCGGCGCCAACCGGATCCCTGCGCCGGGCCGATGATCGATCAGGATGTCTTCGTCGAGCAGCTGACGCGCGATCGACTCGGCGCCCGGCGGCGCCAGCGTCACCGTGCCGCCGCGGCAGTGGCTCTCGCGGGGCGTGGCGACATCGATCCCGTAATGGTCGGCACGCTCGATGATCCGCTCGGTCAGCGCGACCGACTTCTCGCGAATCGCCGTGGGCCCGATCCGATTCACGATCTCGAGCCCTGGCCGGGCGACCATGTGCGCCGGCACGGCGGGTGTCCCGGTCAGGAAGCGATGGATCGAGTCGGCTCGCGTCAGCTCGGGCTCGAACGCGAACGGCTCATCGGCCGCCATCCAGCCCGTCACCTGGGGCTCCAACCGCTCCTGAAGGTCGCGGCGCGCGTACAGAAACGCGTTGCCGGGCCCGCCGCACAACCACTTGAGACAACCGCCGACCGCGAAATCGGCGTTCCACTCCTCGATCTCGAGTGGCATCACACCGGCTGACTGGTAGACGTCGAGACAGACCCGCGCCCCCACCCGATGAGCCTTCTCACAGATCGCCGCAGCGTCCTGAACAAACGCGCTCTTGAACGCGACGTGGCTGATCGGTACGAGCGCGGTTCGCTCGTCGATCGCGTCGAGCAGTTGATCGAGATCGACGGTGATCCCGTCACCGCGGGTCGGGACGACGACCACCTCGGCCCCCTCCGCCTGGGCGCCGGCATAGAGATACATGACGGATGGGAACTCGAGCTCGGTGTGGACGATGCGGTTGCGATGTCCAGCCCAGTCGAAGCACGACCGAACGATCGCCGACGCGACGGTGACGCTGGGTTGCATCACTACTGTGCCGGACGGCGCACCGAGCAAGGGCGCCGCCAGATCGCCGATCTCGGTCACGATATCCCACCACCCTTGCTCCCATGCCTTGATTCCGCTCGTGCCCCACATCTCGGCGTACTCGGCGAGCGCTTCGGAGGCGCCTTCCGGCATCGCACCCAACGAGTTCGAGATCAGATATGTGGTCCGATCGACGATCGGGAATTGGTCACGCCAGGCGAGGAGGGGATCCGGCATAACGTTCTAATCGCCTTCGAAGCGGGGCGTTTCCTTGGCCCGAAAAGCAGCCAGCCCACGGGTAGCGTCGTTCGAGCCAAAACACGCCAGCTGGTTCTCGAGCTCGAGCGCAAGCATGGTGTCCAGGCTCTCGATTTCGCTCCGGTAGACGGCGTGTTTGATGCGCGCGACCGCGATCGGTGGCGCAGCCGCGAGCCGCTTGGCCCAGGCGAGCGCCTCGTCCCACAGCGAGTCGACCGGCACGACCCGGTTGACCATCCCCATCGCCAGCGCCTCTTCGGCACGGACCATCCGTCCCGACCACATGAGCTCGAGCGAGCGCGCCGCG
>JBDHIC010000246.1:0-2476 GCA_039589035.1 Gemmatimonadota bacterium | reverse complement strand
TGGCGGCGTGGGACCATCGGTCTACTCGCCGGAATGTGTTCTCGAGCTGGAAAGGCGGACGATTCCTGGAGAAACGGAGACCGCGGTCGTATCCGAGGTCGAAACCGTGGTTCGCTCACCGCGAGCAGGCTTGCCGGAGGACGCGGCGATCGTGGAACCGGTATTATCACGGGCTCCGTTCGCGGGCTCCGCCGACAGCGCCGTAGCGGAGCACTTGACAGCGTGTTTCAGAGCCGACCACGGGGAGTCACCCGAGGTAATCGGAGTGCCTTTCTGGACCGATGCTGCTCTCATCGCTGCCAGCGGTGCGGATACCGTTGTTTTTGGACCTGCCGGTGACGGTGCGCACCAGGATGTCGAGTGGGTCGATCTCGACTCGGTCGACCGTTGCGCTCGAGTGCTCGCCAGCACGGCGCTAGAGTATTGCGCCGTCGCCTAACCCCCCAGCTCAAACTCACCAGAAATCGACCCCAATCCGGTACATACAACCGGAAACAATTATGGTATAATCGGCGCGTACCATTTTGACAGGAGGAACAGCAAGATGCCCTACTGCCCTGCCTGCGATGAGTGGCTCGAAGTGCGCCCCGGCGATTACGAAAAGGGTGAGATCTTCGATTGCCCCGAATGTGGTAGCGAGCTCGAGGTCGTGAACACCTCGCCGCTCGAGATCGACTTCGCTGAATCGGAGGAAGAGTACGAACTCGAGCAGTTGGATTGGGACTAGCTCCGGGTATCTGAATCTCGATCAGTGTTGATCGAGGAACTGAAACTCTCTATACGAAACGAAAGGGCGGCGAATCGACCTTTATTTGATTCGTCGCCCTTTTCCCTTTACAAGGACTGCGAGGAGTAGTCTACAGTCCGAGGTCAAAGGACTCGCCCTGCCAGAGTTCATGATCGAGATCGAGCTGGAAGCGCACGAAGCCAGGTGAGGCTTAGGCCGCACGGCGTGTGCCACAGTGATCAACGGGATTGAGCGCGGCGCGCCCTTGCGACGTCTATCAAGCGCTAGCCCAACCTCCGGCGGCCCGACGAGATTTTTGTTGTCGCCGGGTCGTCGGAGGTTACAATTTCGCTTCCTCTCAGACCTCACCCGGGGTCGGTCATCCTCAGTAGGAGGTTTCGATGCCTGAAACACAACCTGGCAAGTTCGTTTGGTATGAATTGATGACTTCTGACCCCGACGCGGCCCAGTCGTTCTACCACGAGACTATCGGCTGGGGCACCACACCGTTCGAGGAGTCGCCCGAGCCGTACACGATGTGGATGAACGGTGAAAGCCCGGTCGGTGGGGTCATGACTCTCCCCGAGGAAGCCAAGAAGGCAGGCGCCCCGCCGCACTGGATCGCCTACATCACGACGCCGAACGTCGACGAGACGACGAACAAGATAAAGGAACTGGGTGGCAACCTGATTCACGGCCCGATGGAGATCCCGAACGTCGGTCGGTTCGCTATCGTCTCCGATCCACAGGGCGCTGTGTTCGCGGTTTACACACCGGCTAACGAGCCAGGAAGCGACGACCACGAGCCGGGAGTTGGTGAGTTCAGCTGGCACGAGCTGGCGACGACCGACCACGAAGGCGCGTTCGAGTTCTACTCGAAGCTCTTCGGCTGGAGCAAGACCGAAGCCATGGATATGGGCGAGGCGGGGACGTATCAGATGTATGGCCTCGGCGACGTGACGATGGGCGGCATGTTCAATAAGCCAGCCGAGATGCCCGGACCGCCGATGTGGCTCTACTACACAATCGTTTCTGACGTCAACGAGGCCGCCGAGAAGGTGAAGGCGAAAGGCGGCCAGGTCCTGAACGGCCCGATGGAGGTGCCCGGGGGAAGCGGGGACATGATCGCTCAGTGCATGGATCCTCAGGGCGCAGCGTTTGCAATTCACTCGCACGCTGCCGGCTAGACAGAGACGACCCAGCACGGCGAGGGGGCTCCACCAGGAGCCCCCTTTTTTTTGCGTCACTTGCCACGCCGGCCGAGCTCATCGAGACTATCGGATTCAAATAGTCATCAAGGGTCAGAATCTCGGAGGAACGATGAGCAAGAAATTGGGGGGCCTGTTGGCCGCCGTAGTTACGCTCGCGATCGCCTCTCCGCAGCCAGTCGACGACGGGAGCGTGAGTCGCTGCTCTACGTGTGGACTCGCGACGGAGACGGCCAGGAGAGCGACTTCCTGGCGGTCGTGGACGTCAATCCCGAGTCGCCGGAGTATGGCAGGATCATCGCTACCAGCCCCACCGGCTCGGCGGCGAACGAGGCGCACCACTTTGGCTACACGGTGAACGCGGACCGGATTTTCGCCGGCGGTATGTTCACCAACAAGCTCTTTATCTACGATCTGGCGGAGGACTCGAAGGATCCCCAGTTGATCGACACGATTGATCTCGATCCAACCGGGTACAGCGGGCCGCATACGTTCTACGCCATCCCCGGCGGAGTCATGATCGCCATGCTTGGGTCGGTCG
>JBDHIC010000245.1:0-2269 GCA_039589035.1 Gemmatimonadota bacterium | reverse complement strand
GCCGGCCGGCCCGGCCGAGCCGGTCATCGTCGACTACGTCCTGGAGGGATCGGCCGCGGACCTGGCGGGTGTGCAGCCGGGTGATCGCATCCTGCGGCTCGGGCAGCGGTCGGTCGCTTCGGTGTATGATTACGTCGTGGCTCTTCGCGAACTGTCATCGACGGACGAACACAGCATGATCGTCGAGCGCGACGGCAAGCAGCTGAGGATCATCGTCGATCCCTTGGCGGGTCGACCGTGATCGGCCGCCTCCTCATCGCGGTCACCGTAACCAGCACGCTCACCGCCTGTGCGATCACTCGAAACCCGGATATCTCGGGTGAGGCCCGCGGGTCGACGAAGGCTGCCATCGCCGAGGTCCTAGACACGCAAGTTGAAGCCTGGAACCGCGGCGATCTCGAAGCTTTCATGGAAGGCTACTGGAACAGCTCGGACCTCGTGTTCACGTCTGGCGGACGCGTGCAGCGCGGATGGCAGACGACCCTCGACCGGTACCGCGCGGCTTACGGTGAGCGAACCGAGACGATGGGACGCTTGATGTTCACCGATCTCGAGGTCAACGAGCTGGAGCGCGAAAGCGCGTGGGTGCTTGGGCGATGGCGGTTGGAAACCGACGCCGACCCACGAGGCGGCGTCTTCTCGCTTGTATTCCGTCGCATCGACGGCCGCTGGCTGATCGTCCACGATCACACCACCGAGTCAAAGCCGGCGCCCTAGCCCGCATCTTCCTGTCTCGCAGCGGGTTATCTGCCACGATTGGGTGCCCGTGAGGCCGGGCCTCATCGCTGAATGAGAACCATTCTCAAAACTTGACTAAAATACTCCGGAATGGTACCCTGGCCCTATGAGGTTCACGACTCAGGCGGAATACGGACTGATCTGTAGTCTCCATCTAGCCCGGTTCGGAAAAGAGGGGCCGGTGGCGGCGCGGGAGTTGGCTGAGCTCGAGAATCTGCCGGCAGACTACACGGAGAAGATTCTACGTCGGCTCAGGCAGGCCGGATTGGTGACCGCGGTGCGCGGAGTCACCGGCGGCTTTCAGCTCGCACACGACCCGAGCGAGATCACCGTGAAGAACGTGATCGAAGCCACCGAAGGGCAGACGTTCGAGGTCAACTGCAAGCTGCACCCGGTCGGACCCGACCGGTGCGGCGAGACCCATGTCTGTTCGATCCGCCCAGTGTGGTACGCGCTCAGGGAGCGCATCGACGAGCTGCTCTCCGATATCCGGTTGAGCGACCTGATCGAGGAAAACGAAGCCGGGGTCCAGGCACTTATTGACATTACCTGGGGATCCGACGAGCCAGAGGAAGCAACGGCGGGCGGATAGACACGATGCCAACCATCAGAATTCGAGTCGAGGGATAGTGATGACGGAAAAGAAAGAGCTACTGGTAGTCGAGGATCTCCACGCTGCGGTAGAAGGCGAAGAGATTCTACGCGGCGTCAATCTCACCATTTGCGAAGGCGAGCTGCACGCGTTGATGGGCCCCAACGGGTCTGGCAAGTCGACCCTGGCCAAAGTTGTCGCCGGCCACCCCACGTACGCCGTAACTCGTGGCTCGATTCGCTACCGTGGTGAGGATTTGCTCGAGATGGAAGTCGATGAGCGAGCGCGAAAGGGGTTGTTCCTGGCGTTTCAGTATCCGAGCGAGATCCCGGGGGTAACGATCGCTCAATTCCTGCGCCATGCGAAGTCCGCGCAGACCGGCGAGGACATCTCGGTGCTCGACTTCTACGACGACCTCAAGGCAGCCATGAAGAAGCTCGACGTTGACGAGAAGTTCGCCGAGCGATTCGTCAACGCCGGTTTCTCGGGAGGCGAGAAGAAACGCAATGAGATTCTACAGATGGCGATGTTGAAGCCGGACTTTGCGCTGCTAGACGAAACCGATTCAGGGCTCGACATCGATGCGCTCAAGATCGTTTCCGATGGCGTGAACACGCTACATCGCGAGCGGGAGCGTCTTGGGGTTCTGATCATCACCCATTATCAACGGATCCTCAATTACATCCAACCCGATTTCGTTCACGTCATGGTCGACGGCAGGATTGTCCGTTCCGGCGATCGAGAGCTCGCCCAGGAGCTCGAGGCGGAAGGCTACGAATCCACGCGCGGTCAGCTGACCGCCGCCGGCAGCTAAGGAGGGCACTCGATGCCGAAAGACCAGAACGTCGCTGCGCTCGAGCTCGACGACTACAAGTACGGCTTCAAGGACCCCGATTCCTACGTCTTCAAGAGCGAGAAGGGGTTGTCAAAGCACATCGT
>JBDHIC010000244.1:0-2405 GCA_039589035.1 Gemmatimonadota bacterium | reverse complement strand
TAGAGGGCGCGGAAGCGCCGCCCGCGCTGCCGCCATCCGCCGTCGAGCCGGAAGCGGCCATTGAGCCGGTCGCGCCACCGGAGCCGGTGAAGCCGGCTGCGCCCCTGGCACCCCTGTCGCGCCCGCCGATCGGTGTGACCGCCGGTGTTGCTTCACCTCCCGGCCAACCGTTCAGCGAGACCGACCGCGTCGAGATCGTACCGATGTCGATCATGCGACAGAAGATCGCCGAACATATGATCGACTCCCGGCGCACGTCGGCACACGTCACGTCGTTCTTCGAGTTCGACATGACGCGGGTCGCCGAGATCAGAGCCCGCAACAAGGAACGCTTCTTTGAGGATTCCGGCGTCAAGCTGACCTACATGCCGTTCATCATCAGCGCGCTGATCGCCGGCGTAAAGGAGTGGCCGATCGTAAACTCGTCGGTTTGGGGCGACAAGATCGTGCTCAAAAAAGACGTCAACGTCGGCATCGCCGTGGCGCTGCCGCAGGAAGGCAGCTTTGGTCTTCTAGTGCCGGTCATTCGACACGCCGACGAGCTATCGCTGGTGGGGTTGGCCCGGGCGGCGAACGACTTGGCCGATCGCGCGCGCACCAAGCGGCTGAGCCCCGAAGAGGTTCAGGGGGGCACGATCACGATCACGAATCCGGGCGTCTTTGGTTCGTTGTCCGGGACACCGATCATCAATCAACCACAGGTCGCGATTCTCGGGGTGGGAACGATCGAAAAGCGAGTCAAGGTTATCGGGCCGAGTGACTCGATCGGGGTCAGAACGTGCGCCTACTTCTCGCTCTCATACGATCACCGGGTGGTCGACGGTGCTACCGCCGATCACTTCATGACCGTGATGAAGGACAAGCTCGAGAACTTCAGCGACCCGTCGCTGAAGGAATGAGCCCCAGCTCTCCTATCGGCCGCTAAACCGAGCACGGGGTGGAAGCCCACCTCCTCCAGTGGCTACACCTGGCCGTGCGCTGGCTGCACGTCATCGTTGGCGCCGCCTGGATCGGCACATCGTTCTACTTCAACTGGCTGAACGACAGCCTCCGGCCGTCGTCCGAGGCGCGATCCGGAGTATCGGGCGAGTTGTGGTCGGTGCACGGCGGCAGCTTTTACCAAGTCTCCAAGTACGACGTCGCGCCCGACCGGCTGCCGGAGAAGCTCCACTGGTTCAAGTGGGAAGCGTACTTCACCTGGATCACCGGCTTCTTGCTGCTGGGCATGATCTACTACATGGGATCGGGTGCGTTCCTCGTCGACTCAAGGGCTTCAGCGATCGGTCCTGGTGCAGCGACTGTGGTCGGCCTGGTGACATTGTTTGGCGGCTGGGTGGTGTACGATGCGCTGTGCCGATCGCCGCTTGGCAAGCGGTCGACCTGGCTAGCGGTGGTGTTGTTCGCGTTTACGGTTCTGGTCGCCTACGCGTTGTCGAAGGTGCTGAGCCCGCGCGCTGCCTACATCCACGTTGGGGCGATGCTCGGCACGTGGATGGCGGCCAACGTATTCCGCGTGATCATCCCGTCCCAGCGCGCGATGGTACAGTCGATGGCCGACGGGATCGATCCCGACGCCAAGAGGGGCAAGCAAGCCGCGCTCCGGTCGCTTCACAACAACTACCTCACGCTGCCGGTCTTGTACGTCATGGTGAGCAATCACTACCCGGTGACGTACGCTCATCCCAGCGGCTGGTTGGTCCTGGCTGGGATGTTCGCGATCGGCGTGGCCGCCCGGCATTACTACAACCTGCGGCATCGGGGGCACCATGTGGCGTGGCTGCTGCCGGCGGCAGCATTGGGAATGCTCGCGCTCGCGCTTACAACATCGCCCGACATGTCGATGCGCGAACCGTCTTCGGTCGGAGGGCGCGGCGAGCGGGCCGCCTATCCGGTTATACGAGCGATCTTGGAGCAGCGATGTGTGGCCTGTCACTCTGCCAATCCGACCCATCCGACGGTCGCCGGTGTGGCACCGTTAGGGGTCGAGCTCGATACCGCTCAGCAAGCCGCCACGCACGCCGAACGGATCGCACGCGCCGTCGAAAGTGGCATCATGCCGCTTGGCAATCTGACGGGAATGACCCAGGAGGAACGTGACCTGGTGGTTCGCTGGGTGAACGAGGGTGCGGCGCGGCCGTGCCGAGCCCCAGGTTCGCCTCGATCGGCTCGAGGAACGCGATCACGTTCGTTACGTGCTTGTCGAACGGGACCCCCAGCTCCTTGGCACCACGCTTGAGCTCCTCGCGGTCGATGGCGGCGCAAAAAGCCTTGTCCTTCATCTTCTTTTTGACCGAGTTGACCTTCAGGTCGCCAAACGACCGGCTCGGCCGGACGAGCGCGCAACCGATCAGGAAGCCAGAGAGATCGTCTACCGCGAACAGCGCCTTCTCCATCTTCGACTCGCG
>JBDHIC010000243.1:0-2328 GCA_039589035.1 Gemmatimonadota bacterium | reverse complement strand
CGACCCCGACCGTGGCACCTTCCGTGGACACCGTATAGAGCAGCGCGAGCGTCAGAAGTACTGAGAAGACCCGATTCTTCATCTTGCCACCTGTATCCTTTGCTCGGTGGGGAGACCCGCCGACGCTTATCCTGGAGGTCTTGATAGGTTCGTATTCCTGTGGAGCAGCATACCCGAATCCCGGCCCCTGCAGGTTGGCGCTGGGTGAGGGTTATGTCCGGGAATTGTCAGGGTGAGAGCGCGCGACTAGTATCTAGCTGCTTCCGAGTGGGGCCGGCCGCTCTTCTTACACAGTCAAGGAGGTTAGCAATGGCGCGGAAAACCGCGTGGGTCGCTTTTGCGCTCGTAATGGTCGTTGGCTTGATCGGTGCCCCCGCCGTCTTCGCTCAGGACGACGACGGGCCGAGCAACCGGATTATGACGGTCACAACGTTCAAGATGCCGTTCGGGGATCGCGGCACCGTTCTCCCGTGGATGGAGCAGTACTTCCACCCGAACGCCCTGCTCAATCCCAACGTGATCAACTACCGCTGGATGGTCCATAACTGGGGATCCAGCGCAGCGGCTGTTGTGATCGCTGCTGAGTACGCTGACTGGGCGGACATCCAGGCCGAGTGTGGGCAACCGTGCGACGATTGGCAGGAGGCGAATCCGGTGCCCGATGAGGGCACACCGGAGCGCGAGGAGTACGACAAGGCGCAGGCGCTGTTCAACAAGTACTACGCCCACCATTCAGACGAGATCTATGTCTCACTGATGGAAGAGGCGAAGACTGAAGGGCGCGTCGTGGGCACCGTCGGTCGTGGTGAGGATGACGACGACGACGACGATATGTAACGCTTCACTTAGCTCACGTTAGAAACGGCGGTCCTGGGGGTGATCTCTCGGGACCGTCTGCTTTTTATGTCTGCATTCGCCAGTCGTTATATGGGTAGCAGAACGACGAGAAGCTGGTTGACGAATTCACAGGCTATCAGAGAGGCAGACATGAAACACCAAATCCGAAACGCTTGGACCGAGACCGCGGAGTGGATCCTGGTGGGATCGTGCGTGTTGCTCCCGTTCATCCTGCTGAGCCCGATCGTCGGGCTGCTCTATCCGGCGCCGCTGGCTTGAGCAAAACGTCGAGCGCACTGGGGTACACCGCGCGGGACCGTGTGGAGGGGTGGGTCGGACAGTACGGGCCGGAGCTTCGGCGACATCTAGGTCGGATGACCGGCAACGCTGATGACGCTGAGGACATCCTGCAGCAGGTCTGGATTTCGGCGGTCGAAAAACCGCCCAACGACGGACCGGGGTCAAACGTGCGGGCGTGGTTGTACAGGGTGGCAACAAACGCCGCCCTCGACAGCCTCGCTCGCAAGCGGTTCTGTCGGCAGGCGCTGCAAGGTGTCGATCCCGGCGCGACCGCCGGCGATTTGGAGCCGCCAGACGCGGGGTTTTCGGGCCTCGACGAAGAGACCCGAGCCCGGGTGCGAGAACAGTGCGCCAAGCTGCCGACAAAACAGCGTGAGGCGGTGTGGCTGCGCTGGGCCGAGGGGCTCGACTACGCGACGATCGCACGGCGGCTGGGGTCATCCACTGAAAGTGCTAGAGCAAACGTGCATCACGGGATGAAAAAATTGCGTGAGAGTCTATTGGACATTTGGGAAGAAGAGGTGGAGCGATGACGAGTGGGCCGTGCCGGGTTTCCGAAGAGCAGGTGCTCGCGTTCGTAACCGGCGACATGGATCAGAATGCGAGCCTGGCTCTGGCGGAGCACCTGGGTGAATGTCGCGGGTGTCGCGATCAGGCCACCGAGTACACGTCGCTTCTCGGGGGACTTCAGTCGTGCAGCGCCGAGGAGGCGGTACACTGGCACCGCTTCGAGACACCGTTCGGGATGATGAGCGTCGCCGCCACCGGCACCGGGTTGTCGCGGTTGTCGTGGCGCCAAGGCGACTCCGACGCCTTCGTGAGCCACCTCGGGTCACTTTACCCCGATCGACCGGCGATCCACGACACCGAGCGGCTGGCCCAAACCGAGCGACAGCTCCATGAATACTTTGCCGGCGAACGCTCGCGGTTCGAGCTGCCGGTCGACCTGACCCGCCTGAGCGGTTTCGAGCAAGACGTCTTGGAGTGCGTGTGCGCGATTCCGTTCGGTGAGGTCGTTCCTTACAGTGAGGTCGCGCGGCGGATCGGCAGTCCAAAGGCCGCCCGCGCGGTTGGGAACGCGCTCAACCACAATCCGGTAGCGATCGTGGTGCCGTGTCACCGGGTGGTTCGTGCCGACGGGTCGCTCGGCGGATACGGCGGCGGTGTCCGATACAAGCGACGGTTGCTGTC
>JBDHIC010000242.1:0-2800 GCA_039589035.1 Gemmatimonadota bacterium | reverse complement strand
ATACCGTCACCTGAACGACGAACAGACCGTCCGTGCCGCTCGGTCTGTCGATGACGTCGTGCTCGGCCCGGATTCGAACCCACTCGCTTTGCCACCACGTTAGCGTCGGCGCGATCAGCCACACGCTCTCGCCGGGGTCCTCCGGGTCCTCCACCCAGCCGTAACGCCCCCCGATCAACCAGCTCTGGGACAATCGAACCTCGCCGTTGACCCACGCCCCCGTAGCACCTCGAACATCGAGGTCGCTCGGCACATCACCCGGGTCACGGACCATCACGCCACCGCGTACGACGACTCCACGGTACCGCGATCGACCCGGAGGTGCCCAAGTGAGCGCGCCTTCGACCCCCAAAAGTCGCTGATCGTAGCTCGACTCCTCCGTGTCATGATCGCCGAGCAACAGCGACGGTCCCGTCGATTCGCCAAACAACGCTTCGTTGGAGCTCCGATTCACTTCGACTGTGACCTCGTAGGTCCCGGCACCCGAAACCGGCGCCAGCCAGTGCAGCGACACTCCCGCTTGGGCCAGTGCCTCCTCGCCGATCAGCGCGAGGTGTGGCAACGAACGGCTCTGGAACGGCAGCGCGTGCTGATGCCAGCGATTGAGCGTCCCGAATTGCTGAAAGAACTGCCCCAGTTTGAGCCCAAGACCACCCGGAAGATTCACCCACTCGACGTAGCCCTCTTCGATATCGACACCGCTTTCTTCTTCCTCCTCGTCCGTTTCGTCAAACGGCACGATCTCGGCGCCGGGAGTCTCGTGACTGACGAAGATCTTGGCCCTCGAGTAGGGGTCGAGAGCGGATTGGAAGGCGAACTCGAACTCGCGCGGGACGAAGTTGTCGTGGTCCGGATCCTCGGTTCCCATGGCGGCGAACAGGTCAGCGGTCACGCTGATCTCGGGGTTGAGCGCTTGAAGCGATCGTTGCCGACCGACAAACTCCTGGTCCTCCGGAGCGGCGGGGGCATCCAACGTGTCGGCTTCGGCTGCGGCAGCCTCAGCAGCAGCCCGCAGCTTTGCCACCGCATCCGTCGTGTCAGCCGCGGTATCATCGATTTCAGCCTTGGCTTGCAGCTTCTCGATCTGCTCCTTCAGGAGCTCGACCTCGGCTCGAAGAGAGTCGACCTGGGCTTGGGTCGCCTCTTGAGCTGACACTTCTACGGGCAGAAACGCGAGGCCAATCGACGCCAGTGCGGCGAGGAGAATCGCGAGGCGCAGAGAAGATTTCATCGGCGGTCAGTATACCGTGGGCCCCGGGGAATGATCCATCATGCCGCCCGTAACGACGGCCGTCTATCTTCGGTCGTTCATGACCACAATGGTTACAACTCGACAGCTCGAGCTCGACGGGTTTTCGGTTCAGCTCCGCGAGGCCGGGATCAGCGCCGGCCCGCCGCTGCTCTGCCTTCATGGCGGTCCCGGTATGGACGCGGCGTACTTCTTCCCACCGGACCGGTTTGGCCCAGGCCTGTCAGAGTTGGCCCGACACCACCACGTCATCGCCTACGATCAGCGCGGATGCGGCGACTCGGGGGTGCCCGATGTCGAGCAGCCACTCGCGCTCTCACGCCACGTCGACGACATCGACGCGGTCCGGCAAGCGCTCGGGCTCGACACCGTGGCGCTATTGGGCCACTCGTTTGGCACCGTGCTGGCCCTGCTCTACGCTCTCAGACACTCTAGCAGTGTATCACACCTCGTTCTTATCGGCGGTGCACCAGATCGCGCGTTTATGGACGGTTACCGCGAAGCGGTTCAAGAGTTGCCATCAGATACTCAAGCGACATTGGCCGAACTCGACAGTGTGGAACTGACCGACGACGTATTTCGACAACGCTTTCTGAACACATTACCGCTCTACTTTCACAGATCGCTGGAGCCCGAGGAAACCGAAGCGTTTGTCTCGGCGACATCGTTTAGCGCCCGCGTCAACCGCTCGATCGCGGTCGATTTGCAGACCTATGATCTGGCGCCAGCGCTCCCCAACGTGAGAGCGCCAGCGCTCGTCGTGTACGGCGAGAGCGATCGGGTCGTCCAGCCGCGCTATCAGCTCCAGTTCCGTGGCTCGCTGCTGACCTCACGCTTTGTCGCGTTCTTCGAGAGCGGCCATTTCCCATTCCTGGAGGAGCCGGACGCGTTCACTCGTGTGACGCATTACTTTCTGGAGCACGGCGATCGATCCGGCGTTCAACCGGCCGTCAACATCGACTTTCCACCCGCACCGGAAGACTCATGATCTACCTCGTAACCATCGTCGTCTATCTGCTGGGGTTGCTCGGTGTCGGGGTGTGGAAGTCCCGCGGCGTAGAAACCCAGGACGACATCATGGTCGCGGGGCGTCGCTTGGGGACCGGCGTCCTGGCGCTCACCATGCTCGCGACGTGGATCGGGACGGGCAGCCTGCTCGGAGGGGCCGGCGCTGGATACAACTACGGATTGGCCGCGGTGTGGTTCTCGATCGGCGCCTGGATGGGCATCTTCATCCTGTGGTTCATCGCGCCGCGTGCGCGGGCCTTCGCCAGCTACACCGTTCCCGACTTGCTCGAGGTCCGATACCACCCGGTCGCGCAGACGCTGGCCACGCTCGTCACCATCATCGCCTACACCACGATCGTCGCCTATCAGTTTCGCGGCGGCTCGCTGATCCTCAACCTGTCGGTCGATCTCGATGCCGTGCTCACGGGTTGGACCGGTATCGACTTGCCGTGGGGCATGATCGTCACGGCACTCGTCGTGATCACGTACACCGGGCTGGCAGGCATGATGTCGGTCGTCTACACCGACGTCGTCAACGGCGTG
>JBDHIC010000241.1:0-2478 GCA_039589035.1 Gemmatimonadota bacterium | reverse complement strand
CACTTTAAATGTTATGAAGTTCCTGGGGCCCCCGGCGCGATTCGAACGCACGACCTGCGGTTTAGGAAACCGCTGCTCTATCCACCTGAGCTACGGGGGCGTAAACGAGAAGCAGCAATCTAATCGCCCGGCGTCCCGCCGGTAAAGTCGTGATCCGGTGGGTACCTTGGGCCGATGATCAACGGACTGCTCGTCCTCGCCGGTGGTAGCGGCCGCCGACTCGGCACGCCCAAAGCGTGGCTCGAATGGGACGGCCAGCCACTGCTGCTTCGGATCATCGACCGATTATCTCGACTGGCTCTTGAGCCGCCAATCGTCGTCGCCCAGCCGGGACAAGAACTTCCGAGCGGCGACTACCGACGGGTAGATGACCAAATCCCCGATTCCGGTCCGCTGGCCGGTCTAGCAGCGGGTTTGAAGAGACACGCCAAAGACAAACCCTACGCGCGCATAGCGGTCATCGGTTGCGACTACCCGTTCGCTGACCCCAAGGTGTTCGAAGCTTTGGCCGAGCTCGCTCCCAAGGCCGCCGTCGTACTTCCCCGCTGGGGCAGTAGAACGCATCCGTTGCACGCGATCTGGAGGGCTGAACTATGGGTCGAGTGCGATCGAGCAGTGGCGGCCGGCGAGCTAGCCGTCCACGCCTTGTTGCGACGCGTCCCCCACCACGTCGTCGACGCGGCCGAGGTCAACGCGTCAACCGATCTTGAGCGTGCCTTGTTAAACCTTAATGATCGGGATGACTTGAGGCGGGCTCGGGCTTTTTCGTAAACCGATCGAGATCGAGCGGCGGCTCAGGCGTCTCCTCGCGCTCATCCGGCGGACCCTCTCCCAACCACGCACCAAGCAGCAGGTGGATGCTCGGGGTCAGGTCGCTCGCCGATGCCAACCGGAAATGGACTTCGGGCGGGGCGTCCTCGCCTGGAGTCAGGCTCTCCGAAACGCCGTATCGATAGCTCAGCCCTTTGAGCGTTCCCTCATCGGCGCCCACGAGTTGGAGATCGACCCACGCGGCTCCCGGAAAGACTCTTAGCGAGTGCTCTTGACCGTCGAACCGAACCCAGTCTTCCCCGCTCCACGCGACTCGGGTCTCGAGCTCTCGACAACGCAACTCGACCGCCGATAACAGTCCGGCGGTTACTCCGCCGGTGTGGTGCACGTACGTCTCCCGGCGCTGACTCGCTTCCTCGGGCACCGCAGCCACGTCGGCAGCAGCGTGCGGCCATGCGCCTGCTACCGGAGTGGTCCAGTACGTAATCGCTTCGCCAGATCGCATCCGATGCACTTCGTAGCCGGCGATCTCGCGACCCTCGGCCGCCAACCAATCGATCGTCCTGCGCACACGTGACGGGACGCTTCCCGCGATCACGCCAACCGTAGCACGCCCCTTAGCGGGCGATTCGCCCCAAGCGGCCCGCGTCCAATCCTCGACTCGCCACGGTTCCGATGACAGCTGCCAGCATCGAGCGACACGCTGTTTCAGCTCTTCGTCAGCGCCCGACCAGAAAGCCGCCAGCGCCTCGTCCCAGCGCTCAGGTGGCCACTCGGCGCTCGTTTCGGCCAACTGGATCGTCTCAACCAACAACGCCGGGTCGGCCACACCCGTCGTCGCTCCCACCAGTACCGGTCCGCCGTAGCGATGCCACCCGATGACGGAGCGCTTGGCTGGGTCGCTTTCCAAGAGCACACGGCCGTCGGCTACGAACACGACATCCGCAGAGAGCCAGTCTGGATGCTGCAACAGCAGCGCGAACAACGACGCATCGTCCGACAGCGCCAACGGTCCGATCGCCGCGCTCTCAAATCGGCCGTTGAGGACTCGGTAAGGGCGGCCGGTCATCGATGCCCTCGATCGTTGATGCGACCCAGACTCATTCGTAGGCCGCCAGACTCAGATACTCGAGACCATCGAGCTTGTCACGACCGTCGAGAAACTCCAACTCGATCACAAAGCCCAGGCCACAGATCCTGCCTCCCGCCGCCTTAACAAGACCGATCGCGGCTTCGGTTGTTCCACCGGTCGCCAGCAGGTCGTCGATCACAACCACATTCTCGCCCTCGGCGATGGCGTCGGTGTGGAGCTCGAGCGTGTTGGTACCGTACTCGAGGGCGTACGACTCGCGGTGAGTGTGGTATGGAAGCTTGCCTTCTTTGCGGACGACCACGAGCCCGAGCCCGAGGCGATTCGCGACCGGGGCTGCAAACAGAAACCCGCGCGCGTCCACGCCGATGATCTTATGCGCATCACGGGCTTTGGCGAACTGAGCAAACGCCTCGATCGACTCTTCGAACAGTATCGGGTCGAGCAAGATCGGCGTGATGTCCTTGAACTGAATACCCGCTTGCGGAAAATCGGGGATGTTTCGAATCGCGCTCTTTAGTCGCTTCTCCAGACTCTCGTCTCGCACATCTCCTCCGTTAGAACACTACCGGTTCGCATGTCCGAGCGGTGGCAGCACGGTCAGGGGATCGACAGTG
>JBDHIC010000240.1:0-3783 GCA_039589035.1 Gemmatimonadota bacterium | reverse complement strand
GATTCACGCGTGGGCAGCCAACCTGATGATCTTCACGGTGTTCGTCCATCTTTTCAGCGTGCTGTTGCTGAAAGCCTACCGTCCGCCGCGTGAGATCACATGGATCTCGGGGGTTTTTCTGCTCGGCCTCTCGATCACATTCGGATTCACCGGCTACCTGTTGCCGTGGAACGAGCTGGCGTATTTCGCTACCCGTGTCGGGACCGAGATCATCGGCGTGGTGCCACTCGTCGGGTCGTTCATGTTGGAGCTGCTTCGCGGAGGCCCGGATGTCTCTGGAGCCACTCTGACGAGGTTCTACGCCATCCACGTTGCACTGCTTCCGGCCGCCGCCGCTCTCTTCCTCGGACTCCACTTGTTCCTGGTCCAGAAGCATGGCATGAGCATTCCCGACGGTGCCGAGGTGAACAACCCGCCTCGGAGGTCGATGCCTTTCTTCCCCAATTTTTTACTGCGCGATCTGATCGGCTGGCTGTCGGCGTTTGCCATTCTCGCGGCACTGGCGGCTTTCTTTCCGGCCGAGCTCGGGGTAAAGGCCGACCCGTTCCAGCCGGCCCCGGTTGGTATCAAGCCTGAGTGGTACTTCATGTTCATGTTCCAGTCCCTCAAGTACCTCCCAGCGCATATTCTGTTTTTGGAGGGTGAAGCGGTTGGAGTGTTCGCCTTCGGCATCGCGGGAGTGTTGTTGCTGCTCGTCCCGTTTCTCGATCGACGCGAGATTCGTGGCGAGCGAGAGCGATTGTTTGTCTGGCTCGGTATCGCCGCGATCGTGTACATCATCGTGCTGACGATCCTCGGCTACACCGCCAGCCCGACTCAATAGTTTCTGCGAGGAGACGGAGTCCGATCGTCAGCGTCGATCCGCGCGAGCTCCTCAAGCGATCCTTTGATCCGGCCGAGTGCGAGCAGATCCGCGAGCTCTGGAAGGCGCATTCGATCGCCGAAGACAATCGCGACCTGGATGGGTTGATCGCGACGCTTACGCCGGATTGTGTGTACGAGGTCGTTCCGACCGGTCATCGTTGGGAGGGTCACGACGGGGCACGCAGTTTCTACACGCAGCTTCTGGGCGCCTTTCCGGACATCGACTTTGCATTGTCGAACATCGTAATCGGCCCTCAAGGGGTTTGTGAAGAGGCTCGACTTACCGGTACCCACGCCGGCGATTGGCTCGATTTTCAGGCCACCGATCGCGACGTCGACTTCACGGTGATCATCTTCTTCCCATGGGATCCCGAGCGACGATTGTTCCGCGGTGAGCGAGTGTACTTCGACCCCCGCGAGGCTGGGTTAGCCGCTCACTCATCCTCATCGTTATTGCGGTCATGATCGGTGCGGTTGTCCTTTTCGTGACCGAACGGCTGCGGGTCGACGTGGTAGCGTTGCTGGTGCTGCTCGCCCTGGCCCTGTTGGGTGTAATCACCCACCAGCAAGCACTCGAAGGCTTCTCCAACGAGGCAGTGGTCACGATCGCCTCGGTGCTGGTTCTCTCGGGCGGTCTCATGCGCACTGGTGTCGGCAACATCCTCGGTCAGCGCCTGCTTCGTTTGGCCGGTCATCAGGAGACCCGGTTGCTGGCCGTGATGATGCTCGCGGTCGGATTGATGTCGGGCATCATGAACAACATCGCCGTTGGCGCGTTGATGCTACCCGCCGTCCTCGAGATCGCCCGGCGAACGGATCGTTCGCCATCGTTGTTCTTGATGCCGCTCGCGTTCGGATCGCTGCTTGGCGGTCTCACGACGCTGATCGGCACGAGCCCCAACATCTTGATCAGCGGCGCTCTGGCTGACTCTGGATTGCGCCCGTTCTCGTTTTTCGATTTCACGCCGATAGGGTTGATCGCCCTGATTGTGGGCACGGTCTACATGGTCACCGTGGGTCGCCGGCTGTTGCCGACCCGTGTGCGGACGAGCGGTGCCCAACAGTTGGACCAAGCGTATCAACTGCCCAATGTGTTGTTCACGCTAACGCTACAACCAGGATCAGCGTTGGCGGGCAAGACGCTGGCCGACGTGCGTTTCCGTCCGGCGCTTGGAACCAGCGTCATGGCGATCGTCCGGAATGGCAAAACAGTGCTCGCGCCCGGCGCGCGTACGGAGCTTCGTGCTGGCGACAAGCTCGTCGTCCAAGGAACCCCAGGGCGACTGAGCGCCCTCCGAAGCTGGCGCCAACTGCAGCTCGAGGAGGATTGGCACATCGAGCAAGATCTCGTCACGGCGCTGAAGTTTGCCGATCTCACGGTAGCCGACGGGTCAAACTTGATCGGTCGGACGCTCGAAGAGGTCGACTTCCGCGGATTGACCGGCGTGTTGGTCGTGGCGATTACGCGCGACGGGCGGTTTCGTCGGACTCGCCTGCGACGGTTCGCACTGCAAAGTGGCGATCGGTTGCTCGTCGTTGGGGTGCCAGAGCGTGTCGAGGCGCTCATTGGCGGCGACGACTTCACGAATTCGCGCGCGCTGACACCAGACGAGGTCGCGCGGATCTATGCGCTTCGACGACGGTTCTTGGCGATTCGTATCCCGGAAGGATCTCGCTTGGCAGGGATGTCGCTGACCGAAACTCGTTTGCGCGATGCTTTTGGGTTGTCAGTCGTGGGAATTCTGCGTGACACCGAGACTCGCCTCCTGCCCGAACCGATCGAGACGCTGCAGGCTGGCGACCTCTGTCTCGTCGAAGGCCGGCAAAGCGATTTCGAGAACCTTGAAGCGATGCAGCAACTCGAGATCGACGAACAGGGCCCGCCGACGATCGACACGCTCGAATCGGACGACGTGGGTTTGGCCGAAGTCGTACTGGCGCCGCGCACTCGTTTGAGCGGCAAGACGCTGCGCGAGATCGATTTTCACGAGAAGTACGGTCTGACGGTGGTGGAAATCTGGCGCGAGGCGCAATCGTTCACGACCAAGCTGCGCAACATGGAACTCAAGTTTGGTGACGCGCTGCTCGTCTACGGGCCACGCGAAAAGCTCAACTTGCTCGCAAAGGAGCCTGATTTTCTCGTCCTGACCGAGGTCGAACGCGAGCCGCCGCGTGAGGACAGGGCACGGTTGGCAGCGACGATCATGACGTTGGTTGTCGCATCGGTCGTTCTCGGGATCTTGCCGATCTACATCGCCGCCCTGGCCGGGGCGACGGCGATGGTGGTGACCGGATGTTTGACCGCAGGCGAGGCGTACTCGTCGGTAGAGTGGAAGGCGGTCGTGCTGATTGCCGGGATGCTGAGCTTGGGGGTCGCGATGCAGCAATCGGGCGCGGCCCAGATGATCGCTAGCAACGTCCTCGGATCAGTTGCGGCTCTTGGACCCCGCGCTCTCATTGCGGGGCTTTTTGTCATCACCGCTCTGGCCGCTCAAATCATGCCGACCGCGGTTGTTGCGGTCTTGATGTCGCAGATCGCGCTCAGCAGCGCAGGTGAGCTCGGGCTCTCGCCGCACGCCCTTTTGATGGTGGTGGCGGTCGGCAGCTCGGCTGCCTTTATGAGCCCGGTCGGCCACCCGGTGAACCTGCTGGTGATGGGCGTTGGGGGGTACAAGTTCACCGACTACACCAAGGTCGGGTTGGGTCTGGTGGTCCTGCTGCTGCTGATCGTCGTCTTTGTCCTGCCGCTGATCTGGCCGCTGAGCGGCTAGGGTAGCCCGGGGCCCAGGCGGCCCCTTGACAGATACCGAAAAAAGACCGAAAATAGGGCTCCCATGATCGGGACGATCGAGGCCGCCCCGCCTCAAAGCCGCGGTATAGCACACCTGGCACGCACCGGGACGACCCTGCACGCCAAGC
>JBDHIC010000239.1:0-2481 GCA_039589035.1 Gemmatimonadota bacterium | reverse complement strand
GCTGTCTACAAACAGGCGGCTAAGTCCCGCTTATAACTGTATATACATTTTTATTGACTCAGAGCCCTTGCCGAAACTGCGTAAGTGACGTAACATGTATATACATGTAATACTATCGGCGGTGCGCCGTTTCACGCCGGGCAGTTCGACGATAATCCGTTCGTGATCCAGCCGGGGCCCCACGGGTATATGATCATTCTCGCGTCACCGGCCGAGATGTCTACCATCCGGGATGAGTATGCCGGCATGCTAGCGCGCCTCTGCGAGCTCAACGCGGCCTACTGCCTACCCGAGTGATTCGACAGCGCGCTGGCAGCGCCGACATACCTCGTATACGCTTCTGTTTATGGGCGAACCTAAGGAATCGTGGGCCGACGCCGCGAGAGAGATCGCCGATGAATGCGTCGCGGGTCGCGTCCGCAAGCTGAGCCGCGTCATCACGGGAGTGTACGACGAGGAGCTCCGACGACACGGGATTCGCGCCGGTCAGCTCACCATCCTCGCGCTCGTGGCGACGCTCGAACAACTGAGCCCTAGACAGATCTCTGTGTACCTCGGTCTCGACCCCTCCACCGTGAGTCGCAACATCAGTCGGATGTGCACAAGCGGTTGGCTGACGACCATCCCCGGGACCGATTCACGCAGCCACGAAGTCATCGCGACGCCCAAAGGGCGGCGGTTGCTCGAGGCGGCGTTTCCGGCGTGGCGAACGGCCCAGAAGCAAGCCGAGGAGCTGCTGGGCGGGCGTGGATTCAGAACGGTCGCCCGGCTCGCCGACGATCTACCCTGGGACGAACGGAGCGTTTGACCCGAGCTCTGGCTGAGCCGCCTGCTTACCGCACCCGGACCCGACCCTCCTGCCCATCGTGTAGCGTGCAGACGTAGTCGTAGTCGCCCGGCTCGGGGAACGTGCGCGCCGCCGAAGTACCCGGTGGCGAGTCGGGAATGTTGCCCTCCGGCGGAGCTTCATCCTCAAACGTCACGTTATGGGTCGTTTCCGAGAATTCCCACGTGACGACGCCGCCCGGAGGTATCTCCACTCTCTCGGGTTCGAACGTCAGGCCCGGAGTTGTCACCGTTACCGAACCCGGCGGCGGGGGTGGGGGTGGCGGGGGCGCATTTGCCTCTACCCGTATGACACCGGCCATTCCCTGTCCGCCGGGATCGCCGTGGAAGATGCAGAAGTAGGGGAAGCTTGTGCCTGACTGCGCGTCGGCCGGCACCGTCCAACTCCACGATTCACCGGGATTCACAGTGCCGGAATCGAAAATCCCCGTATCGCTGGTCACCGTGTGCGGCCGACCGCCGACGTTTTGCCACGTGATCGTCGTCCCCGGCTGGACGGTGATATCCCGCGGCGAGAAGAAGTCGTCCTGCATCTGGACGACGGTCCCACCCGGCGGTGGTGGTGGTGGAGGCGGGGGTGGAGGCGGCGGGGGTGGAGGTGCTGGCGAGCCATCCGATGGAATGCGAATAATGCCGGCCATGCCGACGCCGCCCGGTGCACCGTGGAAAATGCAGAAATACGGGAACACCGTGCCCGGTGCTGCCCCGGCAGGCACAATCCAGCTCCATGATCCACCGGAATTCACCGTTCCCGAATCCCAGATGCCCGTGTCGCTGGTCGACGTGTGCGGCCGGTTGCCGATGTTCTGCCACGTGAGCGTCGTGCCTGGTTGTACCGTGATGTCGGCCGACGAGAAGAAGTCGTCGTCCATCGCGACCACCACCGTGCCGGGTGTTGGTGGCGGTGGGGGCGGTGGTGGACCAGGCGGCGGAGGCGGTGATGGACCGGGCGATGGCGGCGGAGGCGAGCCATCGGTCGTCGGGATACGGATGACGCCGGCCATCCCCACTCCACCCGGAGCGCCGTGAAAGATGCAGTAGTACGGGAACACCGTGCCTGGCGCCGTGTCCGTCGGAATGGTCCAGCTCCACGACCCGCCCGAGGTCACCGTGCCCGAGTCCCAAATACCCGTATCGCTAGTGGACGTGTGCGGCCGGTTACCAACGTTCTGCCAGGTGATCGTCGCGCCGGGCTGAACGGTGATGTCGGCCGACGAGAAGAAATCATCGTCCATCGCGACAACCACATCGTTTGGAGCCGACGGCACCGGGTCGCTGACGACCACCGTCGTGAACCCCTCCAGGCCCGCGCCCGTGCCCGTAACCACCACTTTCACCGTGAACGTGCCCGGCTCCTGGTAGCTGCAGACCCCGATCGCGGTTAGTCGGTTCGACCCCGACGTCATGAATGTTTCCATGACCCCGTCCGCCGTACAGTCGAAGCCGAACTCGACATTTCCCGCGGGTGCAACACTCAGCTCCACGGTGAGATCGATCACCAACGGAGCGACGCCCGAAGCCGGAGTGGCAGTTACTGCGATCGATGGAAGAGGAGCTTCGAGGACGGCGACATTACCCTCGTCGCACTGCACCATGAACATCGCAATCAGCACCGTCGAGACGGTTGCCAACAGG
>JBDHIC010000238.1:0-8359 GCA_039589035.1 Gemmatimonadota bacterium | reverse complement strand
ATCGCTGCCATCGATCGGCTCATCGGACAGCGCTGTGGGCCTGATCAGTACGACGTCGATCCGGTCGTGGATCGCCTGCTCCGACCACAGTTCGATCGTTCGCCGCAACCACGCGTAGTGGCGGGACATGAGCAGGATTATGGAAAGTTCTGGCGGCGGAGCGCCCTGGTTCAGGACCCTACCGCCGTCAGGAACGCCACAAGAATAGGGGTGATTCGGGGAATTATGTGTGCTCCGTCAGCGATGGTTCTGCCGCGTGCGCTTCGGCCCCGGTTGAGCCGGCGATTTCTCGCTCGATCATTCTGGCTACGTCGCTCATCAACGCAAGTCTCGTCTCATCGAAATCCCGTGGCTGATGATCGATGAGGCAGAGGGTGCCTAGCCGGGTCGCGTCGGGGAGCGAAAGTGGGCATCCGGCGTAGAAACGGACGCGGGGCTCACCGGTTACCAGCGGATTCTCTGCGAAGCGGTCGTCTAGGAGTGTATCCGGGATCAACAGGATGTCTTCCTGGAGAATCGCGTGCGCGCAAAACGCCTGCTCGCGTGGCGTCTCGGCGACGTCCAGGCCATACCGTGATTTGAACCACTGGCGGTTGGTGTCAACCAGCGACACAAGTGCGATCGGTACGTCAAACAACGCGGCCGCGATCCGGGTACAGCGGTCGAACCGCTCCTCGGGCCCGGTGTCGAGGATTCCCAAGTCGTGGAGTGCTTGAATGCGCCTTTCCTCGTCTTCGGGTAACGGTGCGCATTGCCAGCGACACGCCGCGCGAAGCACCCAGGCGCGGATGCGTGTCCGTGCGTAGGCGCTCGAAAAGGGCTCGACGAGCCAGTCGGTGACGCCGACTTCGGCTCCGGCTTCGGCATCGACGTCGTCCTCGATCTTCGCGATAACGACAAACGGTACGTCGGTGCCCCACGCGCCGTCTCGAGCACGGATCTCGCGGCAAATCTCGAGCGCGTCACCTCCCGGGAGATTGCGATCCACCAGCAAGAGTGATGGGTGCTGAGCATGTGCGGTCTCGGACACCGACACCGCGTCGCTGGCGACTGACAGTGAAAGACCGTCGGCACGCACCGCATCGGAAAGAGTCACCGCTGCTGCCGGATCGGTCACGGCGACGAGTACCTCTTGTTCGACGAGGGCAGGTGAGGTCTTTGCTGAGATACTTGGCGCCGGACGACTTGATGGTGACTCAGGGGCTGGCTCGACCTCGAATGACTCGCCCTCGGCGGCTGCGAACACGTTGAGTAGCCCGTCAGCGTCCGCCACCCGCGCCCGAGCGCGCTCGATCAACACATCCAGCGAGTCGTCGTCACGCATCGGGTCGTGATGAAAGAGCGCCAGGTGCCGCACCGCACCCGCAAGCGCGACGTCGACGACGTACTCGATCGTGCTGTGGCCCCAACCCCGTTTTGCCGGGTACTCCTCGGCGGTGAACTGCGCGTCGTGGATCAGTAGGTCGGCGTCGGCTACAAACTCGGCGTGGCGGTCGTCCTCGCCCCCCGTCGCTCGGTAGCCGTCAACTCCCAGCTCGAGAGAATAAGGCTCATGGTCTGTGGCGTAGACTACCGTCGCACGATCAGCCTCGAGTCGGTAACCCAACGTGAGAGCTGAATGATTCATGTACTGAGCGTGAACGATGACGTCGCCGACATCAAACGTGCCTTCGACGAGGTCGTGATAGTGAATCTCGGCTCCTAGATGGTTGAGGGTGATGGGCGAGTACGTGTACTGCATCTGACCGGCGAGGGCTTCGCGCAGCGAAGAGTCGAGGCCGCGCGGACCGTAGATGTCCCACTCATTGCCAGCGTGGAAAAGCGGTCCGAAAAAAGGGAACCCCTGGATGTGATCCCAGTGGGTGTGAGACACCAGGATGTGGCCTCTCTTCGCGGCGTCCCCGTCACGTAGAAGCTCCTGCCCTAGACCCTGCGCGCCCGTCCCGCAATCCAACGCGATGATCGCGCCCGCCGCCGAGCGCAGCTCGACACAGGAGGTATTCCCTCCGTAGCGAAGCGTCTCTTTGCCGGCCTTCGATATCGATCCGCGGGTGCCCCAGAAACGAACTTTCATGAAGCGGCGCCTCCTCGTGAGCGGGTTATTATACGACTGCGTCTCGATAGCCGCTGCCGCGGCTGGAATACTCAAACCATATCGGGGGACAGATGCTCACCGTAGCTACCCATGGACCGGATCAGCCAAACCTCGCGTCCCTAGCGTTTGTGGCGCTCAAAGGGGGGATCGAGTCTGGCGAGTTCACCGACCACCCGCCGGCGATGTTCTTGATGCAGGAGGCCACGTACCTCGCGCACCGCAAGACCGATCTGAGTGCGATTCAAGCGGTTGGTCTACCATCCATCGGGGAAGTCGTCGCTTTTCTCGAGCCGCATGGCTTCGAGATGGTCGTGTGTTCGCCGTGCGCTGCGCCTCGGGGCATCGACGAGGCTGACCTCGTTTCGTTTGCCCGGATGGGCGGGGCGGCGGATCTAGCCAAGCCACTTCGTGCTGACGTTCTGATCGGCACCCTGACACGTTGCGGGGGGTTATTCCCTACAGACAGCGGTCTTATTGTGTCATACGATCAACCTGGGTGTGTTTGTGATGTCAACGTGGAGGACGATATGAAGAGAGCATTCCTGACGTTATTGACCGGTTTTGCTGCCGGGATGGCGTTGCGGCCGGTAATCGAGCGCCACGGACCTGGCTGGCGCGAGATGTGCGAGAAGATGTGTTCGTCAAAAGGGTGTGAGTGCGGCACCAAGCCAGGTGACGAGGAGAAAGAGTCGTTGGTCGCCGAAGAGGCAGCCTAGTCACCTTCTGACGCCCTGATTGCGTGTCCCCGGGCATCCACTATCGTTCATAGGGTCATGTTTTCTGTCCCGGAGGTCACCACCGCCGAGATAGCGGCGGCGTTCTTTCAGGCGACGGTCACGCTGGGGTTGGCCATCGTCTTCCTGTACCTGTTTCGACGTTACCAAAAACCGTACTTCGGGTATTGGGCGCTCGCGTGGCTGCTGTATCTCCTGAGGATGGGCGTGATCATCGCCTTTGTATTCACGGGGTCACGGCCGCTGCTGTTCTGGCACCAGGTGCTCACCGGTTTGACCGCCCTGGCCCTTCTTTGGGCGGCGCTCGTTTTCTCGCAGCAGTTGACGTGGAAGCCCCGCTACCTGGCGTTCGTCGCGTTCCCGGCGATCTGGTCGTACGTGGCGATGTACCGGTTGGACAACTTCCTGGCCGCGGCCGCGCCGATGGTCGTATTCCTGAGTTTGGCCACGTTGTGGACAGGTTGGGTGTTCTATCAATACGACCGCAGAGTTGGATCGACCGGAGCGCGCCTGCTGTTCATCTCGTTGCTCCTGTGGAGCGTGCATCATCTCGACTATCCCTTCCTCCGCGCCCGGGGTGTCTGGAGCCCGTGGGGGTATTACGTCGACATCATCTTCGTGCTGGCGATGGGTGCGGGAATCATGCTGCTCGTACTCGAGGAGCTTAACCGTGGCCTGGGAACACTCTCCGCGCTGTCGGGAGACCTTCAGCGTGGCGAAGGTCGAGTCGAGATCCTCGACATACTCCTCAATCGCTTGCTCAGTCTGCCGGCCGTGAAAGGCGCGGCGATGTACCAGGTAGCGGATGGCGAGCGGCAGCTTATTCGCGGCGCGGGCATTTGCGCACATTGGGAGGGGGGGAATCCGCACGGCGATCTGGCTAGGGCGATCGATATTGCGGTCACGACCGGCCACCCGGAAGTAGTGCACGGCGGTACGGCCCGGGATGGCGGCCCCATCGTGGATGCGAAAGAGAGCACGTATGCCGCTGCTCTGCCCGTCCTGCGCGGGTCAGAGGCGACCGGTGCGATTGTGGTGATCGGTGATTCCAGTGACCCCTTTGCGGCCCTCGACGCTCGCTTTTTGATCGCCTTGGGTCAGCAGATCGGCGTCGCGCTCGAAAAGGCTGACCTCGACCAACGGTTGCGGACTCGTACAGCTGAGCTCGAACGTCTCGCCTCGAGGATGGTGCGACAGCACGAGGAACAGCGACGCCGTATCTCGCGCGAGTTGCACGACGAGACAGCACAGGTGTTCTCGGCGGTCAAGCTGAACCTCGGCCTCGTAAGCGAGTCAGCTCAAGCCGAGGAGGCTGCTCGGCTCGAACAAGTGCTCGAGCTGATTGATACCGGAATCGACAGCATTCGGAGGGTGACCCAGGATCTGCGACCCTCGGTGCTCGATGAGCTTGGCCTGCTTCCGGCATTGCATGCGCTAGCGGGAGACTTTGGCGAGACAACAGACCTCGCAATCCGTTTCGTGGCGCCCAACGCGCTACCCGAACTGTCTTCCGAAGCCGAGTTGGCGCTGTTTCGTGTTCTGCAGGAGGGGTTGACGAATGTGGCCCGGCATGCGCAGGCGAGTGCGGTCGAGGTAACGGTTGAATCAATGGAAGGGCAGATCGTGGTTCATGTCAGAGACAACGGTTGTGGGCTACAAACCGGCGGAGTTGACCGCTTGTCGGACGAGGGTCGGTTGGGTCTTGTTGGGATGCGGGAGCGTATCGCAGGGCTCGGCGGTTCGGTCAGCGTAACCGGTGATCCGGGAACAGGGGTGGACCTCAGCGTACGCTTGCCGTTGGACGAGGCAGCGACGTGAGCTCAGAGAACATACGGGTCCTCGTGGTCGACGATCATCCTCTGGTACGTGAGGGTATCCGACACGTGTTGAATGAGGGCAGTGGTCTGGAGGTGACTGCCGAGGCAGCCAGCGGGGAAGAGGCCTTGAGGCTAGCCCAGTCTCACCGGCCTGACGTGATTCTGTTGGATATCTCGATGCCGGGCGAGTCTGGTTTGAAGGTCGCCGCCAAGCTCCGGAGTTGTGTACCCGAAGCGCGGATTCTGATTCTCAGCATGCATGACCACGCGGAGTTCGTGCTGGGTGCGGTAAGCGTGCTGGGTGCGGTAAGAGCGGGGGTACACGGGTACGTGCTCAAGGACTCGCTACCCGTGGATCTCAGACAGGCCGTGCGGACCGTTTACGGTGGGGAGGAGTTCTTCAGCCCACCGGTCGCCAGACGACTCAGCGCCGCACTTCGCGGGGAGGTTCCGGTGGACGCGAAGCGGCAGAGAATCGAGTCGCTCACGAAGCGCGAACGCGAGGTACTGGTGCACGTCGCGATGGGGAGATCGAACAAGGAGGTCGCGGTGGAGCTCGGCATCAGCGTGCGCACCGTAGAGACACATCGGGAGAACCTGATGCGGAAGCTCGACATCCACTCCGTGGCCGAGCTCACGCGGCTGGCTCTGAAGACCGGCCTCGTCCCCGAGTAAGGGCTTTCACCATCACCATCCGTAGTAATACGGACTTCCCCGGGCCGTAGAATCCCGAATTTTCCGGTGTGCAAGAAAACCCTACAATCGAGTCGTATTCGCGAGTATGACATACGTCATTGAAAGGAGACGGGCGTCCATGAAACTACTCTGTGAGTCTCTCTCCAGATTGAGCGTCGGTCGCTCCGCTACGGCAATCGCGCTCATGCTTCTGGTGTCAGCCTCGATGTTAGCGGCTCAGGACGAGCAGGCTCAAGGCGAGCAGGCTCAGGCCGAACAGCAGGGCGAAATCGATTTCATTTGGGTCACGCCCATCACGGTGACGGTTACACGCACCGCGACGGATGTATTCGACAGTCACGCGCCGGTAAGCGTAATCGACGAGTGGATGATTCGAGATCGCGCGCCCAATACCGTGACCGATCTGTTCAAGGATCTGCCTGGGCTGGACGTGACAGGTGTGGGGACGAACCAGACGCGGCCAACGATCCGCGGTCAGCGGGGTCAGCGCATTCTGCTGCTGCAAGACGGGATGCGGCTCAACAACTCTCGTCGTCAACAGGATTTCGGCGAGATCCCAGCCCTAGTAGACGTCGCCTCTGTCCAGAATGTGGAGGTCGTTCGGGGGCCGGCTTCCGTGCTCTACGGCACCGACGCGATCGCCGGTGTGGTCAACGTTGTGACCCGCGTGCCGACGCAAGGTGAAGGTGTCCATGGCACGGTTGGCTATCGCTTCAGCAGCCACGACGATCAAAACAAGGGTGTGTTCAATCTCTCCGGTCGGAATGGTCGGTTCTCCTTTCTGGCCAGTGGCACCTACCGAGATAGCGATACCTACGACGCGCCGTCCGGATCATTCGGTGACATCCGCCTCGAGTCAGACGCCGAAGTTCAGAACACAGGGATCCAGGACGACAGCTTTAATCTTCTGCTCGGTTTTATGCCGGCACCTGAGCAGGATCTGACGTTCAAGCTCGAGCGCTATCGCGCCGACGAGACCGGATTCGGTTTCGTGGACCCGGCCGCTTTTGCGCCCGATCAACCGCTGATCGAGATCACCTACCCGTTCCAAGATTTCGACAAGTACACACTTCGGTATCGGGCGCACGGTCTGAATACGGCTGTTGCCGATGAGCTCGATGTGGTGGGGTACATCCAGGACAATGAGAGAGAGCTCGCGCTTGGGTTGACCACACCAATTGGCCCCGGTGCAACGCTCGAGATTGTGACCGAGAACTTCACCGATCTCGAGACTGGCGGGTTCAGAGCGGAGGCCAAGAAACAGGCCGCGGAACGCCATCGTCTCACCTACGGGCTGGACTTTTTCCGGGACGACTCCAAGAACAACGATTTGACCACGACCACGATCTTGGGATTCGGTCCCCCGATGATCGAAGACGACGATACATCCTCGGTCCCCGACGCGACGTTCCGAAGCGTGGGAGGGTTCCTGCAGGATGAGATCATACTGCCAGCGGATGTGTCTCTCGTGTTGGGAGTGCGGTTCCAGGATGTCCAGGCTGACGCCGATCCGACGCCGGGGTTGGACCCTTCGCTTGAATCACGATCGCACCAGACCGTGGTTGGATCGGCCGGCGCGACCGTTGGGGTGACCGACAACCTGAACCTGATTGGCTCGATCGGTAGGGCGTTCCGGGCGCCTAACCTGGCCCGAGGGCGCCGCGTTCCAGTCACGGAATCCTGACCTCGAGCCGGAGACCAGTGTCAACATCGATATCGGAGCTCGGTATCGTGGTAAGCTGTTCTACGTCGAGGGGTTCGTATTCCGTAACAAGGTCAACGATGGTATCCGAGTCTCGCCAACAGGGAACACCGTCAACGAGTTACCCGAGTTCGAGAACGTCAATGTCGATGAGCTCCTGTTTCGTGGAGTCGAGCTCGCGGGTGACGTTCAGTTGCTGAACGGCGTCTACTTCGGAGGGAACTACACGTATCTGTCGACGCGGGACGAGAACGACAGGTCCAATCCGATCGGCGATTCGTTCTCGAGCAAGCTGAACCTGCACGTCGGGATCGAGGATCGTGCTGAGCGCTGGTTTGCCGAGTATCGGCTGCGTCACAATGGCGATCGCGAGGATGTCCTGCTGACCACCAATCCGGTCGGCACTGAGCTACCGGCGTTCACGACCCACACGCTTCGCGGTGGATTGACCGTGTTCGAGAACACGTCCTATCGACAGCGGATTGGGATCACGATCGCCAACCTCACGGACGAATTGTACGCCGAGTTCTCGAACGCCAGCTTCTTCCGTCCCGAGCCCGGCCGCGCGTTGATCCTGACGTGGGGGTTGGACTTCTAGTGTTGGTGCTCCGTTAGCGTCAGCAACGAAGGAGGGTATGAGAGAGCCGGTTCACTTCATTCCGATCGCGACCACAGTGATCGCATTGCTGTTCGCGCGAGTGGTGTTCGAGCGGTATCGCGAGCGCGGGGGGACACACCTGTTGTGGTGGTCGATCGGGATTCTGCTCTACGGAGTCGGGACGCTAACAGAGTCGTTGGTGACCCTGTTTGGCTGGAATGCAGTTGTATTCAAAGCCTGGTACATCTCGGGCGCCCTGCTGGGCGGTGCGCCGCTAGCACAGGGTACCGTGTACCTGTTGTTGAAACGGCGCACGGCCGATCGGTTAGCGAGCGTCCTCTTACCCTACATCGGTGTAGCGGCGGCTTGCGTAATCCTCTCACCGATCAATTACGGCCTCGTCGAGTCACATCGGTTGACAGGGTCGGTTTTTGAGTGGCAATGGGTGCGTCTCTTCAGCCCGTTCATCAATACCTACGCGTTCATCTTCCTCGTCGGCGGCGCCGTACTGTCGGCGGTGCGATTCTATCGCAGCGCGGACACACATCACCGTTTCGTCGGAAACGTGCTGATCGCGGTCGGCGCGCTATTGCCGGGTATTGGCGGGATGGCGACGCGAATGGGACACACCGAGGTCCTGTACGTTATGGAGTTCATCGGTATCATTCTGATCTGGATGGGTTACCGGTGGAACATCAAGACGCCCAAAGAAGCGCT
>JBDHIC010000237.1:0-2629 GCA_039589035.1 Gemmatimonadota bacterium | reverse complement strand
TCACCACGAGCTGGGCGGGCGCGACGAGGTCGCGATCTCCGAGGTTCAGATCCTCGACGGGACTCTCCTCGCTCGTGTAGCAGCGAACGAAACCATCACGGGGCTGTACACCTTTCAGAGTCGCATCCTCTTCACCAACACAGACGACGTAGATCTTGTCGGCGTGAGCGGTGCCATCATCATCGGCGGGGACGGGACGGGGCAGCACATCGCCATGGACGGCGACGAGATCCAATCCAAGACGAGCGCGACGGCAGCGGGCACCCTCCGTGTTCAGAGCCTCGGAGGGACGGCACTCTTCGGTGGGATCGTCGAGCTGGCAAACACGAACCCACAAATCGTATTCCAAGAGGACGACGGGCCTACCGACGAACAGGTGTGGCTGTTCAACGCTTTCGGGGGGCAGCTCCGCTTCCGAGCAGCAAACGACGCACAGTCCTCTGTCGAGAACTGGCTGGAGGTGAACCGTACCGCAGAGGTGATCGACAGCGTGGTCTTCCCCAATGGCGTAGTCATCGCCGCCACCGACCCCGGCGGCACGGCCAATACTCGTTTGGGTGGCCGCTTGACAGTAGGTACCGGGGCGCAGTCTACACTTACTCCTTTGCTGGAGTTGGCGCACCCACAGCCGAACATCATCATTAACGAGACCGACCAAGCTGCAGATAACAGGCTTTGGTCCATCGTCGGGTTGAGTGGCAATCTGACCTTCCGGGCTCGGAGTGACGACGGCACATCGAACGCCAACTTCCTCAGAGTAACACGGACAGGCGCGACCATCGACACGGTAGAGTTCCAGAATGGAGATGTCGTCATCGGCACCGATCCCGGTGGGTCACAGCTCATTCGTGCCACGGGTGATCTTCACCTTGGTGGAATCGGCGGAGTCGGAGCAACGATCACGCTCGACGGGGCGGCGAACAACACACACCTCATCGTAGGAGACGCGAACCGAACGACAGGGGAATCTGGCCTCCTCGACTTTCGAGGACGGTGGAATGGCGACGATGTTGCTAGGATCGTTCTGACGAGCGGATTCGATACGACCAACAAGGACGACGGAAAGATTTTCTTCATGACGCAGGCGACTGCCGCTGGTGGTCTTCTGACTCGCATGATCATCAATCATGATGGAAGCGTCGTCATTGGTACCGACCCCGGTGGAACTGATACACTGCGTGTCAACGGTACAGCCAGGGTTGGTGACCATTCCATTGCAGCTCCCCTCGGGGCTACCCTTATTCATGGAGTGGAAGGCTCAGGAGCAGCAAGGCTAGTTATGTCGGCCAACGCTGCCAGTACACCAACTCACGCCCTCTTCTCTGCCGAGGGTGGCCTTGGTATCGTGGGAACGTACTCCAACCACAGACTAGAAATCCGAACGAACAACACAGCCCGTGTGAACATTGAAGCGGGTGGTAACGTCACCGTCACGGACGGGCAGTTCACTGTCCGCAGCGGGACGAACCCGAGTGCCTCTACCATTGGCCGATTCGGTAATGTTGGATCGCCGGCAGCAGGGAACCCGGAGCTTCTGCTGAAGACTACTACGGACGACCGTGTCTTCTTCCAGACGTGGGACGGGACTGCCAGCAGGACGTTCCTGTACTTCGATCATCCGAACAACAAGATCCAGGCGTCAGGCAGGTTTGACCATGTGGGGCTCATCGCAGCCCGGCCTGCCGCAGAGACCATCATGGATACTGACGGTGGTCTGAGCGACACGCGGAAGATCGTGTTCAACGCCAACCGCGCAGAGTTTGGATACGAAGCAGATGTCGGTCCCTTCATTCAAGGGGGTGCTGGCAAGAGCATCGTGATGAAGCCGAGTGGCTCCCAGACCTTCATCCTCAATTCAGATGGTTCGGCAGTCTTCGGTGCTGGTAACCCTGGTGGGAGTATGGGTGTTCGGATGTCCTACGCGAACGGCAACCTTCTCCGTCTGGACAACAGCTCCATCGTCAACCTCGCCTGGGACGTGCGGGTGAGTGGGAGTGGGGTGCTGGAGTTTCGCTCGGTGAACGACGCCGGGACGACGACGCTCAACGCATTGCAGCTCTTCCACGCGACAGGGAGTATCATATCGAAGGGTGCTGTCTTTACGATGGACCGGGACATTAACCACATCATCACGATGTCCTCGACCACCAGCGATACCTTCCACGTCCTCCGGGGTGACGCGAATCGCACGACGAGCGGTTCTGCTCTACTGTCCCTCGAAGGGAAGTGGAACGGGAACCAGGCAGCTCGAATTCTCCTGACGAGCGGAGTGGACACGACGAACAAGGACGACGGGATCATCTACTTCCAGACGCAAGCAAGCGCGGCTGGTGGGTATGTGACACACCTGACGATTCGCGAAGACGGCGACGTTGAGGTCAGCTCCAGCTCGTACCTCGACATCAAGCGACCCGTCGCACTCGGTGGTGGCGCAGCCCCCACGCTGGGCACGATTGGTGGTTCAGGACCGGCCACCGCTGCACAGAACGAGTGGGTCGAAATCAAAGTAGGCAACAACGTCCGATGGATTCCCGTCTGGGCGTAACCAACTATCGAAAGGAGGCCCTTGTGGCCGCGAAGAAACGGAGCGTCAAGCTCTCACTCAAGCAGGCGTCAGTCATCGCTGAGT
>JBDHIC010000236.1:0-2639 GCA_039589035.1 Gemmatimonadota bacterium | reverse complement strand
AACTGGCGAATCGCCTCCAGGAACGGTTGGCTCTCGATGTCGCCCACGGTGCCACCGATCTCGGTTATTACCACATCGATGTCCGGCTCTTGCTCGGGCAACCGGGTGATCGCTTGCTTGATCTCATCCGTGATGTGCGGAATGACCTGAACGGTTGCGCCGAGATAGTCACCGCGACGCTCCTTCGCGATCACGTTCTGATAGATCCGTCCGGTCGTAACGTTGTTCGCCTGAGAAAGCGATCGATCAATGAATCGCTCGTAGTGGCCAAGGTCGAGGTCCGTTTCGGCACCGTCATCGGTGACGAACACCTCGCCGTGCTGAAACGGGCTCATGGTGCCCGGATCGACATTGATGTAGGGATCGAATTTCTGGATCGTGACCGAGAGCCCGCGCGCTTTGAGCAGCATCCCGAGTGACGCGGCGGCGATCCCCTTGCCGAGCGAGGACACGACCCCTCCGGTCACGAAGACGTATTTCGTGGGGTCGCGATCGGGCATCAGCGCACCAGCGTTCTTTGGTCCAGGTAAATTATTAATTTAAGGCGAGATGCGGTCCGCGTCGAGGCGCTTCAGCACAGCCTCCACGCGGCGCAAATCGGCCGGTGTGTCCACGCCGATCGCCGCCGTCTCGACTTCGACGCACTGGATCACCAACCCCAGCTCGAGGGCACGGAGTTGCTCGAGCTGCTCGGCTGATTCCGATCTCGAGGGAGGTGCAGCCACGAAGCGATCAAAGGCGCTCCGCCGATAAGCGTAGAGACCGATGTGAACGCGTGACGCCTCGCCGTCCGATACCGGCGCGCGCTGAAAACCGAGCGCTCGCGCATCCTCGCCGATCACCGCTTTGACGAGATCCAGATCGTCGGCGCGATCGTCAGGGCGGAATGGCCGCACCAAGGTCGCGATATCGACCTGCGGATCATCATCGAGTGCGCGAACGGCGGCATCGATCGCGGCCGGCTCGAGGAGCGGCTCGTCCGCCTGCACGTTGACGATGACGGTAGCTCCATCGGCGACGGAATCCAGCTCGAGTAAGTGCGCGATACGATCGCTGCCCGAAGTCGCCGAGCGCTCACTGATCACGGCCTTGGCCCCAGCCGACTCAGCCGCCACCGCGATGGCCGAACTGTCGGTGATCACCATGACCTCGTCTATTGTCGCCGCTCGAGCAGCCAGCTCGACCACCCACGCGATCATCGGCCGACCGGAAATCTCAGCCAGGGGTTTGCCAGGAAAGCGCGTCGCCGCGTAGCGAGCTGGGATCGCCGCTAGAACCAAGGCGTGATCACGCCGTAGAACTTCCATCCCTCCGAGTCGAAGCCGTAGGCCGCGAACGCGCCCAGATACGGGACGGGTCCGTGGAACGCCACACCTCCGCCGACCCCAACGTTTGAGTGAAACGAATCGCCGGGAAACCAGGCATCTCCGACATCGAACAGGCCGACTGCGTAGAAGCGCTGAAAGCGCGCCACTGGACTCGGAAGAGCCAGGTGGTAACGCACGTTGGCGATGAGCATTCGGTCGCCGGTCAACCGTTTTGAGAGGGCCGAGGTGCCGACCACCGTCCGGCGACCGCCTAGGCGATAAAGAAACTGCGGTTCTAGGCTATCGCCACCACCCAACCGTCCGCCGGCAACCACCCGCATCGCCGCGAACGACCCTCCCCCAGTTGGCAAGTACCCGCGCGCCTCGGCCTGCGCCCAATCGAACTCGAAATCACCGCCAAACCCCCAGTGATCGTATTGCACGTCCGCGTACACGCCACGCGTCGCGAACCGCGGCGAGTCACGCACGTCAAACGTGAGCCGAGCGCCCAACGCCCGGCCATCCCCGGGGGTGATCGGCGGATTGAATCGCCAGTCCTCATCGCCACCGAAGAACGCGAACGGATCTTCGTTCTCGAGGCTGTCGAAGGCATCGTCGCGCCAGCGGACACCAAGGCGGACCTTGGGAACCGGAGACATCGATGCCCACGCCTTGTAACCCTCTCGCTCGAAGTACAATCGATCGTCGTCGGCAAAAAACAGCGACCGCAGCGAGTTGCCCAGGTTGGACCGATGCCACCGTTGGCTGGTGTCGGTGATGGAGTAGGTCCGCACACCGATCTCGGCGCCTTCACTCAGCTCACGGGCGAACTCGACGTCCCAACCGACGTCGCCACGAGCGATGCGAAACACCGGCCCGCCGGCGAGCCTCGTGCGCGGCCACTCGGGTCGCTGCCTGAGCCCAACCGCAAGGCTGAACTCCAAACCGTTGACGCCGGTGTAATGATGTGGCACAAAGCCCAGAAGGCCCTTGGGTTCGATCGGAAACGGACGCTGTGGCTCGACATAGGTGATGCGGAGATTGCCGTTGAGATCGGTGGCCACCTCGAGCGGCGCGTCTCGCAACCACTCCTCGCCGTCCCGCACTGTTGCCAGCGTCGACCCGAAGAGCGCGCCGGCGAAGACCGTCAACCGACCATCGACCATCGCCCCGGGTCGCACGTACACCTGGCTATCGATCGCGGTCACGTCGCCCGTTACCCGACCCTCGAGAATCACCGTTCCGCCGACTTGAACGAGCGACCTTTCGCGGGTCAACCCGCGCGGAACGAAAACACTATCGGCAATCGAGACAGGATCGATGCCGCTCAGA
>JBDHIC010000235.1:0-2991 GCA_039589035.1 Gemmatimonadota bacterium | reverse complement strand
GCGGTGAACGGCGTCGCCACCTTCAGCAACTTGTCGATCAACAAGACCGGTAACGGCTACACACTGCAGGCGACCAGCGGTGGGCTCGCCCCAGACACCAGCGACGGGTTCAACATCACCCCGGCGGCGGCAACCCAGCTCGTATTTCAACAACAACCGACTGACACACAGGCCGGTGCGACGATTTCTCCCGCCGTAATCGTCCATGCGCTCGATGCAAACGACAACATTGCGACAAACTTCAACGGGAGTGTCACGATTGAAATAGCCGACAATCCTGCCGGTGGCACGCTCTCGCCTAGCCCGGCTCAAGCGACGGCGGTGAACGGCGTCGCCACGTTTAACAACTTGTCAATCGACGCTGCCGGCAACGATTACACACTACAGGCAACTAGCGGAGCGCTTGCGCCTGTCACCAGCGACCAGTTCGATATCTTCCCCGGAAACGCTGTAAGAATCGAGTTCATCGAGCAACCAACAACGACCGTGGCCGGTCAGACGATCTCACCCGCGGTCACTGTTCGTGCCGTGGACGGAAACGGTAACACCTCTACCAGCTTCACAGGTACGATCACAATCGCCATCCAGAACAACCCCGGCGGAGGTACGTTATCGCCCAGCCCGGCAGAAGCGATGGCAGTGAACGGCGTCGCAACGTTCAACAACCTGTCAATCGACAGGACAGGCATCGACTACACGCTAAGCGCACAAGGCAGCGGATTCTCGGATGAGAGCAGCGTATTCGACGTCGTGCCCGGTCCGCCGTCCGGTGCGACGTCGATGATCGACGCCAGCCCGACATCTATCCCAGCCGACGGCGTGAGCACGTCGACGATCACCGTCCAGCTCTTCGACGCCAACGGGAATCCGCTGACATCAGGCGGTGACAACGTCGCGCTATCCACCAGCCGGGGTTCGCTCGGTGGCGTCTTCGACAACGGGAACGGTACGTACACGGCGATTCTCACCGCATCGACGACCCCTCAGACTGCGACGATCACCGGCACCGTCAACGCGACGCCGATCACAGACACGGCCACTGTCGCGTTCGTGATCGGCAGCGCCGACCGCCTGGAGATCGTCCAACAGCCGTCGACAACACCCGCCGGCGCCCAGTTCGTGCCGCGGGTGAGCGTTCGAGTCGTCGATGCCAACGGTAACACGGTACCGTCGTTTACCGGGCCGATATCGGTCGCCATCGGGAACAACCCGAGCGGGGGTTCGCTGCTCGGTACGACGACCGTCAACGCTGTCGGCGGAACGGCCACGTTCACAAATCTCGCGATCAACCAGGCCGGAAGCGGTTATACACTCGTTTTCTCGGCCGCTGGCTTCACCCCGGTGACGAGCATCCCGTTTACGATCACCGCTGGCGGCGCGTCGGGTGACACATCGACGATCACCGCCAACCCGACCTCGATCCCGGCTGACGGAACGAGCACCTCGACGATCACCGTACAGCTCAACGACGCTAGCGGTTCAAACCTAACGAGTGGCGGCGACGCGGTAACGCTGTCCACCACGGCGGGCACGTTGAACAGCGTCACCGACAACAACAACGGGACGTACACCGCGACGCTGACATCGAGCGCGGCGCCGGGCACGGCCACGATCACCGGTACCGTGAACGGCGGCTCGATCGCCGGCTCGGCCACGGTCACGTTCTCGGCGGGGTCGACTGACCTGGCAATCACCGCCGTGGTCAGCAATCCCAATCCGACGCTCGGATCGACGATTGTCTACACGATCACCGTCACCAATCGCGGACCGGACACGGCGACCGGAATTCAAGTCACTGACGCGCTGCCGAGCAGGCTATCCCTGGTTTCGGCCGAGACCAGCCAGGGCACGTTCACGGTCGCGACTGGTGTCTGGAACGTCGGCGAGCTTGAGCCCAACGCGAGTGCGACGTTGGCACTCACGGCAAACGTAGGTCCGTGATGATGAACGGAAGGGGAGCTATGCGCTTTGTTGTCTTATTGCTGCTGCTGGTGATTCCCGCGTGCAGCGGGGTGGGGCCATTCGCTCCGCTACCACCGGGAGGAACGATCACCATCAGTCCCAGCAGCCCGCCGGTCCTCGGGGCGATCGGGGCGACCGTTCAACTGCAGCTGATTCAGTCCGACCTCCAAGCCGCGCAAACGGTCGACGTCGCCTGGAGCTCGAGCAACCCTTCAGTTGTGAGCGTCGCCAATACGGGACTCGCGACTGCGGTCGGCGACGGAACAGCCACGGTCACGGCCTCCGTCGGCGATCAGACCGGAAGCGTGCAGATCACCGTGGCGGCGACGATCGTAAACACGATCCGGATAACCAGCCTCGATCAGACCGACATCAACACCGTGAACAACACCGCCACGGTGTCGATCACGATCATGGCGAACTAGCGGCTAGAACCGAGACGCAGTCAGGACGGCGTCGGCCGTCGACCACGCCTGATCGAATCGCTCACGCGCCGACGCCGCCTCGGCGTCCTTTCCCTGCGCTTCGAGACACTGAACCAACCCGAACAGCGACCAGCCGTTTTCGGGAAACCTCTTTAGATCCTCTCGATACGCGGTCTCGGCATCGGCCGGCCGACCGGCTTCGATGAGCGCCCAGCCCAGCGACTGGCGGATCGGATAATGCCACAGTCGCGGGCGGCTTCAAAGTGCGTCACCGCCCCGTCGGGATCACCACCGCGAAGCGCGATCTCACCCTGTAACGCGTGGATCGCGATCGGCAAGATCTGCTTGGCCGGCGTGTCGGTCCCGGCCGCGCGCTCGATGTTGAACGTCTCCAGCCGGTCTAGCGCCTCGCGCGCCTTGGCCGGCTGCCCGGTAGCGGCGAACGCGACCCCCCGCGTGTACTCCACGAGACCGGCCGCGGTTGGCAATCCCGTTGGAGGTGCAGGCTCTGCCAATAACTCGTCCCAACGCCCAAACGTCGACAGCGCTAGGTGTGCGTACGCGGGTGCGTTCTCCAGGAAGTAGACATCGCGAGCAATCTCGG
>JBDHIC010000234.1:0-2986 GCA_039589035.1 Gemmatimonadota bacterium | reverse complement strand
CGGGTTATTGGGGCTGATGGTCAAGCTCATCTCGCCGACACACACGGTGGACTTCTTCGCCATTACCGCCGTGGGGATCGCGATCATGTACTTCGGCGTCTGGCGGGTGCGATTCGAAGAGGTTCAGTCTTCCGTCAACCGCTGAATCGCTCGGCGCAAGCGCCGGTGACGATCAAAATGGAACAAGTATTCCGATTCTCGCGGGCCGCCCTTACTGCGCACGACTGCAGCTAGTGCCCGCTTATCGGCCGCGGGCCAACGCTCGATACCCGGCAGGATGAGAATCAAGGGCCCCCAGCGCTTCCAGGCCAGAGCCAGGTAGTCGGTGATTTGCAACCCCACGTTCGCCAGCGGAAGCATGCCGATCACGTCGTTACGGCGCTTGTTCGAGTACAAGTAGAGGTTGTCTGAGGCGAGCTTCTTGAGGGTGGCAGCACTCGATCGATGGGTCGGAGTCGTCTTCATACGCCGCTCTTCCTGCCGCATCAGCTGGAGACACCGCGCCGATCGTGGCCGAAATCCCAGCTTCTGATAGAACCACCACGCGCCCGAGCGAATGGCATCGTCGTTGTCGCGACCGATCTGGTAGGGATCGACGGTAAACACGTTACACCCAAGTACATCGTGGGCGATTTTCAAAACACGGCCGTACATCCAAGCCGCTTCCGCAGTACGAAAAGTCTCAAAGATCGTGAAGGCTATCTCGGCCGAGTTGAAGAGAGCCAGATAGGTTCCGTACCCCGCGGGCACGCCGTTCTTCAACAACACAAACCCGTATAGGGTCTCGAGCAGAAACCGATGCTCAGGTCGCACACCGATCAGCGCTATCTGCAGGCCACCCTCACAATCGACCAACCGGACATCGTTCCGGTTACCGTGGGCGAAGGCGTCGAGATCGCGGGCACGGGTCACCATCGTCGCTCGCGCCAGGTCGATCAGCTTCCGCCCCACTCGGGGGGACATCGTCTGCACCGGCAGCGGTGCACGAGCCAGTTCTCTTTTGATCGAGGGGCGAGATCGTCGCACCGGTCGAGTCTGGAAGACGATCGGCACACGAACGTACTTCTCCGTCGTGCGAGACGGCGTCCCGAGGCCGGGCGACAGGCGAAACGGAATGACGAGCTCCTCGAGTACTGTCTCGAAGTCGATTGGCAGCTGTCCAAGCCTGCGCAGAACGAACTCGGCATCCGTCTCGTCTGACGCCTTGAGCCGCTCGATCCAACCACGAGCACCAAAGTTGAACTCATCCAAGCCGAGCTGCTCACCGAAGAGCACGAGCCGGGGCAGGAGATCTTCGAGTTTTTTGAGGTGCTCGAAATCTTGCCACTCTATCGTCAAGTGCTCGCCCCACCGCTGAGCGAGCCACAATGCTGTCGCCGGGAAGAACGCGAAATGAGTCGTTGTGCCGGCGATCCCGCTGTCGCTCAGCTCGCGACGGAACCGACGCAGATCGCTCCGTTCGGGGAAGTTCTCCAGCAGGCGCTCGACAGTTGTCAGTACGACGGAACTGTCAGGGTAGGCCCGCATAAAGCACAATGCGTCGTGGAGGCGGAGGACTTGCGATGACCGTTTAAAGCGTCGCTTCTCGAGCGCGCGAAGAAGCCTGAGCTTCCGCTCACCGGCACCACTTCCAAAATCGAGCCGTCCTCGCTCGAGTTCTCCTAACCACCGTACGGCTTGATCTGGCACGTCTGCTCCTGGCTACTGTCTGCTCCAGTCGATCGTGGAGGCGCCGTCAACGCTTCAACAGCAGACGAGCCTAGGTAGACGCCCAGGGAGGGTCAAGGAGCTGTTGCCGTTGTGCTGCGGCCTGGCCTCAAGAGTCTTACACTATAGCTAGGGAGATTCCCCACAGACGTTTGGGGCCTCGCTGACGTACGATTCAGACGGAGGCCCTTCGGTGCTTCGGATTCAGCGTAGGGAGCTTGACATGGACAGGACCTGTCTCCGGACTCTCTCGGCGGTTGCCATCGTGATGCTCACAGTCGGCTGTGGCGGCGAGCAGGAGGTGCCGGAACCCCCGCCGGTCTCGGCTGAGGATGCGGAAGAAGCTCTGCGTGCGGCCCGAGCAGACTCCGTTGCCATGGCGCAGACGCAGTACAGCCCCGCGGTGTTTGACACGATCGCCTGGCCGGGTGGTCAGGAGCGTTTTGAACGCGGGGAGCTCGTCTGGTCGTATAGTTGTACATCATGCCATGGCACTGGTGGCCGCGGAGACGGCGAGTTGGCCGTGCAGGATGATCTTGCGATGCCGGACTTCACTGTTGATGACTGGGCTTACGCCGGCGATATCCCGGCCATTCGTCACCGGGTGTACGTCGGTCACGAGTCGGCGATGCCGAGCTGGGGGCTCTGGGGTTTGCCGTATCGGGACATCGACGCGGTGGCATTCTTCATCAACGAGGCGTTCCACTAGGTGCGTTAGGCTGCCTGGTGCGGTGCGGGGGATGGGCGCGCTGAGTTTCACAGAGGGGGCGGACCTAAGGGGGCGCCCCCTCTCGCGTACTCCTGAACAACGAGACCGCTGCGATTGAGAGTGCTACCTCTTCTCCGCGTTTCCCTATTGCCTCTGATCATCTGCTGTATGGGCAGGGAAGCTGATGTGACGGACGGTGACGCTGGAAGAGCCGATCAGGTCCGAGGTCAACTCGATATCCGTATTCACCCCGTGGAGGGCCGACAGACACCGCCGGCAGACTTGATCCTGATCGATCCCCAAGGTCGAAGGACCGGACACGATCCGCGGATCGACCAGATGTTCAGGGACATACCGGGTTCATCCTACGAAACGGAAGGCATCGATGACGATGTGACCGGTGCGCCGGGCCCGGAGACCCTCATCATCTATGTCGGGACCGCCATGAGCGGCGAGTACACCCTGCACGTCGTTGGGATTGCCGATGGGGCTTACGATCTGGAATTGCGGGGCGTGGACCGTGAACTGAATCCCTCCACAGAGCGGTTTCTCGACATCGATATCGAAGCA
>JBDHIC010000233.1:0-2728 GCA_039589035.1 Gemmatimonadota bacterium | reverse complement strand
AAAGGCGCTCGATAGGCTGCGCCACCGTTCGCGATCCGAGACGCTGGAGTCGTTTACCGTCTGAGTGCGCTACCCCGCGGTTCACCACGTCGCGTCGGAAGCGCGGCAGACGTTTGGCCGCTTCCCGCTGGTGGTGATCACCGGCTGGGTATGTGCGATCGCGTTCATCCTCGACGATGTGTCCGAGGTGCTTCGAGCGTCTCTTGGGTTACCGCTGTTTCTGGCGCTCGCTCTATTCGGGGAGCGCCGAGGTTGGAGCGGGTGGAGGCGGATCGCGCTCTCGCTAGTCGGCGTGGCCATCCTGGCCGCCTTCTTCGTCGCCTGGCCCGCGTGGTCCGACGGTGTAGCTAACCGACGATTCATTCAGCTCAGCGTCGGCTTTCATTTGTTGATAGCGGTCCTTCCCTACGTCGGTGATTCCGATATCGACGCTTTCTGGGAGTACAACAAGCGGCTGTTCCTGCGGTTTTTGATCGCGTACCTGTATTCGATGGTGTTGTTCGTCGGGTTGGCGGTCGCGATGCTGGCCGTGGACAACCTGCTCGGAATCGAATTCGACGACTCCAATTACATGCGATTGTGGGCGGTAATCGCGTTCATTTTCAACACCTGGTTCTTCCTGGCCGGTGTACCCAAAACGTTGGAATCGCTCGGGGAGCGCTCGAGCTACCCAATGGGTCTCAAGGTTTTTGCTCAGTTTGTGCTGGTGCCGTTGGTGGCTCTGTACCTGGTGATTCTGAGCGTCTACTTGATCAAGGTGATCGTCACCCAGCAGTGGCCCAGCAACTGGATCGGATGGCTCGTTTCGAGCGTAGCAGTGGTCGGCATTCTGTCGGTGCTACTTGTCTATCCGGTTCGCCATCGAGCCGACTCTGGGTGGATTCGCACGTACGGTCGCGTATTCTACGTCGCGCTGCTCCCATCGGTTACGATGTTGTTGATGGCGATCTGGCAGCGCGTGCACCAATACGGTGTGACCGAAAACCGCTACTTCCTGATCGTGCTGGCGTGCTGGCTGGCGTTGATCGCGATTTACTTTGCGGTTCGCAGTTCCCGGAACATCAAGCTGATCCCGACAACATTGGCTTTGATCGCCTTGGCGACGTTTTTCGGACCCTGGGGAGCATACACGGTCTCGAGGAACAGCCAGCTTGGGAGGCTGACGGACCTGCTGGATGCCAATGGGCTGCTAGCGAACGGCGGGCGCGTAGTGGCCACAGAGAGCGTGCCGTATGACGACCGACGTGAGATAAGCGCCACTCTCAGGTACCTCATCCAAACCCATGGTGAAGGCTCACTTGGTGGGCTTGCTCGGCGCGGGGCTGACACACCCACCGGAATAGACGACCCTGCGGCGCCGTCTCGGATCCCGACGAATGAGCAGGCCGCCGACCGCGTCATGAGGCAGTGGGGTTTGGCCTACGTACCCCGATGGGTGGCATCGGAAGACCGCGAGTTCTTCAGCTATTACGCGACGACGCCGTACACGGGGTCAGCGGGGAAGTCGATCACCGGATTCGACTACGTTACCCCCTTGATCTGGTCGCGACCAATGTCGCAGAAGGTGTTTATCGGTACCGACACCCTCGAGTTCGGTTTCGACGAGGAGGCCAACGTGTTCCGAGTGCTGCAGGCGGGCGGCGAGAGGGTGACGATTCCGTTGGCGCCGCTGGTCGAATCGCTGAAATCCGAGGATCAGCCGGGCCGGACCGGTGTGTCGGCCGATCGACTACGGGTCGAAGGCCGCAGCGAGCGAATGGGTGCCAGACTGGACATACGATCGATGAATGGCCGACGGACGGAGTCGGGCTTGGTGATCCAGCACGTCGATGGTGAGGTTTATCTCGATCTTGAGTAGCGACCAGACCAGCACTGGTTTTCAATCTTTGTTGCTTCCACCAAGGGCGCTCTACCCCACATCGGATGGTGGAGGCAGGCTGGTAGAGCGCATCCAACCCGACGACGGTGGTTCCTGTTCGGCGGCGATCGTCGGGCTCCCCTTTGATGCTGCGATTCCGACCCGACTCGGTGCGCGTCGTGGACCGGATGCGTTCAGGACCGCGTTGACACGGTTCTCGGCCGACCAGGGGAGTTTCCAGTGGCCGGTAGGATCGAGGATAACCGATCTCGGGGATGTCGATCTCCGGAACCTCGGGGTCGCGACCGCCCATGATCGCGTCGGGAACGTGCTCGCTGGCGTGCTCGATCGTGTCGATTGTTTGATTGCGATTGGTGGTGATCAGAGTCTCTCGTTTCCTGTGTTCCGCGCACTGGTCGAAGCGCGTGGAGGCAGCTGGGGGCTGATCAGCTTGGACGCTCATCACGATGTGCGGCCGTATAGCCGCGATTCGATCTCCAGCGGCACGTCGATGCGGCGGGTTCTAGAGCTGGAGGCGCTTTCACCCAAGCAGCTGATACAAATCGGTATCCGACCGTTTGCAAACTCGGCCGTTCATCGCGCGTGGTGCGAGGAGCGCGGAGTAAGCGTCTACGATGTCGCGATGGTTCGTGAGCACGGAATCGGGCAGGTAGCCCAGGAGGCGCTCGAGCGCGCCTCGCTGGAGGCTGATCGACTGTACGTTTCGGTTGATCTGGACGTCATTGATCAAGCCCAAGCGCCGGGCACCAGCGCTGCGGGGCCGGGAGGATTGTCGGTGTCGGAGGTGCTCGAGGCGCTCGAAACGTGGGCGTCGTCGCCCACGTTTTCGGGCGGTGACATCATGGAACT
>JBDHIC010000232.1:0-6647 GCA_039589035.1 Gemmatimonadota bacterium | reverse complement strand
CGCACTTTCGGGCCAAAAGACCAACAACCCCCTGAGCGATGAGCGCGGGAGCTCCGCGATCCTGGTGGCGATCACCATGACGGCGTTGCTGTCGGCGGTCGCGCTGGCGGTCGATGTGGGCATGCTGCTCAACTCGAGGAGCGAAGCCCAACGCGCAGCCGATTCGGCGGCGCTGGCCGGTGCCGGTTCGCTGCTTATCGATGAAGACAATGCGGATCGGGCCCGGAACATCGCTATTCAGTATGGGGGCCTGAACACGGTCCGAAAGACCGCGGTAACGGTCCTGCCTGAGGACGTCGACGTTGATCTGGCGCTGGGCCGCGTGACCGCGCGGGTGCGCCGGACGGAGGATCGCGGGAGCGCGGTCGCGACCTGGTTCGCCAACGTGTTTGGCGTCAGCGAGGTCGACATCGCCGCGACCGCGACGGCTCAAGTTCAGCCGGCCGGCCGGGCGACGTGTGTGAAACCGTTCGCGATTCCGGATCAGTTTGTAGATATGGACGGCGACGGCGAGTTCGATGCGGGCTTCGACCAGTATGACCCCAACGTTCACGGCTACGGCTCCGATTGGCGCAACCCGGGGAGCCCAGGAGACGACCTGCAGGGGTACATCAAGGACTTCGGTCGGCAGGTGGATCTCAAGCAGGGTGGGCCGATCAACTTCCAGCCCAGCTGGTACTACCCGTGGAATGTGCCCGACGCAGAGGGCGGTCCAAACGTAGGTGCGGAAGAGTACCGGTGGAACATCGCCAACTGCAACACGGCGATCATCTCGATCGGCGATGAGTACTGGATCGAGGGTGGGAACATGGAAGGTCCCACCCGACAGGGTGTTCACGATCTGATGAACCTCGATCCGGGTGCGCACTGGGACCCGTTCTCAAACGCGGTCGAGGGTAGTGACTGGGCTCCCAACTGGGAGGGCGGTCCGCGGATCGGCATTATCCCAGTGTTCGACCCATCTCGCGAGTTCGACCCGGGCAAGCAGCCAATCGAGTTCACGAATTTTATCGCCGTCTTCTTTGAGGACGTTCAGGGGGGCGGTCAAAACCAGCAGGTCATTGCCCGGATCATGTTTGCGTCCGGTATCGGTGGCGGTAATGGCGGCACCGGCCCCGGAATCAGATTCGTGCAACTGGTCGAGTAGCCAAGCGAGGTACCCCGTGACCGATAACACCCCCATCAGCGGTGCCGTCATATCGACGGACCCAAAGTTCCGGGCCGTCTTTCATGGCAACGGCGATGGTGAGACACAACCGGTCGAGGTGGCGTTCGAGATCATCGTCCCCTTCGCCGAAGTCAGCCACGGCCACCTCGAGGAGCTGAGGGTTGTCCAACCTTCGATCGTGTTCATCGATCTCGAGGACGACCCGATTCTCGGCTGCAAGCTGGCGCAGTTCCTGGTCGAGACGAATCCGGCGCTGCGGTTGGTGGCGGCCGGAACCGACGGATCACCCGAGTTCCTGATGACGGTGATGCAGGCCGGGATCAGCGAGTACCTGCCCAAGCCGGTCACCGAGGACGCGCTAGTGGCCGCCATAGGCCGCGTCAGCCGTAAACTCGGCGCCAGGGTTACACAGGCCGCCGGCCCGGCTCGACGCGAGCCCGGCAAGTTGTTGGCCTTTTTCGGCACCAAGGGTGGATCGGGTTCCACGACGGTCGCTACGAACCTGGCGATCCAGGTCCACCGCATGACCGGCAAGCGAACGGTGCTCGTCGACCTCGACCTCGAGCTCGGTGAGATCGCCCTTTATCTCGGTGTCGAGCCGCGGTTCAACTTCGTCGACTTGGCCAAGAACTTTCACCGCATGGATGCTGGCCTGCTGGCCTCGTTTATCGAGTGTCACGACTCCGGTATACACCTGCTGTCTGCGCCCTATCACCCGGAGCGCGCGGAGTCGGTGACCGCCGATCACGCCAAGCAGATCATCCAGTTCTTGAAACAGCACTACGAGTACGTCTTCGTCGACGTGTCAAACTCGTTCTCGGCGCGAACGTTGGCGGCTTTTGAGAAGGCCGACGAAGTGTACCTGATAGCCACTGCAGACTTGCCGTCGTTGCGTAACATCCAACGTTGCCAACACCTGATTGGCCGGTTGTCCAACATCGGTGAGCTGCGGTTGGTCGTCAACCGTTATCACCCCGACTGCGAGCAGCCCCTACACGCACGAGCTCGAAGCGCTGGCGGCCAAAATGACCGGCCTGCCGAGCGCGAGCTCGCATCGCAAGGGGTGGTTCTCCCGCAAGGTGGTGGATCCTTTGAAGAGTTTTCTTGGTTCGGAGGCCGATGAGGAAGACACCCTCATGCTGCCGCCGGCCGTAGTCGGAGGTGAGCGCGCGTGAGCGATAACAAAGACCCGTACACGATCCCGCTGTTCTCTGAAGAGGGCGCGGTGAACAGGGAGAAGTTGCCCTGGGACGGCCCCGGGGACGGCGGGGCCGGCGCCGAGACAGGCACGACAGCGACGGAACCCCCCGAGCCTACGAGGTTCGATCCGGACGAGTTCGATCCGGACATGGTTTCGATATCGCCCGATGGCATACAGCGGGGCGATGACACAACGCATGAGATCAAGAGCCGGATCCACAAGCTGCTGCTCGAAAGGTTGAATCTCACGAACCTGGACCAGTACGATCAGGATCAGGTAGTGGCCGAGATCCGGAAGGTCGTCCAGGGGTTGCTCGATCAGGAATCGGCACCGCTCAACTACGACGAGCGGGAGGCTTTGGTAGAGCAAGTCTTGCACGAGATCTTCGGTCTCGGACCGCTCGAGCCGTTGCTCCAAGATCCGACCGTTTCCGACATCCTCGTCAATACATACGATGACGTTTTCATCGAGCGCGACGGAAAGCTCGAAAAAACGGATGTCCGGTTCAAAGACGATCGGCACTTGTTGCAGGTCATCGACCGCATCGTGTCCGCGGTGGGACGTCGAATCGACGATTCGAGCCCGATGGTGGACGCGCGGTTGGCTGACGGGTCACGTGTCAACGCGGTGATTCCACCGCTGGCGATCGATGGGCCGCACGTTTCGATTCGTAAGTTCAAGAAAGATGCGTTGTCGGCAGAGGACCTGCTGCGGTACGACACGCTGACGCCGCAAATGCTGGAGCTCCTTCAGGGCATCATCAAGGCGCGCCTCAACACGATGATCTCGGGTGGTACCGGCTCGGGTAAGACGACGCTGCTCAACGTGTTGTCATCCGCGATCCCGGTTACTGAGCGGATCGTGACGATCGAGGACTCGGCCGAGTTGCAGCTCCGTCAGCCGCACGTCGTGCGGTTGGAGACACGGCCCCCCAACGTCGAGGGTTTGGGTGAGGTGCCGGCTCGTCAGCTGGTGATCAACGCGCTCCGTATGCGACCCGACCGCATCATCGTCGGTGAGGTTCGTGGCGCCGAAGCGGTCGACATGCTGCAGGCGATGAATACGGGACACGACGGCTCGCTGACCACGCTCCACGCGAACGCTCCGCGCGACGCGATGAGTCGCCTTGAGACGATGATCGCTATGGCGAACCTGAACCTGCCCGACAAAGCGATGCGGCAGCAGATCGCCAGCGCGATGGACGTAATCATTCAGGTGAACCGTATGGCCGACGGAACACGTCGCTTGATCTCAATCTCCGAGGTCGTTGGGATGGAGGGGGATGTGATCACGATGCAGGACATCTTCGTGTTCGAGCGCCAGGGAATCGACGAAAACGGCAAGGTCATCGGGCAGTTCAAGGCCACCGGGATTCGGCCGCGATTCGCCGAGCAGCTCAAGACCTGCGGCATCGACCTGCCGACCGCCATGTTCTCGAACCTCGAGTACAGCCTATCGGCCAAAGAGGAAGCATGATGGATCGACTTCCACCCAACGCGATGCTGGCGATCCTCGTATTCGCAGCGGTGGCGTGTGCGGTCATCGTTCTCGCCGTGTTGTGGGAGTGGTGGGGTGACCGGAGGCGTCAGCGTGACCTAGCCCGGCGTTTGGCGGGAGTTGAGCCCAGCGGCGAAGGGAAAGGCGCCGATCCGTTTGGCGATCTCTTCAAGGAGGGAGCGAGGGCCGATGTCAAGTGGCTGCAGCCGGTTGTAGCCCGAGTCCCTCAAACGCGAGACTTGCAACATCTGCTCGACCAGGCCGACATGCCGTGGCAGGTTGGGACCTTCTTGCTGATCACGATCGGCGCGGCGATGGCTTTTGGTTTCATGGCGCTGCTGGTTACGAACAACACGATGGTAGCGATCGCGGCAGCCGCGCTCGCCGCGTCGTTGCCATACGTCTACATACGGCGTCGCAAGACCAAGCGATTGCGAGCTTTCGAGGAGTGCTTCCCGGAGGCGATCGACCTGCTGGGGCGCGCGATCCGAGCCGGTCACGCCTTCTCGACCGGGCTGCAGATGGTGGCCGACGAGTCGCCCGAGCCGATTGCCGGAGAGTTCCGCCGGGTGTTTGAGGAGCAGAAGTTTGGTCTGAGCATAGACGATTCGCTGCTCGCGCTGGCGGATCGGATCGAGTTGGTTGATATGCGGATCTTCGTTACCGCCGTTCTAATCCAACGCGAGGTCGGTGGTAATCTGGCTGAGATTCTCGACAAGATCTCGTATACGATTCGCGAGCGGTTTACGATCGAGCGACAGGTCCGGGTCTATACCGCCCAGGGCCGTTTCACCGGGTACCTGTTGGGCATCCTGCCCCTCGCGGTCGGTTTCCTGATCTTCCTGTTCAAGTCATCGGTTTCTTCGTGATCCGAAAAATCATCAACATCGAAGTGTAGGTAGAGAGCGATGCTGTTATACCTCGTCGTCGGCCTAATCATGTTCTCCGTCATCGCGCTCGTGTGGGGCTTGGCGTCAATGGCTCCGGCACGGTCGCGGTCGATCTCGCGACGTCTGAGCGAGCTTCAGGCTGGTGGCGGCGACCAGTTCGCGATTCAACACGCCATACAGCGTCGCCGCCGTCAGGAAAAGCGGGAGAAGATGCAGGGTATCCTCGAATCGTTCGGCGAGCGAGTCGCCCGCCGCGAGATCGATTGGGGGAAGACCCAGCAGATGCTGATACAGGCGGGCTACCGCGGGACCGCCACGTTGCCGATCTACTTTGGCGTCCGCATCGTGGCCGCCGTAGGTCTCGCTGCAGGCGCCCTGTTCACCGGGACCATCACGAGTGCCGGGCCGAGCATGATGATCGGGGCCGGCGTAGCCGCACTCATCGGTTGGGTTCTCCCGTCGATGACTGTCAAGCGCAAGATTCGCGCGCGCCAGAAAGACATTCAGCTGGCGTTGGCCGACACGCTCGACCTGCTGGTGGTCTGCGTGGAAGCCGGTCTCGGCTTGAACCAGGCGCTGCTCAGAGTGTCGGACGAGATCGAATACGTGAGCCGTATCATGAGTGAAGAGCTGATGCTCCTCAACTTCGAGATTCGGGCCGGCACGCCACGCGAAGACGCGATGCGCAATCTCGGTGAGCGGACCGGCGTCCCGGACCTCAAATCATTGACCGCCATGCTCATCCAGACGGACCGCTTTGGCACCTCGATCGCCAAGGCGTTGCGCGTCCACTCGGACACGCTGCGCATCAAGCGTCGGCAGCGGGCCGAGGAGGCGGCAGCCAAGACGACGATCAAGCTCGTCTTCCCGCTGGTGCTGTTCATCTTCCCGGCGATGTTCGTGGTGATTCTCGGTCCGGCGATCATTCACATCACCGAACAGATGAAGGGACTGATGTGAAGATGTTGCGCGTCGTTAATTCGACCCGTGATCGCGAGCTGGGCAATCGCGTCTGGTTGGCGAATCGGTGGTGGCCGCGTCTTCGCGGGCTATTGGGCCGTGGGCCATTGAAGCCGGGTTCGGGCATGGTTCTGGAGCCCTGCAAAGCGGTTCACATGTTCGGGATGAAGTACTCGCTCGACGTGGTGTTCGTAAATGCGGAGGGGGAAGTGGTCGCGATGTACCCCGAGCTGGACCCCGGCAAGCGTACGCCTTGGCATAAGCCGGCGCGAAAGGCGATCGAGCTTCCAGTTGGGACGCTGGCTGCGACCGGGACCGAGGTCGGTGACGTTCTGACTTGTCAATTTGCGGAGGTCGTCTAATGAACGCTGGATTCGGAGTCAAAACCGCCGCTCCCAAGGCGGGATCACGCAAACCGCCGATTCCCGAGTCGATCGAGGAGACCGGCCTGCTCGACGAAGCGATCAGCGACCTGATCATCAAGACGCTCTATACAAAGGGTGCTCACACCGGACAGGAACTGAGCGAAGCCGTGTGCTTGCCGTTCCGGTTGCTCGACGATCTGTACCACGATTTGCAGCACCGTCAATTCATCGAGGTTCGCGGGACCCAGGGTCATGGTCGTGGGGGCTATGTGTACGATCTCACCGGTCAGGGACGGGATCGGGCACGCGAGGCGATGGTATCGAATCAGTACGTCGGACCAGCTCCGGTTCCGATCGACGTGTATCGAACCTGGGTCGAGGCCCAGACGATTCGCAAGGTGCATATCACCGTGGATCGAATCCAATCCGGGTTTGGGCATCTGGTGCTGGATCCGGCGTTCATCGAGCACCTCGGTCCAGCGATCAACTCGGCGAAATCGATGTTTCTCTATGGTGACTCCGGCAACGGCAAGACGAACATGGCGGAGTCGATCGCCCGGATGTTG
>JBDHIC010000231.1:0-2750 GCA_039589035.1 Gemmatimonadota bacterium | reverse complement strand
TCCGCTCAAGTTGACCGACTTGGTCGGACTCGACGTGCGATTGGCGATCGCGGAACACCTCGCCCGCACGATCGACGCGCAGCGGTTCGCGGTCCCCCCGATCCTGCGCGAGTTAGTTGCAGCCGGCAAGCTGGGTCGCAAGACGGGCGAAGGGTTCTACGTATGGAGGGACGGCGAACCGGTATCGAAGGAGGAACCATGAGCAGCGCCCCACCCGTCGTTCGGATCGAAAACATGGATCCAGGGATTCGGCTGGTCACGATCGATCGGCCGCAGAAGATGAACGCACTGAACGCGGCCGTACGCGACGCGCTGACCGATGCCGCGGCCGAAGCTGCAGCGGATGCGGACGTTCGCGTCCTCGTCATCACCGGCGCAGGCGAGAAGGCATTCATCGCCGGCGCGGACATCGGCGAGTTCGCCGATCGGACACCGCTCGAGCAGCGTGAAGCGATGGCAACTCCGACGATTTTCGATCGGATCTGGAACTTTCCGCTGCCCACGATCGCGATGATCAACGGCTACTGTCTGGGTGGTGGTTGCGAGTTGGCACTGGCATGTGACGTCCGAATCGGGGCCGACACCGCACGCATCGGGCAACCCGAGGTCAACTTGGGGATCATCCCCGGCGGCGGAGGAACCCAGCGCTTGACGCGGCTGGTCGGTTACGGGAAGGCGCATCAGCTGATCCTGACCGGCGAGATCATCGACGCGGTCAAAGCGTACGAAATCGGATTGCTGGACGAGATCGTGCCCGCCAACGAGCTCGTGGAAAAGACGCTCGAAGTGGCGCGAGCGATGGCCAGCAAGAGCCCGGTCACGCTAAAGCTCGCCAAGCGCGCTCTGCGGGCCGCCTACGAGATGGAGTTGTCAGCCGGCCTCGAGCAGGAGCGCGATCTCTTCGCGCTCGCGTTCTCTACCGACGACAAGGTCGAGGGCGTCAAAGCGTTTCTCGAAAAGCGGAAGCCCGAATGGAAGGGGCGCTAAGCCGTTCGGTCGCGGACAACTTCCGCGACATCATCTTCGCGCCGCGCGCCACGTTCGAAGACGTCGCCGAGCGGCCACGCTGGGCCCTGCCGCTCGTCATTCTGGCGGCGGTCTTGCTTGTCATGACGTTCTTCAACCTACCGATGGTGGAAGAGCTGCAGCGAATCGCGATCGCCGAGGACTCACGCTTGAGCGAGAACCGGCGCGAGCAAGCGTTAGGACAGCTCGCGATGTGGAAGTGGGTCGGCGTAGTGGCGGCGCCGATCGTGTATGGCGTCGTTACCGCCTTCATGGGGTTGCTGCTCTGGGGTTGGTCGGCGATCGCGGGAGCCAAGAACGCCGAGTACCCGATCGCGTTCACGGCGTTGGTGTACGCCAGCGCGGTGACCGTCCTCCAGGTCGTTCTGCAGGCCTTTGTCATCGCCATCAAGGGCGCGGAGGTGGTCGCCCGAGAGGGCGGGCCACAGTTGTTCGGACTCTCGCTCTTTATCGATCGCGGCGACATGCCTGCCCTGCTCTGGGGTCAACTCGCGAACATCAACTTCTTCTCGATCTGGTACTCGGTACTAGTGGCGCTTGCGGCAGTCCACGCGTTGAAGGCATCGAGGGGGGCCGCTTACGCGCTCGGCGTTGCGGTCTTCGTGATCAGTGGTTTCTTGACCGCGCTCGGACCCAGCTAGGGGGCGCGCTGGAACTTCGGATCACCGACGCCCACGTCCACATCCAACCGTGGCACGAGCTCAAGCCCGGCGCCCGTGCGCGGATGGCCAAGGGTCGTCGGGAATTCGATGAGCTCGAGCGGTTGATGAACGATCCCGAGCTGGTCCTTCGCGCGATGGATGCGGCTGGAATCGCGAGGATCGGGGTCATCAACTACGTCAGCCCGACGCTGATGGGCTTTACCGAGAACGTGAACCCGTGGGTCGCCGAGCTCGCGCGTCACGCGCCGGAGCGCATGATTCCGTTTGGTGGCGTCGATCCGAACGCAGGCGGGGATCAGGTCGATCGGTTGGTCGACCTCGGCGTCCGAGCGATCAAGCTCCACCCACCGCATCAGGAAGTCGCTGCCAACGCCTATCGCGAAGGCGCGACGCGGTTGGACGAAATCTACGCGCGCGCCGAAGAGCTCGGCGTGGTGATCATGGTGCACACCGGAACGTCGGTCTTCCCCGGTGCGCGAAACGTGTATGCCGACCCGATCGTGCTCGACGACGTCGGCGTCGACTTTCCCGAGCTCCAGATCATCATGGCGCATCTAGGACGGCCGCTTTGGGCCGAGACGTCACTCTTTTTGTTGCGCCGGCACCCGAATTTCTGGGGTGATGTGTCGGGGATCCCACCGAAAGGACTGCTCAAGTACTTCCCGCGCTTGGCCGTCGTCGCCGACAAGCTCTTGTGGGGCACCGATTGGCCGGGACCGATGGTGCCGAGCATGAAAGAGAACCTCGACGCCTTCCTCGCTCTCGACCTGCCGCATGACGTGCAGGCCAAGCTGCTGCAAGACAACGCCGACCGGCTGTTCGGTCCGGCGCCGCCGCTCGGTTCGTAGAACCCGCGCCCCCTGCCGGGGGTATTCGATCATTATGATTGTGACTTTCGATCGCGCTCTCGCGCTCTTCGTGCTGACACTGTTCGCGCTGTCGTTGGCAACCCCAGTCGCGGCCCAGACACCACTCGATTCGCAGCACCTGGCGGCTTGGATGGGGCTCGAGGTCGGTGACGAGCTGGCGTACGAAACGTCGGACGGCGATACGCTGCGCGTG
>JBDHIC010000230.1:0-2752 GCA_039589035.1 Gemmatimonadota bacterium | reverse complement strand
CGGTTGGAGGGGTTTCTGGCTCAACTTCCCGAAGGGATTCGCGCCGCGTTTGAGTTTCGTCACCCGTCATGGTACGAAGACGACGTGTTCGACAAGCTCAGGGCCGCGGGCGCTGCACTCTGTATCGCCGAAGCGGGTGGCAAAGCCGACGCACCCAACATCGCGACTGCCGATTGGGGTTACCTACGGCTGCGGCGAACCGATTACAGCGACGAGGAACTCGAGGCATGGGCGGACCGGGTCCGATCCCACCCGTGGTCGGATGCGTTCGTGTTCTTCAAGCATGAGGACGAGGCGGCAGGTCCGGCTTTTGCCGAACGGTTTCTCGAGCTCACCAGCGGCTGAGGAGCCGCCGGATCTAGAACAGCGCCGCCAACCGCTCGCGGGCGAGCTGTCGGAATAGGACCCATCCGGTGACGATCGCGATCGCCGCAAACGCGAGGCCCCACTCCCACTCGAGCAACAAGAGCTTGCCGGAACCGAACAGCGCGGAGTAGACGAACGCCACGCTGAGCGCCCACATCTTGACCCCGTGCCGGAGCCCACCGGTCGACGGTGCGACGTCGCCGGCAACAGCACGCACCGGACCCCACCAGCCTGGTGGTCTGACGCGACGGTAGAAGTCGACCAGCTTCTCCATCGCTACCGGTGGTGTCAGAAACGTCACGCTGACCCACACGATCGTGGAGCCGATCAGGTTGAGCGTGACTTTAGCCGCAAACGGGAACGACGGGCCGCCCCAGGTAGGACTCATCCCGAGCGCGAACCCGATCCCAGCCGATGCGATCATGGCGGCGATCTCACTCCACGCGTTGACCCGCCACCAGAACCAACGCGCGATGTACACCAGCCCGATCCCCGCTCCCAACGTCAACAACAACAGAAACAGCTGCGAGATCGAGTCGGCAAAGAAGCTGATCGTGATGCCGATCGCCAGCGCCAGCACCGACGCCAACCGGCCGGCGGTGACGTAGTGGCGCTCCGAGCGATCCCGAACCAGGAACGGCCGGTAGAGATCGTTGACCAGATACGCCGCTGACAGATTGATGAACGACGTCAGCGTCGACATGAACGCCGCCACCAACGAGGCCAGCATGAGACCTAGCAAGCCGACCGGCAGGAAGTCGACCATCGCCCTAGGGTACGCCATCTCGGGATCGGCGATGTCGGGGTAGAGCAGCAACGACGCCAGCGCGACGACGATCCACGGCCAAGGCCTGAGTGCGTAGTTGGCGATCTGGAACCATAGCGTCGCCAGCACCGCCTCGCGCTCGTCCCTCGACGCCGCCATCCGCTGGATGACGACCGCTCCGCCGTCGGCGTTCTTGTTGGCCCACCACTGAATCGTGATCAACACCAGGAACGTCGCCAAAGCTGTTCCCGTCCATCCCAGCGGCCCGTCCCACACGCTATCGGTCTGCGCCACATCGAGTGGCGGGAGAAACGCCAGCGCATCGCCGTGACCGGCGACGTAGAGCTGCCCAACCATCGCGTCGAGCCCGCCCACCGCGTCGACGACGAACACCGCCAATAGCACCGCCCCGACGGTGGCCAGGACGAACTGAACCAGATCGGTCACGACCACGCCCCACAAACCGGCCAACATCGCGTACGCTAGCGTCAGACCGGCGGCGAACAGCGTCGCCGGCAACGGCCCGATGTCGAACACCGCGCCAAACACTTTGACCATCGCCAATGTCACCCAAGCCATCGTGAGGCAGTTCGCGTATAGGGTCATGTACACGGCGCGGATGCCGCGCAGCGCGGCCGCCGGCCGGCCCGAGTACCTGAGCTCGGTCAGCTCGACGTCGGTCATGACCTCCGAGCGTCGCCAGAGCTGCGCAAAAACGAAGGCCGCCAGCATGCCGCCGATCGCCAGGCACCACCAGATCCAGTTGCGCTGAATGCCTTGCGTTCGGACCCAGCCGGTGACGACCAGCGGCGTGTCGACCGAGAACGACGTCGCGACCATCGACGTACCCGCCAACCACCACGGCAGGTTGCGCCCGGAAACGAAGAACTCCTGTGTCGAGGAGCTGGCGCGTCGAACGAAGTACAAGCCGACCGCCAGCGTAAACGCGAAGTACAGCGCCAAGACCGCCCAGTCGATCCAGTGGAGCTGGGCGAAGAAGCTGGCTACGCTCACCCGCTAGCCTGAAATCTTGAGCCGTTGTCCGATTTCGATGTGGTTACTGTCTTCGATGTCGTTGAGGGCGATCAGCACGCTCACCGTGGTTCCGTGCCGCGCGGCGATCAGGCTCAACGTGTCGCCCGGTTGAACGGTGTAGTAGCGCGTCCCGTTCCCTTCCACGGTGCGGACGCGCTGCCCTGTGCGGCCGGCCACCGCCGATGCGAGCTGGGCGGGGGCCTCCTCGACCAGCTCCGGCGGAATGCGCAGCTCGAAGCCAGCCGGCACGTTGCGCCTACCGCGGGCGACCGAGTTGGTGAGCGAAGGGTTGAATTGCCACAGCAGCCGGTCGTCCACGCCGATCGCGTTGGCTATTTCGGCGAGCTTCATCGAGGTGGCCACCTCGATCGTCTCAAACTCCAGCCGGTCGGACGGATCGAGCGGACCGAAATACTGCTCGGCATTATCGACCACTTCGAGCGCAGCCAGGAATTCGGGGTAGAAGTTCTTGGAAGCGAACTTGAAGCGCGGACCATCGTAATGCATCCGGATCGTCATGTAGTCGTCGCTGCCCACGTCGCGCACGGCGCGCTTCATTCCCGCGAGACCGTGGTTGTAAGCGGT
>JBDHIC010000229.1:0-3527 GCA_039589035.1 Gemmatimonadota bacterium | reverse complement strand
CGGCCACGTCTGACCGCCGGCCGCCCGGGTGCCCGGGATGTCCAGCGTGAAGACGCGAGTATCGTGCATTCGCTCCCAGATCTCGGCCCACTTGATGTAGGTGTTGCAGGCGTTGGTACAGATTGCGATGGCGGGCTTCGGGATGCGCCCCATCGGATGTTCACCGCCGCGGAGTTGCACTGCGACGTCGGCTTTGACGTATCCGCAAATGTCGGGCGAGTAGCCGTAATCTTCTGCATCACTCAGGTACTCGTGGGCCACGCGCCGGACTGCCGTCTGAAGGGAGTTTATTTCGGGGAAGACGATCGGGAGGTCGAACACCCTGAGCAGCTCCGTCAGGCTGCCCATCACGAAGACGTACGCGGCGCCGACGTCCTGGGACATGATGATCCTCGGTTAGTCGAAGAGGAGGTTTTCTAGAAAGGTCTCGAGTTGGATCTCAAGGCTGTCGAAACTCGTCATGCTCTCCTCGAACTCGCTGACGAAGTATGGGATGTTCTCTTGATCTAGTGCTCGTATGTACGCGACCTGCTCCTCAAGGCCGGGCTCGCACATCTTGGCGGCCATGACGATCGCTGCCTCGGCCTTTGCCCCCTCAATGCGTCGCAACAACATCTTTTCCTTGGGTTTCCGCAGGTCGTGCTGAACCGGGCTGTGGGAAGACTTCTCGATGTAGCAATCGGCCAAACTCAAGAGCGGATCGCCGTTCAGAGGAACGTCTTCGATCAGCCACCGCAGCCCGATTAAGAGGTCATCGTCGACGACGTAGCACGATCTCGCGGCTGGGCTTCGCGCTCCTCGATGAGCGGCAGCAATGTGCGGAGCAACGCATTGTGTTCTTCTCGCGGTAGAAGGCCACCCAGTGCGACGAGGACATAGGCTTCGTCTGCCGACAACAGCCACGGCTGTTCGCGCTTGACTGCGTACAACGCCCGCAACAGCGCCCGGTTCTCGTTGAACACTTCGATCGAATGATTCAGATCGTCGTCGGTGACTTCTCTGCCGGCGATGACTTCGATCTCTCGCTTGAGCCGGTCGTACTCGGCGCGGAGATACTCGACGGCATGGTTTGAGTTCGCGTTCTGCGGGAGGTACAGGATCTGGCAGGGGTACTCGAAATTGCGTCCCCAGATTCCAGCCAGGTTCCGAGCCGCGTCGCAAATCGGATGGGTGACGAACATGTCGAGCTCGATGCGTTGACTCAGCGCCAACTCGAGCGAGGTCTTGATGATCGAGCACAAGTAGGAGCCGAATCGAGAATCAGCCTGCGTCGGCTCGACCGGTGCGCCGCGCACCTTGAAGGGCAGCATTCCGGCGGCGTGAGCGATTTCCTCTGGGAAGTAAACCTGAAAATGACCGATCACTTTTCCGTCGTTTTCACGCCACTTGTGCACGGTCGGAAAATCGGTGTCTTCGAGCAGCTCCTCACACGATCGCAGAATCTCTTCGAGAGACCCGTCGGCCCAGTCCGGTAGCACCGTCGGCAGGACTTTCGAGCTCGTCACTGATGGCTCCACGTGGGCTGGCGTTTCTCTTGAAACGCGCGCAGTCCTTCGATTGCGTCGGCTGTCTTCATGAGCTCCTCGACGTAGATGTCTCCGACCTCGCGAAACGCCGCCGCGCGACGCTGGGTGCTGCCGTTTCGAAGCGCGCGCTTGGTGATCTTGAGCGCTGCTCGACTGTGTTGCGCGATCCGCTGTGCGGTGGTTGTGGCTTCATCCTCGAGCTTGTCGGCGGGCACGATCTTTCGGATTAGACCGTGCTCCAGTGCCTCGATCGCTTCGATCACAGCTCCCGACAGCACCAGATCCGCGGCCAATCCGGGGTCGCAACGCTCCGGCAGCAGAACGCATGCCGCCGGTGGGAAGACACCGAGCACGATTTCCGGTTGTCCGAACGACGCGTCCTCGGCAGCGATGACGATGTCGGCCGCTTGCACGATCTCGAACCCGCCGCCCAGGCACTTGCCTTGAACCGCTGCCACGACCGGGAGCGGGAACCCGTCGATGGCGGCGACAGTCTCGAGAAACTCGGGAATCATCTGGCGATAGAGGGGCGGTAGGTGCTCGCCGACGTCCGCACCCGCAGAGAAGTGCTTGCCGTGAGCCGACACGAGCAGCACCCGCACTGCGGAATTCGCCTCGAAATCTCTAATCGCCGCGCGCACCTCGGCGAGCATGTCTTGCGTCAAAATGTTGAGCGGAGGGTGGTTCAAAAGGAGCCGACCCAGACCGCCGTCGACGCGAGTCTCAATCGTCGCGGTCATCACCCGGGTGCTCCGGCCTTCGAAAGGGCATTCCCGCACACACCGCAAAACTCGTGTTCGGACGGAAGGTCCTTCGAGCCGCAAACGTCACACGTCCCGAGTGGCGGCCCCCACAAGGTTTCCGATGGACGGCCCTCGGCCGCCCGCCTGCGCAGGAGGTCGTAGCGAGGATCGCGCTTTTCGACAAACGCTCGCATCCCCTCCAACGGCTCCCACGAGGCGTAGTGCAGCGCCAGCCAATCCTGGGCGTGGCGAACGGTTGAGTGCCATGCGAGGTCCTTCCAGAAGTTGACCTGCTGCTTCGTGTAGCGAGTGCACTCGGGGAACGACGCGAGCAGCTTTGCGGCCAGATCGTCTACGAAAGCGTCGAGTTTACTGAGATCGATCGCGTACCCGTCCTCGCCGCGTTGAGCTTTCTTGATTTCGTCAGACCCAGCTTCGGCGATCCACTCGTCACCGCGGCGCACCGAAGGCACGACCCAGTTGACGAGACCCCAGTCGCGCGCTTTCACTGCTGGGATCGGTTCGTTCAGCATCAAGATCTCACGCGCACGCTTGTCGCCGACCGTCAGCGGCAACCACTGTGTGGAGCCCCCGCAAGCTACCGAGCCGACGTGGGTTCCTACTTGTTTGATGAACGTGTGTTGAGCCATGACCGTTAGGTCGCACGCGAGCTGGCTCTCGTTGCCGCCACCCACGGCCATCCCGTTGAGCCTCGCCACAACTGGTTTGCCGGTGTTGAGGATGCTCTCGATGTAGGCCCGGAAAAGCGCCATGTACTTCCAATAGTCGCGCGGCGTCGCGATGTAGCTGGCGGCGTACTCCTTGACGTCGCCACCGGTGCAGAAGGCGCGGTCACCGGCGCCGGTATAGACGATGACGCCGACCCGATCGTCGAAGCTGGCATCCCGAAAAGCCGTCGCGATCTCTTCGAGCGTGAGCGTCGAGTACGCGTTGTAGTTCTTGGGCCGGTTTATCGTGATGCGCGCGATTCCGTCATGTTTGCTGTACTCGATCTCCTCGAAAGCGAACGAATCGCTCTCACGAGGCGAGAAGTGGCGTTCTAATTCTGTGGCTTGCATGTCAGGCCTCCCACCAGCAGGTCCGCGAACTCAGCTCCAAGCTCGGGCGTATGGACCCTGCCCTCCGGTCGGTACCAACGAGCGATCCAATTGATCGCCCCAAGGATCCCGAACACCGCGATCTTGGAGTTGACGACGCGGAACTCCCCGCTCTTGATGCCTTCGTTGATGATTCTGCG
>JBDHIC010000228.1:0-3456 GCA_039589035.1 Gemmatimonadota bacterium | reverse complement strand
GCAGCTCGAGCTGGGCTCACGCGAGCGCGAGATCGGGGACCAGATCCTCAAGGAGATCCGCGACCGATTGTCGTTTCTGGTGGCGGTCGGGCTCGACTACCTGACCCTCGAGCGGTCGGCCGGAACACTGGCTGGCGGCGAGGCCCAGCGGATCCGGCTGGCGACTCAGATCGGCAGCCGGTTGGTCGGTGTCCTGTACGTTCTCGACGAGCCGTCGATTGGGCTCCACCAACGAGACAACGGTCGGCTGCTCGAGACCTTGAAGCGGCTTCGTGATCTCGGGAACACGGTGTTGGTCGTCGAGCACGACGAGGAGACGATTCGCACCGCCGACCATGTTGTCGATCTGGGACCTGGAGCGGGTCGTGACGGCGGGGAACTCGTGGCCCAGGGGTCGCCGGCCGATGTCGAGGCCGCGCGCGAGTCGATCACCGGCGCCTACCTGCGCGGCGAGCGCGAGATTGCGGTGCCGGATACGCGGCGCACCGGAAACGGAGAGGCGTTGACCGTGGTCGGTGCCCGCCAGCACAATCTGCAAGATCTCGAGGTGACCTTTCCGCTCGGCGTGTTCACGTGTGTGACCGGCGTGTCGGGGTCGGGAAAGTCGTCGCTCGTGCACGACGTTCTCTACCGCGCGTTGAGTCGTAAGCTGAGCCGTTCAAAGCAACGGTTGGGAGCCTTCGATCGAACCCCGCGACTTACACCGGTGTGTTCACGCCGATCCGTGAGATTTTTGCCGAGTTGCCGGAGTCCAAGATGCGCGGCTACACCCAGGGCCGGTTCTCGTTCAACGTGGCCGGGGGACGATGCGAGGCGTGCAGCGGAGACGGCCTGCTCAAGATCGAGATGCACTTTCTGCCCGACGTGTACGTGCCGTGTGAAGAGTGTCGTGGCAAGCGGTACAATCGCGAAACGTTGGAGATCTACTACAAGGGGAAGACGATCGCCGACGTGCTCGACATGACGGTTGAGGAGGCGCTCGAGTTTTTCCGCCGGCTGCCAAAAATCCGGCGTAAGCTGAGCACGCTGCACGACGTCGGGTTGGGGTACATCACGCTCGGTCAGTCCGCGACCACATTGTCCGGTGGCGAGGCGCAACGGGTCAAGCTCTCTTCCGAACTGGCCAAAGTGGCGACTGGAAACACGTTCTACATCCTGGACGAGCCCACCACCGGGCTCCACTTCGAGGATGTGCGCATGCTACTCGACGTTCTGCATCGATTGGTCGATCGCGGCAACACCATCATCGTTATCGAGCACAACCTCGATGTCATCAAGACCGCCGATCACGTGATCGATCTGGGGCCCGAGGGCGGAGATCGCGGCGGCACGGTAGTAGCGGCAGGGACGCCCGAAGAGGTCGCCGACGTCGACGAGTCGTACACCGGTTCGTATCTCAAGCAGATGTTGGCGCGAAGCGCCGCGCCGGTGGCATAAGACGTGAATACCCAGAGCACGCTCTTATTACTGGTGGCCGGATCTCACCGCTCTGCGGTCGGCGCTCCGCTTCGCCGAGCCTCCTCGCTTCGCTGTGGGGTCTCGGCTCGCTCCCGCGAAACGGCCGCATCGGGTGAGTCGCACCACCGTCGCGATAACGTGTTCTTCGGGTGAGCGTTTTCGACATCATCGGGCCGCGGATGGTCGGGCCGTCGTCAAGCCACACCGCCGGCGCGCTCCGATTGGGGCTGCTGGCGCGGGCGCTCTTGGGCCGCACACCGGAGCGCGCGACGATTGGGTTGCACGGGTCGTTCGCGACGACGTATCAGGGGCACGGGACGGATCGTGCGGTGGTCGCGGGGTTGCTCGGGATGGCACCCGACGACTCGCGGATCCCCGACAGTCTGGCGGTGGCCGATCAGGAGGGGCTCGAGGTGAGCTTCGAGCCGGTCGATCTGGGGGCCACGGCGCACCCCAACACGTTGCGGTTCGATATCACGGCGGGCGAAGACAACGTCTCGCTGGTCGGCGCGTCGGTCGGTGGCGGTGCGATCGAGGTCAGCCAGGTGAACGATCGCGTGGTCGATCTGAGCGGTCGCTTTGATACGCTACTGATTGAGGCCCGCGATGTTCCGGGCACTACGGCGACCATAACGCAGCGCCTGGCAGCGACCGACATCAACATCGCGTTTCTCGAAGTGGGGCGAGAGAAGCGCGGCCGTGAGGCGATGATGATCATCCAGACCGACCACGCCATCCCGGACTCGATCGTGGATGAGATCGAAGATTACGAGTGGGTGGTTTCGACGCGGCGATTGAGCAAGGTGACCGACTGAAATGTTGACCAGTGTCGCCGAGATCATTGATCGCACGCGGGCTGACGGGGTCCCGATCTGGCAGGTCGTGCTGACCGAAGAGATGGAGGACACCGAACAGCCAGAAGACGCGATCCTGGAACGATTGGCCGAGCGGTTGGCGACGATGCGATCCGCGGTCGAGCGCGGGCTGTCGTCGGATGCGCCGTCGGTGAGCGGTCTCTTGGGGGGTGGCGCGCATCGCTTCGAAACGTGGCGTCACTCGGAGGCGAGCGTCGTGGGACCGTTTGTCGGCCAGGTGATCGCTCGCGCCCAGGCGACGATGGAGGTCAATGCCCGGATGGGCACGATCGTGGCTACTCCGACCGCCGGCTCGTCGGGCATCCTGCCGGCTGTCTTGTTCACCGCCGCTGACGAGCTGGGGTTCGCCGACGACGAACTCGTTTGTGGTCTATTGACCGCCGCCGGCGTTGGACAGGTGATAGTCGCTCGGGCAAGCGTGTCGGGGGCTGCCGGCGGGTGCCAGGCCGAGACCGGCAGCGCGGCCGCGATGGCCGCCGCCGCACTGACCGAGCTCCGCGGTGGCGATCCCGAGAGCGTCAGCCACGCGGTCGCGTTCACGCTGCAGGGCATGTTGGGGCTGGTTTGCGACCCGGTCGCCGGGCTGGTCGAGGTGCCGTGTCTGGCGCGCAACGTCTCGGGCGCGGTCCAAGCAGTCACCGGCTCCGAGCTCGCGCTGGCCGGTCTCCACTTCCCGATCCCAGCCGACGAGGTGATCGATGTGATGGGCGAGATCGGCAATCAGCTCGACGAGAAGTACCGTGAGACTGCGAGGGGTGGGTTGGCGGCTACGCCGACTGGCCAGCGACTGGCGACATCGGTGCGGTGGGAGGGGCCTGGTTTCGAGAACACCAACGCGGCGCGGGCCCGTGATCTGGCGCGCGAGGCGGGGATCGCTTCCGATGGGTGATCGCCGGATCCTGATCCTGGCCGAGGGTCGGTTCGGCGTGTTTGATGCCAAAACCGCCACCTGTGTGATCCGGTACGCCGCCGATGAGGTCGTCGGCGTCCTGGACAGCGTGACCGCCGGTCAGACGACCGACCAGGTGCTTGGCTTTGGCCCACCGATCCCGATCGTGGCGACGCTCGAGGAGGGCTTGGCGCTCGATCCCGACACGCTCTTGATCGGCGTCGCACCGCGCGG
>JBDHIC010000227.1:0-5320 GCA_039589035.1 Gemmatimonadota bacterium | reverse complement strand
GGCGTCATCCGATGCCGTTGGTCTTGCGAGTCACCGGCGTGTGAGAGCCGTTTCCGAAACGTGTAGTGTGGGTGGTAAAGGGCTCGTGTGAGCTTGGCGTGTGTCGTCAGATTAAGCGCTTCACCAAGTAGTGGGTTGAGTTGCGGATCGAGCGCCAGGCTGATCGCTTCGTCATCAGAGAGCGCGGCTTTGGGCTCGCCGAGGACTTCGCGCACAGCGTCGGCCAGCACCTCCTCGTTACGAGCACCGTAGTCGACCAACTGCGACATCTTGCCGTTCAGTTCGCGGTCGAATTCGCTACGGAATGTCCGCTGCCCTTCGCTGTCACCATTGCGGGTGCTCAAAAAGCTGTACTCGGGAGTGGAATCGAGCGGAAGTGGTTTCTCCAAGATCGTCTCGTAGGCCGGGTCGTGTTCCAACAATGCGTCCACCATCGCCTGGACGACGAGCTTTGTCTCCGATGTCGTGTCCACTTGCTCGCACAGCCTTGCATAGCGCAGCAGCGTGATCCCACTGACGGTGTGATACAGGTACGCGAACGTGCCGATCGGCAAAACGTATCGAGCGATCTCCTGTGCTCGTTTCTGGATCTCTTTGGCGTATTTCTCGGCGTTCGCTCGTCGGCCTGGGAATCGCTCGAAGTAGGCATCCTCGGTCACCGGGGTCAACAATTCGATCAGTTGGCGGTACTCCTTCATTTGTCGCTCGACCGCCGATCGATACCTGGATAGCGCCTCGCCCTTCAACGGCGGTACCGTGACGTTCCCTGGCCGTACCTCGACGTAGCGCTGGCTCACCTGCTCGCTGTTATAGAACGGATGGCTGTGGAGGAAGCTCCAGATGAAGTGGCGGCTGACGTTCGCGAGCGAGAACTGAAACTGAGCGTGTTGCAGGGTGGTGTGGTGACCGGCCTGGTACAGACTCTTGGCCAACCCGATCCACCGATCGTTGATTTCGACGTCGGGGATGACCCCCTTTGAGCTGTAGCACGTTCGCGCCGTCGCGAGGAAGTTGGCAAAAGGCGCCTCGAACGCTCTTGTTAGCCGGACTTCGGGTGCTGCTGAGAGGAAGAGCGTCGGCTGGCTCACGTCTCCAGGCTGGGTGCCTCGGATTCACTTGAGGTAGCCCCCCCGCGACTCTTCCGGAGTTGGCCGTCGATCGAGAATGGTCCGGGACCAAGCACGATGACACCGATCAGCATGACGATCAGAGCCAGACTGTACTCGTAGCCCCCACTAAACACGTCCCACCCCTTTGGCAGATGCACGGTCACGATTGCCACGATCATCTCCAGAATGAACAGCCCGGATAACCAGCGGGTGAGAAACCCCACCACCAGGAGTATCCCACCGAAGAACTCGAGCCCGGCGACCGGGATTGCCAACCAGGACGGAACTCCGACGCTCTCGAAGAAGCTCGACGCGGCCTCGAGGTTGAAGACCTTCGGGGCGCCGTGAACAATGAACGCCAGGCCGCAGAAGAGCCGGCTCAGCGTAGAGACCAAGGTTCCGCCAGTCATGTTATCGCCTCGTTGCATTTGGGATCGGTGACAAAGCGTACCGTCAGCGAATAATCGCTACCCCTTCAATGCATGTCAAACGGTTGTGCTGAGCGGCGGTGATCACTCGACGTGGATGCCAAAGCCGGATAGCGCAGCTCTGGCCGCGCGTTCGGCGACGCCCGCCGGACCGAGGGTCTGAGACACGCTTCGCAGCTCCTCCCTGATCGTTGCCGCCGCGCGGTCGTCTTCCAACCACTCGATCACCGGTTGCGCCAGTTGGTGCGGCTCCGCGTCGCGTTGAATGAACTCGGGAACGATCGCTCGACCGGCGATCAGATTGGGTAGCGCGATCCAGCGTACCCGAGCCATGCGCCTGGCGATCGCGAACGTGATGTGGGAAAGACGGTAGGCGACGACGTGTGGAACGCCGAGTATCGCCGAGCCCGGATACGCCGGCCAGGGCGGAGGCGACGGCCGACGGGTCGAGTCCCGGCGCGACCATCGTCACGAGCTCGATGTCGGGGATTCGCTGTCGGATTCGGGTGGCGCTCTCCGCCAACAGCGGTCCCATTCGGTCTAGTTCGCCTGATCGGCTTCCGGGCAAGAGGGCGATCCAGCGGCGCGACGCGTTCAAACCGAGTCGCGCGGCGACCGCTTGGCGATCGCCGACGTCGGCTGGAATGCGATCCAGGGCCGGATGGCCGACGTAGACGGCGTCGACGCATGAATCACGATAGAACTCGGCTTCAAACGGCAATGTGAGCAACACGCGACGCACGCTTTTCTCGATCGCTGAGACGCGTCCCGGTCGCCAACCCCAGACGGACGGGCTGACGTATTGGACAACGGGGATCGATCGTCGATCAAGCTTCCGCGCGAGCCGCAGATTGAAGTCGGGCGAGTCGATCAGCACGGCGCCGATTGTGCGGTGGTCCGCGGCTGCTCGCTCCAAGCGTTTCATCGCGCGTCGTATCCCCGGCAACCGGGGCAGAACCTCGGTGAGCCCCATGGTGGTAAGCTCACGCGTCGCGACTACACGTTTGGCGCCGGCAGCTTCGAGAGCTGGACCCGTGGCACCAAAGAAACAGATGCTCGGCTCCATCTTGCGTGCCGCGTCAACCAGCTCCGCACCGATGGCGTCGCCCGAAGGCTCGCCAGCGACGATTAGGACTTCGGCCACGGCGAGCTTGACCGCTCCGCGTCGCGCGGCTTGGCGGCCCACGCACGGGCACGGGCTTCGGGTGAAGCAAGTCTTTCAGAGAGCCGGTCTGACAGATGATTCATACGATCGTGACCCCAGAAGATCTCGCCTTGCCACACGAACGTCGGAACGCCGAACACGCCCGCGGCGAGCGCTTGGGTGGTATTCGCCCTGAGTTGAGCCTTGGTCGTCGACGCATTGACCCGAGTCGCGAGATCAGCGGTCTTGAGACCCATGGCTTCCAGCGCCTCCTCGAGTACCCGATACTTGGTGAGCGGGCGCCCCTGACCCCAACAGAGGCTCGCCAGCCCGACGGCAAGCTCAAGACCGCGCGGATCGTCTTGGTACAGGCACACCGTTCGCAACGCCATCAAGGGGTTAAAAGGGTGGGCCGGGGGCCCGATGATGGGTACGCCGACCAGATCAGCCGCGCGGATGATGTCACGCGCCGTGTATTGCCGCTTGATTGGCTGTTCGGCTGGACCCACCAAGCCGGTGGCTTCGAGGATCGCGGCGTACAGAACTGGTCGCACCTTCCACTCGATATCGTGACGCTCACCAAACGATTCCACCTGCGTCAGCGCGAGGTACGAGTACGGCGATATGAAGTCGAAGTGAAATCGGACCAGGTGTCGTGCCACGCGAGGCTCAGTCGGTGACGTTCAGATACATAAACGGTGGAATCGTCAGCGCAACTACGTTGTCGCCGCCGGTGACCTCCCTCGCTCGCGCCAGCGCATAATCCAAGCCGGGTGCCCACGACACGCCCAACCTGCGGGCCGCGCGGTCGTCCGGGGGCCCGACCAGGATCGTTTCTGACAAGTAATTGAGCGGGTAGGTCGCCCAATACCATACCGTAAACGGATGGAACCCGTGGTGGGCGAATCGGTGCCGGTAGCAATCGATGAGCTCTGGATCGCGGGAGAAAGATTCCTGAAACTCGGCCTGCATTGTGAACGGGTCGGTTGTGGCCGGTAACACCTCTTCCCAAAACCGCTGGTACGCAACGTGGTATCGATCGTGGAACACCTCGAACACCGGGTTCAAGATGATTACTGCGCCGCCCGGCTTTATGAACGGCCGGTTCCAAAACCAGTTGAACACGTAGCCGAGGACGTCGCTGACCACCAGAACGGGGTTGATGCGGGCATCGATCGCGTACGGTGAGAGGTCGGGCAATCCAAACACCAACGTGTCGAACTGCCGATCGACCTCAACCTCCAACTGGGGTCGCAGCGCTTCTAGCGTGACTTGATGGACGTCGTCGATCGCTCCTGCGGTGATCGCCATAGGTGCGTACTTGGATCGTATGCCGCGAAAAACCTTGGCCCGCGCCGGCTCGGGCAGCGCCCGCATCGACATGGGAGCGGTCTTGCGCAGGATCCGTTCGGTGAAACTCAATCGATCCGGTGATTTGCTCAAATACTCGAGGTGTTGCGGATAGGTGGCTCCGTTCATCGCGGCTTCGATGACCATGATCCGACAATGCTTCTGAATCACCTCGCTCATGCGGCGTATCGTTGCGTGCATGCACGAGCCGTCGGGTTGCATCACGTGTGGTGTGTGCTCGGTCATCTGGGGCGCGTGATGGGGAGCGATCGAGTTGTAGGTACCGAACCCGACAGCTACCGACTTGTGACCGCCGTTCAGTGGGATCTGGACCGTGTCGACGTAAATGACGAGATCGCTTTCGATCACCGCGCGGCTCGTCTCGACCGGGTCCCCCTCGTCGGTCTCGCCTAGCGAGACGATGTCGTCACCATCTTCGGCGTCGAAGTTTGTCAGTTGATCAGGCCAAAAGCGGGCCATGATCTTTTCGCCCAGCATGTACTCCAGCTCGTGATGCTGCATCTTGCGGTGCAGCGCCACCGCGCAGCTTGACGCCGTGATCTTCGAGTAGCTCGAGCAGGCGTGTGATCATGATCTGTCGGATATCCGGCCGGGCCATCAACGGAAACGGTTGGCAGTTGTCGTCGAAGGCGATCAGCACTCGTGAGCTTGGCCCGACGAGCTCGGCGAGCGGCTCCATTCCGACCGGTTGTTCCAGCGCCTCTCTCAGAGCGCGTGGAATGCCGCGCTTGGGAATTCCCTCGATCGCTGGCGGCGGGTAGAGCACGGTCGCGTGATCCGGCAGATCAGCTCCCAGAAGCGCGTTCCCTGAGTATGTCAGGTACTTCATCCCGCGAGCGGGCCGGTCGAGTTGTGGATCTCGAACGCGACCTTTGTGACGCCCCGTCGACCGGCCTCGAGCGCACACCGAATCGCCTCACGGTAATCGCCTAGCGAAAAACGAGCGCCGACCAGCGGTGCCAGCTGTTGGTCTAACTCGGTAGCTAGCGACAGCGTACGGTTGAAGGTGTCAGGGTCGGCTGTGTAACTGCCGCGCAGCTCGAGCTCCTTGTGCCACATGGCCGTCCAGTCGATTCCACGGGGTACACCTGGCATGCCGACGACGATAACGGTGCCCCTGGCTTGGGTAAAGCGCATCGCATCGTCGATCGTGCTTCCCGAACCTACGCAGTCGAAGATGACCTCGGCGCCTCCGACCGCCACCGGTGGCCCGATTTCTGGCTGCAAGAGCTCAGCCCCAACCGCACGAGCCAAGCGAGTGCGCATCT
>JBDHIC010000226.1:0-2796 GCA_039589035.1 Gemmatimonadota bacterium | reverse complement strand
CATGGACAAATCCGTGCAGGCGATTCGAAACGAGTTGGCGACAGTGCGCACTGGAAAGGCGGCACCGAGCCTGCTCGATCTCGTCAAAGTCGATGCATACGGGCAGCAGATGCCACTCAATCAACTGGCGTCTGTAACGGCCCCCGAGCCGCGTCTACTGGTGATCTCGCCTTTTGACCCGACGCAGATGGCGGCGATCGAAAAAGCCTTGCTCGCAAGCGACCTGGGCTTGACGCCCGCCAACGACGGTAAAGTCATTCGGTTACCGATACCGCCACTCACGGAAGAACGACGCAAGGACCTGGTCCGGGTGACGCATAAGATTGCCGAGGAAGGCCGGGTCGCGGTGCGCAACATACGCCACGACGCCAACAAAAAGATCCATGCATCACAAAAAGCGGGGGATATGAGCGAGGACGAGATGCACCGTCAGCTCAAGCAGGTGCAGGATATCACCGATAAGCACATACAGACCATCGACGAGATGCTGGCACGGAAGGAAAAGGAGGTCATGGAGGTGTGAGCCACTTGTTGGCGCAAGGGGATCTGCCGCGCCACGTGGCGATCATCATGGACGGCAACGGTCGTTGGGCTGAACGCCGTCACAAGCCGCGTCTTTTTGGACACGAGGCAGGCATGAAGGCGGTACGCGAAGTGATCGAGGCAGCGGCCGACCTTCAGATACCCTACCTGACGTTGTATGCGTTCTCACAGGAGAATTGGAAGCGTCCGCGGGCCGAGGTCGATGCGCTCATGAAGCTCCTGCAGCGTTACATCCAATCCGAGCGCAAGAAGTTGATCGAGAAGGGAATCAGGGTTTGCGCGATCGGTGAGCTTGATCGATTGTCCCCGGCGGCCAGGGTCGAGCTCGATGAGTTGATTGCCAAAACCGCCGACAATAGTCAACTGGTAGTGACTCTAGCGCTGTCTTACGGTGGGCGAGCGGAGATAGTCGAGGCCGCGCGACAGGTCGCACGCCGGGTGGCCGACGGTGAGCTCGACCCAGACGATATAGACGAAACTTTGTTCAAGTCCTTCCTGTACAAGTCAGATCTTCCTGATCCCGATCTGCTGATCCGCACCAGCGGCGAGCTTCGGATATCGAACTTTCTTTTGTGGCAACTCGCCTACACAGAGCTGTACGTAACCGACGTCCTGTGGCCGGATTTCGATCGCCAAGCGCTCGTGAATGCAATCGTTGCGTTCCAGAATCGCGAACGGCGGTTCGGCACGGTCCTCACTTGAGAACCGCGAGCACACCGATCGAGCCGACGACGACCGGCCAGCGATTGGACCGCAAACTAGGGCTCAGACTCGCTACGGCGGCTGTGCTGGTGCCCGCGTTCGTCCTCACGGTGATCATCGGCCGGGAGTTGTTCCTGCTCGCCGTGCTGGGGTTAACGGTGGCCGGCGGGGTCGAGTTTTTCGGTATGGCGGAACAAAAACCGTACCGGGCCCGGCTCGCGCCTGGGCTCGTGTTGGGTTTGGTTTTCCCACTCTTTTTCTATCGGGCGCCAGGGGACACCGCGCTGTTCGTCGTCGTGCTCACTGCCGGGTTAGTAGGCATTGCCGCGGCGCAGATGCTTGATCCACGGGGCCACGAGGCGATTGCCGCTGTGGCTTTTACGCTGCTGGGCTCACTCTACACCGGCTTGTTGTTTGGTCATCAGATCTTGGTTCGCGAGATCAGCCGTGATATCGCCGGGGCGCCATACTGGTTGGGAGCGATTCTCCTGGCAGTGCCGCTGCTGCTGACGTGGATAAACGACACCGTTGCGTACTTTGCCGGGCTCAGGTGGGGGAAGAAGCGATTGCTGTCCCGGGTGAGTCCGGGCAAGTCAACTGAGGGCGCTGCGGTAGCGCTCATCGCGACGATCATCGTGGGCGCTGTTGTTGGGGGTGTGGTGGAGCGATGGTTTCCGCCGCTCGGACCCGGGCATGGTCTCGTGATCGGTGCATTAGTTGGCGTGGCTGCCCCGTGCGGAGACTTAATCGAGTCGGCATTCAAGCGCGATGCAGGCGTCAAGGACGCCTCGCAAATAGTCCCTGGACACGGTGGCGTGCTCGATCGGTTCGATGGCGTGCTGATCACTGTACCACTGTTCTACTACTACCTGGTTGGGGTGGTGCTGTGAGCGATCGCACCCGGATTGTCATTCTTGGTGCCAGCGGCTCGATCGGCGCCAGCGCACTCGACGTGATCGCCGAGCTTGAGGATCGGTTGGAGGTTGTCGGGCTTTCGTGCGAAACCAAGTGGCGCGAGCTGGCTGCGACGGCCGTCCAGGTCCAACCCCAGGCGGTGGCGATCGCAGACTTCAAGGCTTACCACGAAGCGGTCGAGGCCTCGGCGTTTGCTCCGGGCGTGCGATGTCTTGGCGGCCCCGAAGGAGTGGCGGAGCTCGCGACTTGGGAGGGCGCCGACGTCGTGCTGAACGGCGTTGTCGGAGCGGCCGGATTACCCGCGACGTTGGCGGCCCTCGAAGCTGGGAAGCGAGTAGCCTTGGCGAACAAAGAATCGCTGGTCGTTGGGGGGGAACTGGTGATGGCCGCAGCGGGTCAAGACCAATTGCTACCCGTCGACAGTGAGCACAGTGCGATCTGGCAGCTTCTCGCGCTTCGTCCGGGGGAACGGCCGGGTCGGATCATGCTCACCGCCAGCGGGGGGCCGTTCCGAGGAATGGCGACTGAACAACTCGCCGCTGTCGACGCGCGCGATGCGCTCGCTCATCCAACGTGGTCGATGGGACCCAAGATCACCGTTGATTCGGCGACGCTGGCCAACAAAGGTCTTGAGAT
>JBDHIC010000225.1:0-3989 GCA_039589035.1 Gemmatimonadota bacterium | reverse complement strand
ATTCGAGTCTGGATATGTCGTCGCGGCCGACTCGGTCGGCGCGGGAGCTGGGGAGGTCGTGCTGTACGCGACCGGCTCTTCCGCGCGCCAGACAACGCTGACCGAAGCGCGACCGGTGGACGCCGTAATCATGGCGATCGTCGACGAGTACGACATCGGCGGGGATATCACTCGAGTCTGAATGCATTTCAAACTGGCGTCCGCGATAGGGCTGCTCGTCGTGGCTCTTGCCTGCACCGACATTAGTCGCAGTCCGGTTGGAGAGGAGCTCCTCCCGCTAGGCGTTCTCGAGGGCGAACTCGAGATTGTCGTCGTAACGGATTGGGATCTCGCGGTCGACTACCCGATCTTTCCATCCGATCGGGCCGAAGCGGATCGTTTGATCTCGGCGTTTGATTGGTCCGAGGCACCGGGGTTCGAAAGCCGGCCGATCTTCCGATTCTCGTTGGCGACCCTCGATTTGTTGCCCGCCGAGACCGTTTTTCTGAGTGCCAACCTGAAACTGGTCTTCGCACCGGTCCCCACAGTGCCAGTGTCTTTCCAACTACATCGGGTGACAAGTGAGTGGGATGAGACCGCGGCCGATTGGGATCGTCGCGATCTCGGTCTCGATTGGACCACGCCTGGTGGTGACGTGGATCCCGATCCAGTGGCCGAGTTTACGATCCCGGCGGGGGAAGTAGACTCGGACTCGATCAGCGTACCGCTTCCACCGTCGCTGATAGAGGATTGGCTGTCGGGGGTTGTCGCAAACGAGGGGTTGCTGCTCGTCCAGCAGACGGCTGGCAGCACTGTACAGTTCGTTTCGAGGGGGCTTGGTGGCAACAATCTGAACGGCCCGCGACTCGAGATCGAAACTCGGTTGGGAGAACCCGGCAGCCCGGAGCAGCTGTCCGTAACCCTAGCCGTGGAGGATACTTTTCTTCCCGTCGATCGCGACCCGTTTGAGGCCGGTGGCTTGACCGTCGGTGCGGGTGAACCGGTTTCGCGGGTGGTTTTCATTCCAAACTTTGATCAAGTACCGATAGACGCTGCAATTGCCGATGTGAAATTTATCGTTTCGATTGATCAAGCGCGGATCCCTGGCGACTCGTTGCGTTTTCTGGCCAATCGGGTGCTGAGCGACTTCGTCGGCGAGAAAACGATCCTGGCGCCGGCCACTGCGAGCAGCATTCTTGGGTTGACCACGCTGACTCGCGACTCGCTGCCGGTCGACTCGCTGGTCTTTCAGTCGAATCGGTTGAGAGATTTGGTCCAGCTTTGGTTGCGTGAACCGGAAACGAACCGAGGGTTTGCACTGACCGTGCTTGATGAGGCAACCGGTTTTGGAAAAGTCAAGGTCTTCGACCCTTCGGCACCGGTGGCGTTGAGACCGCGTCTGAGGTTGGTCGTGTTGCCCGCATCGAACCAGTGAAGCGCACCGTGAATCGTTGGCTTCGTCTGCCAACGTGCCTGATCGGGATTACGCTCGCGAGCCTCGCTGCGACGTCACCGCTGACGGCCCAAGAGAGCGTGTTCAACCTGAGCGCTTTCGGCTTGCCCGCGAGCGGCGAAGGCATGCGAGCTCGGGGAATGGGTGGGGTTACGGTTGGGCTACCCGAGAATCTCTTCTCGCTCGAGAACCCGGCTCTATTGGCGCACACTGACCGTGCTGGTTTCTACCTTTCGTTGTTGGGTCAGGACTCCACGGTCGAGAATCCCGAACGGTCGCATAGCTCCGATGACGTTGTCTTTCCCATGGGCCAGGCGGTGTTCCCCGCTTGGTACAACACCGTTTTTTCGATCGGTTACTATGAGCTAATCGACTTTGATGCAGCAGTGGAGTCCACGGTCGCTTTTGAGGGAGACACCCTGCCCGTCTCGCTTGACTCGGAGGGCGGGCTTTTTGTTCTGGCGCCGGGACTGTCATACGCGATTGATGAAAGGACTGGTATTGGCGCGTCGTTCGATATCTACCTGGGGTCGAGAGAGACGATTCGCTCGGTGCAACGGCCTGATTTGGGAGGCGTGCTGACAACCACCAGCGACAGCCTGTCGCGTGATTTTGCCGGTTTGGGCGTCACTCTTGGAATCGAGCGCCAGATTGGCCAGGGCAGCCACATCGGCTTCGGGTACCGGTTGCGGCCCACCGTTTCGAGCGAAATCACCAAGGAGCTCCGTGGAGTGGATTTGGAACGCGAGACTGAGTTTAATCTGCCGCATGCATTTTCGTTGAGTGGGTCGACCAGGCTTGGCAACCAGGTCCGCGTAGCCGGGATCTTTCGCCGTTCAGGTTGGGAAGACTTTGAGATCGACGGGGTGCCCCAATCGGATGTGGCCGACTTTCTCGAGTACGGCGGCGGGCTCGAGTACACGCCCGAACAGCGGAAGTTGCTCATCGGGCCGCGGGCCCCGATACGTTTCGGTTTGCGTTGGCGGCAGCTGCCGATAATCATCAACGATCAAAACGTGAACGAGTGGATGCTCAGCCTTGGCCATAGCCGAGGCTTCGGAGATCGTAGTCGGGTCGACGTGCTCTTTGAGTACGGTCGCCGAGGTTCGCTCGACGATATCGGATTGACGGAGCGTTACATGCGGCTGGGGTTCGGAATCAGCGCATTCGAGCAGTGGCGGCGAAGGCGCTCGTAGCCTAGTCTTGAGCCCTTCGTTCTCTACTTTACCGACATCAATTCTGCGAGTGGTATGACCCTGCGAACGGGGCACATGAGGGACAATGCGGCATAGGCTCAAGATCCGCGGCATAGGCTCAAGATCCGGTGGGCGATCGTAGGATTCGCGGTTTTGGCCGGGCTATGGTACCTGTGGCCCAGCGTCCGGTTCTACTCGATGCCGGCGCAGGAGCGCCAAGAGTTCGAGCGAGAGGATCCAAGCGGTTTCGAGAGGCTCAAGAGTGCTGCGATCAAGCTCGGCCTCGATCTGCAGGGTGGAATGCATCTCGTCCTCGAGCTCGACGACAGCGAGCGAGCGTTTACCGGCGATGAACGGCGTGACGCCGTCAATCGGGCGCTCGAGATCATCCGCAACCGCGTCGACCAGTTTGGCGTCTCGGAGCCGCTGATTCAGAAGATCGGAGACGATCGGATCATCGTCGAGTTGCCTGGGATCCAAGATGAAAAGCGAGCCAAGGACCTCGTACAGCGGACTGCGTTCCTGGAGTTCCAGCTGGTCGCCGAAGGTGCTCTGGTCACGGATCAGATCCGCGCTGTCGATCGGGGACTCGCCGGTCGAGCGCCGGCGGAAACGGCGCTCGAAGGTGACGCCGAAACCGAGTCATCGACCGAGGCCGCGATCTCAGATACAACGTCCGGTGAATCTGATGACGCTCAGACGTTGGAGGAGTTTTTCGGGCAGGACGAACCCGATGCGGCCGCAGTGCAGGACGACATCGAGGATGGGCGATTCTCGGCGCTCCTGCAGACCGAGCAAGTAGGCGCCGACAGGTTCAATGTGCTCGTCGCGGAAGACGACGTGCCGACTGTTCGGGCACTGCTCGCTGACTCGGCTGCGATGGCGGGCGTCGATGATCGCTACGAGTGGCTCTGGTCGGGCCAGTCGAGAACGTTCGCCGACGGTCGCACCTATCGAACTCTGTTTCTAGTGGTCAAAGAGCCTGAGATGACGGGTGAGGCGATATCTACCGCCGCCGCAGGCTTCGACCCCCAGTTCGTCAGCCAGCCCATTGTAACGCTCGAGATGACCGGTGAGGGCGCGTCGACGTTTGGAGATGTCACCGGCCGCCACGTCAACGAACGGCTGGGCATCGTGCTCGACAACGTGGTTCGGATGGCGCCCAACATTCGGCAGCGGATCAGCGGTGGACGGGCCCAGATCGAGGGTTTTGACTCGATCGAAGAGGCCCGCGACATAGCCATTGTGCTCCGGGCGGGGGCGCTGCCGGCGCCGCTCGAGATCATCGAGGAGCGAACCGTGGGACCGTCGTTGGGTGCGGACTCGATCGAACGCGGACGTCGCGCCGGGCTGCTTGGCCT
>JBDHIC010000224.1:0-3199 GCA_039589035.1 Gemmatimonadota bacterium | reverse complement strand
GTCGGAGCGATCATCCCACCGTGGAACTTCCCGTTGGCGATCCTGGCCGGTATGGCGTCGGCCGCGATCGTGAGCGGCAACACGGTGATCATCAAGCCGGCCAGCGTATCGATGGCGATCGCCTGGAAGTTTGTTGAAGTGATGGACGAAGCGGGGCTACCGCCTGGAGTAGTAAACCTCGTTTTCGGTTCAGGCAGCGTCATCGGCCGGCGGCTCGTGGATCACCCCAAGACGCGTTTCGTGGCCTTCACCGGATCGAAGGAGGTCGGAATCGAGATCAACGAGCGTGCTTCCGAGGTCCGGCCGGGCCAGATCTGGCTCAAGCGGATCCTCGCCGAGATGGGCGGCAAGGACGCCATCGTCGTCGCCGCCGACGCCGATCTGGACGCAGCGGCCGAGGGGGTCGTGACGTCCGCCTTTGGCTATCAGGGTCAGAAGTGCTCGGCATGCTCGCGCGCTATCGTTGTCGAAGACATCTACGATGACTTCGTCGGCCGCGTAGTCGACCGGGCGAGCAAGATCGAACCCGGCTCGGTAGTCGACGGCGCGTGGATGGGTCCGGTGGTAAGTGGCAGCCAGTTCCGCACAGTGAGTGAGTACATCGAGGTCGGAAAGAATGAAGGCCGGCTCTTGCTGGGCGGCGAGCCCGACGACTCGACCGGTTTCTTCATTCCGCCGACGATCTTCGCCGACATCGCGCCCGACGCGCGGCTCTCCAAGGAGGAGATCTTCGGCCCGGTGCTGGCGATCACGAAAGCGCGCGACTACGACCACGCGCTGGCGCTCGCCAACGACACCGATTTCGGGCTGACTGGCGCCGTCTACACCACCGACGAGCGGAAGATCGCCCAGGCCGAGGAGGAGTTTCACGTCGGCAACCTGTACGTCAATCGCAAGTGCACCGGTGCCCTGGTCGGCGTGCACCCGTTCGGCGGGTTCAACATGTCGGGCACGGATTCCAAGGCCGGCGGCCGCGACTACTTGTTGCTGTTCCTCCAGCCCAAGACGATCGCGCGGCAGAAGACCGCCTAGGGCGACGCAGCAAAACCCGCATCCGCCGCTCAAGCACCGCGAGCTGGGCCTCCTGCTCGGCTCGATGGTGGGGTTCTTCGTATCGATCGGCCTGCTAATACCGACGTTGCCGCTCTACGTCCGCGATCTGGGTGGCTCGCCGGTCGACGTCGGGTTGATCGTCGGTGTCTTCTCGTTCGGCGTGTTGGTCGTGCGCCCAGTGGTTGGGCGGCTGCTCGACACGCGCGGCCGGCGGGTGGTGCTGATCCTCGGGGGCGCGCTCGCGGCGGCGATGGCGCCGCTCTACTTGTGGCTCACCGCGGTGGCGTTGTTGGTCGCAGTGCGCGTCATACACGGCGTCGGTCTGTCCGCCTTCACGGGTGGCTGGGTAACGCTGGCGACCGACTTATCCCCCCCCGAGCGACGTACCGAGTTCATGGGGTACCTCTCGGCCGGCACCACGCTCGCGTTCGCCGTCGGTGCACCGGTTGGTATCGAGATCGCGAACCGGTTCGGCTACACGGCACTGTTCTGGACAGTCGCCGGAACGGCTGTGGCATCGGCTGTTCTCGCGGCGGCGCTGCGAGAACCGAAGCGACTGTCCACGGTGGCCCAACCCGCCCATTACCGCGCGGCGATCTCGCGTCGTCAAGTCGTGGTGCCCTCCGCGACGCTGTTGCTCACTACGCTGACTGTCGGCGCAGTATTCGCGTTCTTGCCGATCCTGTTGGAACAACGACGTCCTGGCGATTTCAGCCTTTTCTTCATCGTCCACGCGATCACTTCAGTCGTCGTGCGGGTAGTTATTGCACGTGTGGCGCGAACGGTTGGCGATCGACCGATGGTATGGAGCGGGCTCCTGATCCACGCATTGGGAATCGCGTCATTGCCGCTCATCCAGGGCCGAGCCTCGATGGTCGGTGCGGCGGTGCTCTTCGGAATGGGTTTCGCGATCCTCTGGCCGGCGCTCTACGGACTGGTCGCCAACGACGTCTCGGAAGGCGCACGTGGCATGGTGCTCAACTTTTTTCTGGCGGCATTCGATCTCGGGATGGGGCTCGGCGGGCTCGTGTCCGGCCCGATCGTGGCCCGAGCCGGGATACCTGCGCTCATGAACGGGATGGCGGTGGTCCCGCTCGTTGCGGTCGCACTGTTTCTGGTTGGCCTCGGCTGGCGGTCTGAAACACCGGTCCCACAGCAGGCGGCTGTTCGATCATGAGGTGGCGCTGGATGCTCGCCGTAGTGTCGATTCCTCTTACCTCGACGCTAGCCTCGGCCCAGGATCAGCCCGAGGTGCTACACACGATCCCCTTCGAGGTCCGGTTTGCGGCCGCCGCGGGAGATTCGATTCTCACTTCACCAGACGGCGGGGTCAGACTCGAGGCGTTTGCGAACGACACGATCACCGGCGTGTATCTCACCGGACAGCTAGGTGGACAACCGAAGTCGATCGGGTTTGGAATCGACCCCGGTGATCGTCGCTACCTGTGGTTCTCGGTTCGCCACACGTCCAATATCGAGTACGTGGCGATGCTGTTCGACGTCGACGCCGACCTGACGCCCGAGTTCATGCTGTTCCGAACGATCGACACCAAGCGCAGAACGGAGTACGCGATCGACTACCGGGCGCCCAAGGCGATCGACGAGATCTTCGATATCACGTTTCAGCCGGCGTGCGTGGAGCCGACATGCGACCCTAGCTCGTGGACCGTCCGCCCGCGGCAAATGGTGGCAGTACCAACGGCGCGCCCGGTGCCCCCCACCGATCAACAATGAACCACTGGGTTTCGAGCCGCCGCGGCGAAGAAGCGGTCGAGCTGTTGGACGCCGGCCACGGATCAGAAGAGGAGATCGCCGAATGCTACCGCGAGCTGGGGCTGGTCAACCGGTGGTTGGGAGGGTTCCGCGCGACGTTCGAGCCACTCGACCGTTGGACCAACGCATCCGGGCCAGCGACGATCCTCGACGTCGCCGGGGGTGACGGTGATTACGCCGAGCATTTTCTCGATTGGGCCGGGTCGCGTGGGGCTCAATCCCACGTGTACATGCTGGACTGGCACCCGGTCACGGTGCGGTTGGCGCGAGACCGTCGGCTGGATGGTCTACTTTCGATCCGCGGTGACGCACTGGCGTTGCCGTTTCAAGATCAGAGCTTCGATCTCGTACACTCGGCGGCGTTTTTCCACCA
>JBDHIC010000223.1:0-2836 GCA_039589035.1 Gemmatimonadota bacterium | reverse complement strand
AATCCATGCCGGCTCGACGATTCTGCGCGACGACGAAACGTTCGGGTTTGGGTACTTCGATTACAGTTCGGATTTCGGCCCGTTTCGAACCCAGGTGGAAGAAGTGGTCGAGGTAGCTCGAAAGGGTTCCGGTGCGCTCGAGGACAGACCCGACCGGGATGACATGATACACTACTCGGTGATTCCGTGGATCGCGTTTACGAGCTTCTCCCATGCTCGGCGTTGGGGCACCGAAGAGTCGGTGCCCAAGATCGTTTTTGGCCGTCGTCACGGTGACACCGGGGCCGAGCGCATGCCGGTATCGGTCGAGGTCCATCACGCCCTCGTCGACGGCTTGCACGTAGGTGAGTTCTTCCGGCGTTTCCAAGATTACCTCGACGACCCGCCGCTCGATTGAAACCGGAAGCTGGCCCCGGGCGTAGGAAAAAACTGCGGAGGAACCATTGATGCGAAGAAGCAACGCACCACTCAGGCGCTCTAGCGACCATCGCATGATCGCCGGTGTCATAGGCGGCATCGCCGAGCACTTCGGGCTCAACGTCACCCTGCTCCGGATTGTCTACGTGGTGGTGTCGGTCCTGTCGGTAGCGTTCCCAGGTATTCTCGTCTACCTGCTGCTGTGGGTCATCATCCCCAGCGGAAACGGCGAGCTGGCCGCACCCGCCGGCTAGCCCTCCCCGGCCGTCGTGCTAGACTCGGGATCGATGTACTCGATCGCGAGACTCGTACCTATCGCCGTGTTTGGCGGGTTGGCGATGGTGTCATCGTGCGCGGAATCGCCAGACGATCCCAACGATTCAGCGGATAGCGCGGTTGTCGGCGAAACGTCGCCCCCCGACACATCGAGTTCCGAACCCGAACCCGCACCAACCGACGAAGAGATTCGAATCGTCTTCGTCACACACGGCCAATCGAGTGATCCGTTCTGGTCGGTGGTGATAAACGGCGCGGGTGACGCTGCCGCTGATCTGGGCGTGTCGGTCGAGTACCACGCGCCGCTCAAGTTCGACATGGTCGAGATGAGCGATCGAATCGCTGCCACTGTCGCTTCGCGACCCGACGGATTGGTGGTCTCGATCCCCGATGCCGCCGCGCTCGAAGCGGCGATTCGCGACGCCATCGATGCAGGTATACCGGTTGTCTCGATCAACTCGGGTGGCGATGTGTACCGCGATCTCGGCGTGCTCGCTCATATCGGACAAACCGAGTATGAGGCCGGCTACGAGAGCGGGGTGCGGCTCGCGCGGGTCGGTGTGCGGCAGGCGCTTTGCGTCAATCACGAGGTTGGGAACACCGCCCTGGATCAGCGCTGCAAGGGGTTCCGGGATGCTCTGGGCGAGCGTCGCGCTGTCGCCTACGCCTTGGTCGTGAACCTGGCCGACCCCGACGACACGCAGCAGCGGATCGCCGGCGCGATCACGACCGGTCCGGCAATCGACGGCATTTTGACGCTCGGACCGAACGGCGCTGCTCCGGCGTTGGCGGCGCTTCGTCAAACCGGCAAGATCGGCGAAGTAGCGCTGGCAACGTTCGATCTTTCACCGGAGGTACTCGAGGCGATTCGCGATGGTGAGATGACTTTTGCCGTCGATCAGCAGCAGTACCTGCAGGGCTATCTGCCGGTCGTGTTTCTGATGAAGTACCTGGAGACTGGGACGATCCCGGGCGGTGGTGACGTCATTCGGACAGGGCCCGGCTTCGTGACCCGGGAAACGGCTGCCGACGTGATCGATCTATCCGCGCGTGGCATTCGCTAGACTCTCGGCAGTCAATTGAAGCACGCGCTAGGCCGGCAGCCGGAGCTCGGCGCGGTGGCGGCCGCGCTCGCCGTGTGGGGCTTCTTCGCGCTCGCCGCCGGCGAGCCGTTCCGCAGCACGCTCGGAACAGCCGCCTACTTAAACGCTGCGGCACCACTCGGCATCCTCGCCGTCGCTGTTTCGCTGCTCATGATCGGTGGCGAGTTCGACCTTTCGGTCGGTTCGATCATCGGTTTCGCTTCCATGTCGCTGATGCTCTTGACGACTCATTTTGGCTGGCCGCTGTGGCCCGCAATCGGAGCCGTCTTCGTCCTGTCCGCTCTGGTCGGATTGTTCAACGGCTTGTTGGTCGTTCGCACTGGTTTGCCATCGTTCATCGTGACGCTGGGTACGTTGTTTACCTTCCGCGGTCTCACGATCGCTCTCAGCCGCCATTGGACAGGTCGCACGCAACTCGGGGGGCTCGACTCTGTGCCCGGCTATGATCCCGCACGCCAACTCTTCGCCAGCGACGTGTTCGGCGTGTTTCGTGTTTCGATCGTCTGGTGGCTGATCCTGATAGCAGTCGCGACGTGGGTTCTGCTGAGAACACCGCTCGGAAACTGGATCTTTGCGGTCGGCGGGGACGCCCGTGCCGCGCGCAGTGCCGGCGTTCCCGTGGACCGGGTCAAGCTGGGCTTGTTCGTCACCACCGCGTTGGCGGCGTGTTTGGTGGCCGTTCTGCAGACGGTGCGCTTCACCGGTGCTGATGTTTTGCGAGGGGAGCTCCAAGAGTTTCGCGCCATCGCTGCGGCGGTGATCGGCGGCACGCTCTTGACGGGTGGTTACGGGTCAGCGGTCGGAGCTGCGCTGGGGGCTCTCATCTTCGGCATGGTTCAGCAGGGGATCGTCATGACCCGAGTCGATGCGGACTGGTTTCAGGTCTTCCTGGGCATCGTCCTGTTGGCGGCGGTTGTCGTAAACCATACGCTCCGACAGAGAGCGCTCTCAGCGTGACTACCAAGCGCCGACCGCTGCTCGAAGCCGATCACGTATCGAAACGGTTTGGCGCCGTGACCGCGCTGGACGACGTGTCGCTG
>JBDHIC010000222.1:0-2845 GCA_039589035.1 Gemmatimonadota bacterium | reverse complement strand
GAAACGCGGTGGTCGCCGCGCGGACCCGTTCGGCCTCCCACGGCTCCATGCCAGCTTGTTCCTCGGCTGCGCGAATCGCGGTCTCTTGCATCGCCCGCTGGTCGACGAACACGACGATGTCGGACGCCGGCAGCTTGCCGAGCACGGTCATGTAGTCCTGGTTGTCGCCCATCGTCGACCCTGCGCCCCGATCAGCGGCCAGGTCGAGCGTTTCCTTGAAACGGCTTTCGGTGGTGCTCATGACGAGCCGCTTGTCAACCAGCGCGTGAAACAAGACGTCTTGTCCTTCGGGGCTGGTCGCAACGCGAACGGTCGTCCCCTCGTAGTCGATATCGCGGAACGTCGCTCCCTCTTCCTCGGTCACCTGCTGCTCTACGGCCGCCAAGATCTCCCTGACCCGACCCTCGTCCTGGACCTCGGCGATGAGCGCCAGGTCCGCGTGGTCGTCGGACAACGGCCCGTAAAAACCAAAGTCGAACTTGCGACCAAACACCGACAGGACCGTCGTTTCGTCGAGCGGCAACCCGGTCTCGGCCAGGAACTTGCTCTGCATCTCGGCCAACCCATCGGAAGCACCCTCGATCGCGGTCAGCTCGCCATAGAGACGAGTCGACTTGAGGCGCGACCAGAAGCTCTCGAGGTCGTAGCCGGAGACGACCAACTGTGCGCCCGCGGGGAGCGCCATCGCCACCGCCTTGGTCTCGACCCCCTCGGGGACGTCGGCCTCGACCGCGTTCTCCCTGCCGCAGGTCAGTCCGATGACGCACAAGGCCAGAATGACCGCTAGCCGATCACGCGACCGGTTCCACATCATGCTATGAGCTCCTTTCAACGATATCGTCCGGTATCAGAGGCGGGATTGGCTCGAAAGCTTAGGAATGCTGCGCGCGACTGTCAATCGAGACGTGGCCCGGAAGGACTTTACGTGGCGCTGACTGGCGCTGATACGCTCTGATTGTGAAAGAACTGAGCAGGTTGATCGCTGGTCAGCGCTGGCTGGTGCCAGTGGGTTTTGTCACCACCATTGTCGCCACGAAAGCACCGGCCTTACTTCCGCCGCAAAGCCTTGAGCCGAATGATCGCTTGCCGCGCCTCCTCAACCATTGGCTGGAGTTCGGGGTCAGCATCCTGCCAGTACTCGACGAAGTACTCGTATGACTCAAGTGCTTTATCAATCTCCTCGAGCTGCTCGTAGATCTTGCCTAACTGACGCTGCGAAAGCGGGTCGATTGATAAAGTCTCGTCTAGGGCAACATAGGAGCGGTACACTCGCTCCGCGTCTCGGAGCCGACCTAGCTCTTGGTAGAGCCGACCCAGCCACAGCGGAACCACCAGCCAAGGCCAGTTGAGTGCATCTGGGCCCTCCAGCATGGGGAGCGCGGCCGTGGGCTGCCCCCGCTGCCAGAGGCCATACCCCTCCAGGGCTCGGACTGCCCCTCCATTTTGAGCTGCCGTAAGGGAATCTGCCTCTCCCAATGCTCTCTCCGCCCGTCGCTCGAGCTCCGCGATCGCGTCCGCATGATCGGACCAGCGACCGCGATCCGCCGCAAAAGCGCCTGCGTGGAACACCGCAAACCGTGGCGCGACGCTGTCAATCAAGGCACGACCGAGCGCCTGCTCGAGTGTCTCCTCGGGGATCGGCAAACCAACAACAAATGCACGGTAGGCAGCTCTGGCTCGCCAACCAGCAGTAATCGCGGGATCGTCCAGATGCGGCAGGGCCTCCCGCAACCGACCATACCAATAAGCACTGTTGCCGAACAGTACAAAGGCGAAAAAGTTTCTCCAGTCATCATCGCTAAGCTCGTATAACAAGCGCGTGACTGGCTGAAGAGCGGCATGGCGAGGATGGTTCAAGAAGACCCGCACCTCACGGACGAACTGCCAGTCCCCTTCCGAGCGTAGTCGGGTCATCGCTGCTGTCTGCGCCTCGCTATCTCCGAAGGCGAGGTCGAGTGCCAGCCACCCTGCACGAACGTGCAGGTCATCAGGATCGACCCGCTCGAGCATCTCGAGTCGTTGAGCAGTCAGCGCGCTGTCACCAACAAGTTTGCAAGCCAGTTCTGTGTAGTGCCATAGGTACTGCTCGTTTCTGGGGTCCAACTCGACCGCACGCTCGAACGCCTGATCGATCTCCTCCGCTGTAGCCAACGCGCCGACATTATGAAAGAGAATCTCGCCCAGGAGATACCACGCCTCAGCCTCGTCTGGGTACGTCTGGACTGCTTGGCGCAACGACTCCGCTACATCTGGTGTTTCATGCAATAAGTAGTCATGGAATGCCCGAACTAGCAGCGCCGCACGCGCTGGCAATCGGTCAGCGAGTTCCACTGCTCGTCGGATGTGTTGATGTGACAACGTTAAGTTTTGGTCTTTGGGCCACCAGTAGGCTTTGGAGAGCTGGTAGTGGGCCAGGGCGAAGGTGGAGTCCACCTCTACCGCCCGTTTGTACGCTTCCCTTGCCGCGGGCAGGTCGAAGTGTCGGATGTGGACCTCGCCCTCAAGGTACGCCTGAAGGGCTTCGGGGGATCTGCTCGTCAGGTTCGCCAAGTTGATCTTTGGAAGATCCTTCTCCCCCGCCTGAAGGACGACTTGGAGCACGTCCACCGCCAAACGATCGACGAGCGGCAGCACGTTATCCGGAAATCCCTCGACCTTCGCTTGGCCGAGACGTTCATCCGTATTCACATCATAGATATCCACCACGATCCGCACGTCGCTGTCGATCCCGACCACCGAACCGACCAATGCGTACTGAGCGCGAGCCCGGCGCGCGACCTCCAGTGCAGTGGTAAGCTCCGGCGTCTCTTCGCCAGGGACATGCTCACGCCACCGCGCCAAGAGG
>JBDHIC010000221.1:0-5873 GCA_039589035.1 Gemmatimonadota bacterium | reverse complement strand
CCTCGAGCATCCTGGGCGTCCCGATCGCCAGCGGGTACGGCATCTTCATCTCGGCAGCGAACTCGCGCGAATCGCGCGGCAGGTCGTTGACCGACACGCCCACCAGCGCGAGCCCGCGATCGTGGTACTCGTCCCAGATCTCGATCAGGTCCGGGACCTCGGCGCGGCACGGCGCGCACCACGACGCCCAGAAGTTGATCAGCATCACGTTCTGGGTGACATCGGTCGACAGGAGCGAGTCACCGTCCAGCGTCTGGAGCGCGAACGGGGCGGCCACCCTGATCGGCTCGAGCATAGGCGTCCCGCTCTCGCTCTTGGCGGCGGACTCGGCCCTACAGCCCCAAACGGCCACGCTCCCGGCGATGAGCGTAAGGGTGAGAGCCGCGCGTATCGTCATCGGTTTGTACATGCTTAATCTTGTAAGATAAGTACGCAGGGCCCTCGGTGACTATTCCGCCTCACGAGCCCCACTCGTGGAACCGGTACCCGATCGCCCGGTAGACCAGCCGCGCGGTAACAAAGTCGGGGGCGTGGAGGCCCTCGATTGGCGCCAGCTCGACGACGTCCATGCCAACCACTCGACGGCTGGCGAACACTTTGGCCAGAAAACGCATCGCGCCATGCCAGTCCCCGCCCCCGGGCTCGGGCGTCCCGGTCGACGGCATGACCGCCGGGTCGAAGAAATCCACATCGAACGTCAGGTAGACGTTGTCGCTGAGCGCCTTGATCGCGGTTTCCATCCACTCGTCGCCGTGCGCGATCCGGTGGGACCAGAACACCGGGATGTCGTTGGCGTGGATCAGCTCGGCCTCTTCGGGCGACACGGCACGCACGCCGATCGACACGACGGGCACGCCAAGCTCCATGACCCTCCGCATGACGCACGCGTGGGACCACCGCGTTCCGTGGTAACTGTCTCGTAGGTCCGCGTGTGCATCGAGCTGGAGAACGGTGAGATCTTCGAACGCCGCGTGGGCCGCCCTGACCGGACCGGTCGTGAGCCCGTGCTCGCCACCCAAAAACACCGGAAACTTGTCGTCGGCGAACAGCTGGGCGGCGGTCGACTCGAGATCGGCGAGGAACTGTTCGGGGTCGGGTTGATCGACCGCCACCGGCGGCGCGGTGTGGATGCCCACCCGATGCGGCTGCTCGTTCAAGATCTCATCAGAATCGCCGCCGGCCCGTTGGCCGTTCCCTCCCCCCACGACACCGTCCGCTCGTACGGCACCGGCACGATCACCGCTGCACTCTCGTCGTAGCCGCACTCGGCGTCTTCCAATCCGAGGAAGTTCTCCATTGCCCTACTCTAGGAGAACGGCCGCGGAAACAACGGTGGTCCACTTCCCGTCCGTCCCACCGACCGCCGATTGTGTCTTGTTCCGGGTGGTGACGATCTCTCCGGAGATGCGCCAGAACTCCTTCCGCTCGTCCCACGCAGCCTCCGGATCGAACTCGACCCCCAGAACGGTGGCCAACATTTCCGCTGCCAGATCTTCGGCATAATCGCCGGCGCGCTGCTCCTTCTGACCGTGCGCGTGGTGCTCCGAGAGAAAGCCGTAGTGGCTGCGATCACGCGGAATGGCGACTCCGATCGACGAGGCGATCAGTCGGTGCGGCTCGTTGGTCGCACATTCGGCCAGTACCGAGAACAGGATCTGCCCGGGCGTCAACTTCGCCAATCCGTTTTTGCGCGAGATCAGCTTGCAGTGTGGCGGAAAGATGCTGGAGACCCGAACCAGGTTGAACTCGGCGATACCGGCGCTGCGCAGCGCGAGCTCGAAAGAAGCGAGCTTTTCGCGATGCCGCCCGACACCGCTGGTGAGAAACATCTCCTTCGCGACGAACGACATCGCCGCGTCAGCCTAGAAGCGCCAACCGACAGCGAAGTGGGTTTCGTCGCCCAGCTCACTGACCGACACCTCACGCGCGATGTCGGCTTCGAAACCCTCATAGTAGATGCCGATTCCGAAGGTTCCGCCGATCTGGCGATTGCCGTCCCCATCTTCGACAAACGGGTTGTCGATCGAAACGATGCCACCGCGCACGGTGACGACGTCGCGGAACGTGACGGCTCCCCCGAAGTGTTGGCTCCCCGTCGAGATCTCCCGGGCGTCGGTCTCGACGTCAAACAGCAAGCGCGCGCCATACCCCTCCGGGATGCTGAACAGATCGTCGAGGTTCACGCCGACCCCGATCCGAATCCGCGTCGGGAGCTGTTCTTCTCGATCGCCGCTCGCCGAGCCACCTCCTGGAATAGCGACGCTACCGTCCTCCAGGTCGAGGTTCGGCCCCACGTTCCTGACCGCCGCAGCGAGTTGCACCCCCACGTCCCGAGGCGCGTACAGGACGCCAAAATCAAACGCCGGACCGCTCGCCTCGACGACCCCGAGGTCTGAGCTGTACCACTTGAACGTGACCCCGTAATCGAGCTCATCCCGCCACTCATTGGCATAAGTGACACCGATCACCGACTCGTTGAGGTCGACGCTGCCAACTGGCGTCGGCGAGGTGTCGGTCAGTGGCACGTCTCCAAAATCGTGATAGACGAAGTGAGCGCCGATCGTCCCCCAGGTCGCCACGTAGGCGCCGGCGATGTAGTTGCTATTGAGATCCGCGAGATCGGCGCCCTCGAACCGGCTATAGGTCAGAGCGCCGCGTTCGATTCCACTTTGGGTGGCCGGGTTGTACGGGACTCCCTGGAGCTCACCGCGAACCGCCGCAACGGCACGACCTTGACCCATCGGCCGCGCACCGAGCGGGAGCGTGAGGCCAACCAAGCCCCCGTTTTCGCCGTTGTCCTGGCCCCGTGCGGGTGTCGGAGCCATCAGCGCCAGGAGAACCAGTACTATCATGCATGAGAATATGGCGGGTCGCATTGAGGCCCGAATCTCTCCGCCCGGGCTGGCCGTCGCAAGGATCATCGCGCCTTCAACCCCCTTACCGTCGATGTGCCCGCCGGCGTGACGAGCTGAATCACGTAGACCCCGGCCGGTTGTGGCCGAGCGACCGTCCCAGAAGGCGGAGTACTCGCCGGGCTCCAAGAAACCGCTGGCCAACGTCGTCACTTCGCGACCGGTGATGTCGAACACCTTGAGCTCGATGTCAGCCGCGTCAATGATCGAGTACTGAATCGTCGTATTGTCGGTGAATGGATTGGGGAAGTTCTGGAGCACCGTGCCGGGCTCGCCGGATCCGGGGCTGGGCGTCGGCTGTCCCGGAAAGTCGAGCAGCGCCGGAAGCCCGGCCAACCGTTGATCGTAGCCCTGGCGCACCGATCGAACCGCCGTGACCAGATCGGCTAGCAACGGCAGGTTTTGATCGAGCGCTGGGTCGAGCGGTGACAAGAACGTTGGCGGATCCCCGGTAGGAGCCGCCCACACGAAAGCCGCCGCCGTGCGGTGCACCGCACCCGGAGCGAGGTCGATCGAGCCCCAGCCGATCAACGCCCGCATATCGAACCCCGGGTCGACGATCGTCGGGTCGCGTGGAGCGATGCCCGCCAGCGTGTCGTACTGATCGGCGTCGGTCAGGGGGACGATCCGTACATTGGGACCGAGTTGCGATGTCATCTGGGTGATCGTGGTCTGGCCGCCGGGGTTCACGAGCGGCACCACCGCCATGAACCCAGCCGCACCCTCAAAGCCGGACTCGGAGAAGTTGCTATCCCAGATGAGCAAGACCTCTTCCCCGTCGACCGCCAGAGGCGCCGCGGTGTCGTCGAGCACACTGCCGATCGGCGAAACCTGAACATCGGGATCGAGCACGATCCCGGTCCACATGTCTTCGATCGTGTATCCGGTGTTCCGAATCTGATCCGAAATGTTTGTGAAATCCCATTGGAAGATCACCGCTGTGTTCAGGTCAACCTCGGTGAACGCAAAAGATCGCTGTCGAACCTCGACGCCGAGCGGTACGGACGCCTGGCCACTTCCAAAGGTGCTGAACCGATCGCTGTAGACGGTAAAGAGCTCCTGGTTGGCAACCGGCGTGGCGGGAAAGACGCCTTGGTCGCTCGGGTTCGTGGAATCGAGCACCCGAAACCGGGGATCGTTGCGTCCAAATCCGATCGCCCCCTCGATCCACTCGAGATCCGACAGGTTCGAAGGATTGTAGCCGATTGTCGTTATCCGATCGGGCTGCCCGTCATCGTCCACGTCGCCGATACCGCCGATCCACAGTCCAGCACCAAAGAGGTACCGATTCAGGGTGCCGATTGGGAAGTTGCCGGCGTCGGCGTCTTGCAGAGCGAGCCCAAACCCACCCCGGTTGGTGACTCCGAGAAAGACCTGGTTGGCGTCGTGCGGGACCAGCGAGTTGAACGACATGGTGAGCTTCTGGGCCCAGGCGGTGGCTGGAAAGGCGAGCAACACGCAGCACAGGATCGCGATCCGGCTCAGTTGTGGCATTCTTCGCACTTGCCGTAGATCTCCACTTTGTGATGGGAAGGCTCGAATCGGTGCAGGTTGGCAACGTCTGCTTGCAGCCGCTCGAATGCCGCCGACTCGAACTCGATCACCTTGCCGCAGCGAACGCACACCAGGTGCTCGTGATGTGGACGTGCCGGACACGGCTCATAGCGACGGAACCCTTCTCCAAAGTCATGCTCTCGAATCAGCCCGGCCTTCAGCAGCAGGTCGAGCGTCCGGTACACCGTTGCCTTTCCGACCGTGTCCCCGCCGACCCGCAACCGCTGGACGATCTCGTCCACCGATATGTGGTCGTGGGTCCCGAACAGGAGCTCGGCGACCCGTAAACGTTGTGGGGTGACCGGATGGTTGTACTCGTTCAGAAATTCGCGAAAACGCTCAACCCCGGGAACGCTCCCGGTGCGCGGGCTCACTGAGCCGGCGACGGCTCGGCATCCGTACGCGGCGATACCAGTGCTGCCAACTCCGATAGTTGCTCGGATGGGTTCTGGGTCTCGATGTGCACCTCTCTGTACGACGCACCCTCGACACCACACCGATCGATGAACTCCTCCAGAATCAGCGGCAAGATCTCCGCTGGGAAGCGGGCTCGCCGGATAAAGTCTCGGGCCGGGTTGGCTGCACCAACGGAGCGTTCACCGATAGCCACCATCTCGAGCCGCTCGTCGTCGAGGCGCTTGGTGATCAGAGCCAGCGAGAACGCCGTCTCACGCCTCACCACCGGATCGAACACGTAGACACACTCCAGCCGCTCTCCGTTCTTGAGCTGAACCGCCGCCTCCAACTGGGCGATCGTCTCTTCGTTGGTGCTCGTTTCGGGGATCGACTCTTCGTTCATGCGCCTTGTCGGGGTTACCGAGAACAGTGAGTTTCGCAGCGACGGACCCGAATCTGACCGCCACCCCTAAGCTCGTCAACCGAAGACAGCTGGGGCGCGGCATCGGAGGCCCAGTGAGCGAAAACGACCCCTCACCCATCAACCGGACGGCAGCGCTCTCCTATCCGTTCAGCGTCGCCAGCGGGATAGTCTGCCTGATCGTGGGTAGGCGCCACCCTTTCGTCCGCTTCCACGCCTGGCAATCGATCCTGCTCGGGGTCACCCTGGTGGTCGCGATTCTGGCGCTGGAGCAGGTTCCGATCGTCGGTTTCATGATGGCTCTGGGCGCCGCCGGATTGTGGGTCCTCGCGACGCTGTTCTTGGCATGGCGGGCCCTGCGGGGTCACTGGTCGGCGCTGCCACTGATCGGCGACATCGCCGCCGAACGGGTACCCACCGACTCGATCTCATCGCCGTCAGGTTCGAGCTAGCCGGCTAGCCAGCCGCGAGCAGTCCCTCTTCGGGCTCGGGTTCCTCGACCGGTGAGTCGACAGTCTGCCTCGCACCGTCCAGCGATACCGAGACCAGCGCCGAGATTCCCGGCTCCTCCATCGTCACGCCGTACAGAT
>JBDHIC010000220.1:0-3953 GCA_039589035.1 Gemmatimonadota bacterium | reverse complement strand
GCTTTCGACTGTTTTGGGCCGGTGCGCTGATCTCGAACATCGGGTCATGGATGCAGAACGTGGCCCAGGGGTGGCTCGTGCTCGAGCTCACCGATTCGGCGTTCATGCTTGGGCTGGTGGGGTTCGCATCGACAATTCCGATGTTGATCCTACTGCTCTTGGGTGGGGTCTTCGCCGATCGCGTCGACCGCCGCCGCCTGCTCCTGGTCACGATGACCGGGATGATGGTCTTTGCTGCCGCGCTCGCCGTGCTTACCTGGCAGGGCGTAGTCACGATCTGGCACATCCTGGTGCTGTCGTTCCTGTCCGGTTGTGGGATCGCATTGGCCGCGCCCGCGTACCAGGCGTTTGTCCATGACCTCGTGGGCGACCGGCATCTTCAGAACGCCATCGCGCTCAACTCGGCCCAATTCAATCTCTCACGCGTGGTGGGCCCGAGCCTCGCCGGAATCGTCGTCGTGCCCATCGGGTTGGCGGGTTGTTTTGGCGTTAACGCGGTGTCGTTCCTGGCCGCAATCGCGGCGTTGTTCCTGATCCGCGTTCGAACTCGACAGGTGTTCGCGACGGCGCCGGTGTGGCAAAGCCTGCTGGAGGGCGTGGCCTACGTTCGGCAGCATCCCAGGGTGCGTGTGTTGTTGTTGCTGACCGCGATGGTCAGCATTCTGGCGATGCCCTATGCGACGTTGCTCCCGATCATCGCCCGTGACGTTTTGGGTCTAGACGCGTCTGGGCTCGGTTACTTGTACGCGATCGGCGGACTGGGCGCCGTGGCCGGTGCGTTGTCGATAGCGGTTCGCAACCTCTTTCGTCGACGGGGCGTGTTCCTTTTGGCGATGGTGACAACGACCGGGCTGGCGACGAGCGCGCTCGGCCTCGCCGACACGATCGTCGTCGCGGTCATCGCTCTAGTCGTGATCTCTTTCGCGGCAACAGCCTCGATCGCGCTCATGAACACGCTACTTCAAGAGTTGGTCGACGATGAGAAACGCGGCCGGGTGCTCAGCATGTACGGGTTGGCGTTCATGGGGACGTTCCCGATCGGCAATTTGCTGGCCGGCACGATCGCCATCGACGACGCTGGCGGTGACGGGCGCGATTCTGGCGGCCAGCGGTGTGTACATCGCGGCTACTCGAGCCCGGGTGAGAGCGATCGCGTGAGAATCGCGATGATCGCCCTGCTCGTGTTTATCTGGGGCTCGACCTGGCTAGTGATCAAGATCGGACTCACCGACCTGCCGCCGTTTCTGTCGGCCGGGGTACGCTTTGCGCTCGGGGCGACGATCCTCTTCGTCGTCGCGGGGATGCAGGGCGTCGTGTCGATCCCGCGCTCGGTTCGGCTGCACATTGCGCTGTTTGCGCTAGGGACCGGCTCGTTCTCGGTGAATTACGGGATCGTGTACTGGTCAGAGCAGTACTTGCCATCCGGCCTGACGGCGGTGTTGTTCGCCACGTACCCGTTCTTCACGCTTCTCGTGGCCCACCTCATCGTTCCGGGTGAGCAGATCACGGCCAGAAAGATGATCGGTGTGGTGTTGGGGTTCCTGGGTGTTGGGTTGATCTTCCGAACGGATCTGACCGTAGCTGACCCACGAGGGCTTACCGCTGCGATGGTGTTACTCGTGTCACCGGTGGTGGCGGCGATCTGCACGGTGGCGATCAAGCGGTGGGGCGGTCGGATCCACCCGTACACGCTGACGACACTTCCGATGACGTACGGCGCGCTCACGCTGCTCACGGTCTCGCTGTTGACCGAGGACATCCAGTCTGCGCGGTGGTCCGCAATGGCGGTCGGTTCGATCGTCTACCTGGCGATCTTTGGTTCGGTCGTCGGGTTCGTCGTCTACTACACGCTGCTCAGGAAAGTCGCAGTCACGAGCCTGAACCTGATCGCGTACTTGTTTCCGGTGATTGCGGTGTTGCTGGGGTACTTAGTCCTGGGCGAGGTTCTCGAACCGCTCACGTTCGTGGGCGCGGGTGCGATCGTGATCGGGATCGTAATGGCGACCTACCGTCGCCGTTTGGGCGGCGACGGCGAGTCGTTCAGCCAGTCGGCTGGGTCGGACTCTGCCTCCCACTTGACCGCCTCGAATACGGTGCGGCAGCCGCGACAATAGTACTGCCGCGTCATGAGGCTCGAGCCAAACGACGCCTCCATCTCAACTTCGTGTGATCCGCAGTGCGGGCAGGCGTGAGTTGGGGTGGGATCGAGGTCAGGCGGTCTTGAAGGCGACATTCTTGGTGCCTCGCAGTTCGTCGAGGATCGCCGCATCTGGGCCACCGCGATCGAGGCGGCGGCGAGCCGCGTCCCAATCGTCCCAGCTCAGCGGCTCGCTGAGCGTCCATCCCTGGTCTCCACTCGTCAATCCAACAGCTTCGGGTTCCGACAGGAGGCTCGCCAGCCGGTCGAGTAGCCGCTGACGCAGTCCGTCGTCATCGGTGTGTTTGAGCCCGGCCGTCACGAGCGTCGCGTCGTGGCCCGAGGGTCCGAAAAACGCGCTCGTGTCGCGTATCGCACGAGACACACTCTCACGCAGCGCCTCGCGTGGTGCGCCGCCCTGCTCTTCCATGAGCCGCACCCACCCCTCGGCATGGGCGTAATGAAACCGCTCCTCCAGCAACATCTTGTCGGTGATTCGGGCGATCGGATCGAATCCCTGTTCAGCGAACGCGCTCACCACCAGTGAGAGCGCTTGATCGACGACCACGTTTGCAGCCACCAAGTCCGCCCAGCTCTTGAACGCTCGATCGAGGAATGCGATCGACGCAAACACTTCTGGTGGCCGAGTGTCGTTCAGCGGATCGATCTCGATGTCGAACTCCCGCTTGAGAATGCGGTTGAACAACCGCGTGTGGCCGAACTCCTCCTGCGCCATCGAGCACGCCGCGATTCCGGCCTCGATCGCCGGTGGGCCAAACGTCCACTCACCGTAGTGGTAGCCGAGCAAGAGCTTGGTATCGCTGAGCGCGATGACCGTTGTCTGAAGTCCCAGCCTGGCGGCGTCGTCCAAATCGATTTTGACGTCACCCTCGCTCATGGACTCTCGACTCTCGCCGCGTCATCGTGCGCCGGGTGTGCGCTCACGATCGAGGCGCGTGGAATGACCCACATGTCACTCCAATCCTCTTCATCGTAGATCTTCCAGGCGTAAACCCGCGCCAGATCGATGTGCGGTGCGTTCAAGGTCCCGATATGGGACATCGGATCGCCGGGTGCGACGCGACAGAAGACTTCGAACACCTGGTCCGTCATACGCTGAGTCCGACGGCTTTTAGAAGCATGCGGCCACGGTCGCTGAGCTTCTCCTTGGTCCAAGGCGGCGACCAGACGACCTCGACCGCGACGTCTGTGACCCCCGGAATCGATCCGACAACTCCGCGGATGTCCTCGAGGATCATATCCATGCCGGGGCATCCGATCGAGGTGAACGTGAGCTTTATCTCGACGACGCCCGACTGGCCGACCGAGATGTCATAGATCAGCCCCATGTCGACCAGCGAGATCGGCATCTCGGGGTCGTTGATCCCGTCAAGGGCTTGCCAGACCGTGGTTTCCGAGACTTGAATCACGTCGCGAATCTACGCCCGAGAAAGGACGGTCACCAACCGCCACGCGGGGGAGAGAAAACTCGAAGGCGCCTAGCGCGGTCTTCCGTTTCCGCCACCGAACAAGTCGGTTCCGCGGCCCTGGATCATCTCGGTGTAGCGTTCGTTCATCGGACCCCGCCCACGCCACCGTTCCCAGACCTGCTCCCAAGTGATCGTGTCCTCGAACAGCCACCTCTTTTCAACGGGATCGAACTCGCACGGCAGTTCGTACTCGAGATCGTACTCGCCAGTGTCGGCATTGTAGTGAGCGGGGATCTCCACGCCGACCTCGGCACACAGCGGCACCACTGAATCCATCCAGGTCTGCCTAAGCTCGTCGTTCGTCTTGCCTTTGAGCCGGTACTCGA
>JBDHIC010000219.1:0-2890 GCA_039589035.1 Gemmatimonadota bacterium | reverse complement strand
CGCCGGGCAACCAGCGCTAAACACCTCCACCTTTCGCTTTGCAGCCAAGCTGTCCTCCTCGTGTACTCGGTTCAATGCCGGCTCCCCGGTCCCGACGCTGCGCAGCCGAGGCTCGAGGTTACTGATAGCTCCAGTCAGTAAGCTGCTCGCTGACTGCCTGCCGAGCGGCTTCCATGTCGTCAACTCCCAAGGCGACAACGAAGTTGTCCGGGCTGGTGTCAACGGGCAGCCAGAGTTCGATGTTGACACCCGCGTCCGCTAATTGCCGGCTAGTGCTGGCCGCCTGGCCAGGCTTGTCCTCCATCCTGACAGTGAGGACGGGAATCTCACGGAACGTCACGCCCAAATCACCGAGGGTCGACCGGGTGGTCTCATCGTCGTTCGCTATAAGACCCACAGCTCCCGGATCGCCTGGACCAAGATCGTAGACCAGTAGGTTGACTCCCCGGGCAGCCACCGCTTCCGTGACCTTAACCAACTCACCCGGGTGGTTCGGGAGCTGAAAAACAAACGCGTTCATGTACACCTCCTTCTGCCCGCTCTAGGTGGGACTAGCGGGACGGATTTCCAGGCGAAGTTGGCGGTCGCCGGTCCTACCGATGGAGCTGATCGCAGCGTACCTACTCCATTTGCTTCAATAGCGCTTGAAAACGCGGATGGCTCCGAACGGGCTCGAAATCGCTGTCGTTTTCTATCCATTCTCTGGTGACCGCACCAACTGTTTTCTCTAAACAATCAAGCGACTTTTCGACTTCACCCGCAACCGAGTAGGTACACGCCACATTGTAGAGCTGTGAAGCATCATCGGGATTCATCGCCACTACACGATCGGCCCAATCCAGTCCGCGCTCTGTCTCACCTAATTTCACAAGTGTAGCTGCTCCAAAACCGAGCGCCCGACTGTCACCGGGGTATAACTCAACATGTCTCTTCACGATTCTAAGGCCGCGCTGCGCAGCTGCCTTCGCTTCGCTCTCCATCCCCAGCGAGGTGTATACCTGGTGTAGCAGGCTCGCAGCTTGATAGTCTTCTGGGCGTACTTCAACCGCTTTCTCGAACAGCCGCGCCGCCTTCTCAAGCTCGCTCTGCGCAAAAGCAGCACGGGCATAGAAGTAGTAGGCTTCAAAAAGCTTCGGGTCGAGCTGAATCGCGGTTTTAAATTCTTCTTCCGCTTCGTCGTACCGACGCCTCAGCGACAGAACAAAGCCTCGGGATGCGTGCGCCCCGGCCAGCTTCGGACCCAGCTCGACGGCCCGGCGGCTGGCAGCCTCGGCTTGTTTCAAGTGGGCTTCGTTCTTGTCATACACCGAATACAAATGCGCGGCGCAGTCAGCGATTCCCGCGTGAGCTGGCGCGTACTCGGGGTCGATCTCGATGGCCTGAGAAAACATCTGTCGGGCTAATTCAAGGCCTCCTCCTCGCTGCTGGTGAAAAAACGTGCGGCCGCGCAGGTAATAATCGTACGCCTGCACATCGGTCGTCGGCAGCTTCTCAATGGCACGCTTCTCCTTCGGACTCAGTGTCACCTGGAGCGCTTCGACGATGTTATGGGCGATCTCGTCCTGGACCGCGAAGATGTCTTCTAGCTCTCGGTCGTACGTCTCCGACCAAAGGTGAAAATCCGATGCGGTGTCAATCAGCTGAGCGGTAATGCGGATTCGGTTTCCCGCTCGTCGCACGCTGCCTTCCAACAGCGCCTTCACTCCAAGCTCTTCGGCGATGGTACGAAGAGGAAGGTTCTTACCCTTGAAGCAAAAGGACGTAGTGCGCGAAGAAACCCGCAGCTGAGGTAGCTTGGTCAAACGGTTAATCAATTCCTCGGATACGCCGTCGCTGAAAAACTCGTTCTCTGGGTCAGCGCTCATATTGGCAAACGGCAGCACAGCGATCGATTTTACTGTCTCGGCCCGAAGCACGGTTCGCTCGGACCAAGCGGAATTTCGGCTTAGCTCGTTCGCCTCCCTCGGTAGGCTCGTGATCTCATAGAGCGTCCACTGGCCTGGTACCCCCTTTAGCTCGTGTTGTCCTCGGTCCTCAAAACCGAACCCTGATCCCAGCTCAGCGTCTCGCACCCCACTCGTGACCAGTACCTCCCCAGGCCCCGCCTGCGCCGACACACGTGCACCGACATGTACTGCTATCCCTGCAATGTCACCGCCAGCGGCCTGTTCAACTTCGCCCATGTGCAAGCCGCAGCGAACCTCAAGCCCCATCTCCCGCACCGCATCGCGAATCGCACAGGCACATAGAATCGCCCGTTCCGCTGCGTCGAAGATGGCCAAGAAACCGTCGCCCGTCGTGGCGATCTCGCGACCGTGATAACGACGTAGTGCCTGGCGAACGAGTTCGTGGTGTTGGGCTAGGAGATCTCGCCAACCACGGTCACCTAATTCGGCGGCGCGTTCAGTCGAGCCGACGATGTCGGTGAACAGGATGGTTGCGATCGAGCGGTCAGGCTGCATGGCGTGCTTCTGCTACAGTTGTGAGACTACTCATTGTACTGCGACTGGTGTGGATTCGCCCACTAGCACCGTTTTCTCACGTTTCTAGACCTTCACGCGCACACGGGGTGGCTTTCTAGTTCCCCGCCGCCCGCATCTTCTGCTCATCCGCCACGCGGTCTCGCACCAAGTCAGCCACCGCAGCTGACTTGTAATTGCTATCGCCCTCGAGATCCTTCCTTATCCGGCCTTCAGTCCGGTGAGTGGAAAGGGTAGTATAATCATGTTCCTTGCAACTTCTCCCAGGGGGGTCATCATGCACAAGCTCGTCTGGCTTTTAGTGTTGCTCGCGTTCGCCGTCGCCTGTGGCCAGCAAGCCGAGGAAGTGGCGTCCGACGAGGCTGCGGCTCCGACTGTCTCCACCGAGGCCGACGTGGAGGCGATCGCGG
>JBDHIC010000218.1:0-2923 GCA_039589035.1 Gemmatimonadota bacterium | reverse complement strand
GCGCAGGCCGCGTCGAGGGGCGGAGCCGTTGCGGCGGTTCTGCTGCGTGCCCTCGAGCAGGCCCAACATGCGGTTTGAGTCCGCGGCGGCGCTGCGCGCATCGCTCGAGGAGCGCCTTCGAAGTGAAAGCGTTGAGTCGAGCGTTTCGGTGGCCTTTCTGCGCAAACGGGTGGTGTTCGAGCGGTACCTGGCACGCCTGGTCCTCGTGGCGCCCGACTCGTGGGTACTCAAGGGAGCGCTCGCGCTCGACTTTCGGACCCGTCGATCCAGGGCCACCATGGATATGGATCTGTCGCAACTCGCGAATCGACAGGACGCGATCGAGATAATGCTCACGGCGGCTCGTGCCGATCTGAGCGACTTCTTCGTTTTCGAGATCGAGATCGTGAATGCGGACGACACTAATGGAGCGCTCCGATTTCGGCTCGATGCCGAGCTCGCGGGTCGCCCCTTTGACACCGTCGTCGTCGATGTCGGGCTCGAAGATGCATTCCGCTGGGAACCGGAGTTTGTGACAACCCCCGGCACGCTCGAGTTCGCGGGTCTGCCTTCGATCTCGGTCCCCGTACTACCGCTCGAGGAACAAGTCGCCGAGAAGCTGCACGCCTACACGCGAATCTATTCCGAGGGTCGCCGCAGCAGTCGGGGTAAGGACCTGTCCGATCTGTTGACGATCGCGCAGGAGTGTTCGCTCGATGCGGATCGGCTTGGCCGGTCGATCGAGATCGTGTTCGACGAACGCGGCACGCACGAACCGCCGGCCGCGGTGCCGGAGCCTCCGGACGAGTGGCGACGGAGTTTTCACCGACTCGAGCGGGAAGCGGGCCGAGACGGCGGGCTGGACGACGCTTATGAGCAGGTGGCTCGTCTTCTCGATCCGATTCTGGGCGGCCGGCGAGCGGGGCGCTGGAGTCCCGAAACGCGCGAGTGGGGATAAGGTTGACGCGGTAGACTTATTTCACTGGTTGGTTCTAATAAACTTCCTTCTTACAGGAGCGCCCCATGCCCGAGCCTTTCCTTCCGAATCCCATCTATGCCGTCGAAGACTCTGATCCACCGAGCGTCCCGCGCGCGCTAATCAGCCCGCATCGCTACATCCAGGGTCCGGGGGTGATCGACCACCTGGGTCGATACCTGTCGCTCGTCCCGAGCCGGCGGGCGGCGGTGCTGATCAGCGAGGGAGGTCAGAAGCGGTTCGGCTCGCGGGTCGGCGAGAGCTTGAAACGGTACGGAGTGGAAGCGGTGACGGCGCTCTTCGATGGGGAGTGCTCGGTCGCAGAGGTCGATCGGGTAGCTGGCGAGCTCGCGAGCAAAGACGTCGACGCGATCATCGCGGTCGGCGGCGGAAAGTGCCTCGACGCCGGGAAGTGTGTCGCCTACCGGTTGTCGATCCCGGCAGTCAGCTGCCCGACGGTCGCGTCGACCGACGCGCCGTGCTCGGCGCTGTCGGTCATGTACACCGACGAAGGTGTCCTCGAGGCGGTCGAGTTCTTCCCGAGCAATCCGGCGATCGTCGTCGTCGACACACAAGTCGTGGTCGACGCGCCGGTGCGTTTCTTGGTGGCCGGCATCGGGGATGCGCTGGCGACGTGGTACGAGGCCCGCACCTGTTTCCAAAACCCCGCCGCGCGATCGGCGTTCGGCTCGCGGATCACGATCGCGGCGGCGACGATCGCCAAGCTCTGTGCGGACACAGTGCGCGAGTACGGCATGGCCGCGGTGGCGTCGGTCCGCGAGGGAAAGATCGACGAAGCGGTCGAGCGCGTCGTCGAGGCGAATACCTTGCTGAGTGGGGTCGGGTTCGAGAGCGGTGGATTGGCGGTGACGCATGCGATCGCCAGCGGACTGACGTTCCTGCCGCAAGCCCATCACGCAGCGCTGCACGGCGAGCTGGTGGCGATCGGGATCCTGACGCAGCTGGCGCTCGAGGACGAGCTAGACGAAGCCCGCGAGGTCGCCGCGTTCCTGGCCGAGATCGGCTTGCCCGTCCATCTCGATCAGATCGGGGTGGATCTCGAGCGTGACGTCGAAGGGTTGCGGGGTGCGATGGAGGGCGCGGCGAGCTTCCCCATAGTCGCGAACGAGCCCTTCGAGGTGACGCCCGAGTTGCTGTTCGAAGCGCTGGCGCGTGCGCACGACTTGGGCTTGGAGGTGACCGCGTCGAAAGGCGATGAGCCGTATCGGGCGCTGCGCGCGGCTTAGCTCGAGACCCTACTTCATCGTCCACTCGCCATCCCAGCGGTTGATCAACTTCCCATCGGTCCAGTTCAACCCTGTGCTGAAGGTGCCTCCGCCCTCGATCCCCTCGAACTTGCCAGAGCCGTTCATCAAACCCCACGTGCCACCGGTTAGGTCGTCGCCTTTCCACCACAGTGTGTAAACGTCACCGTCGCCGTCGACGCCACTGCAGGTTCCCGCCATTACACCGCTTTCTCCCCCAGCGGCCATGGCGACGGCGCCGGCGCAATCAAAGTTCACCAGATGAAATGGGTTGTCTGGATCATCGGCCGAGAGAAACCCTTTATCGGAATAGCGCAACACCATCCGCCCGTCTGGGAGTTCAATGGGGCTGGCATCCCGGATGAAGTACGCGTACCCCCCGCCACTCACCTGTTGCTGTGCGGCGACGTCGTTCACGGTCGCGAGCAACAGGAAGGCGCCAGCAGCGAGACAGCTGAGCGTCCGTACGTGCATGAGAATCCTCCTGAGTTAGTGGACTGGACACAACTCGACGTTCGGCGCCTAGTATATGCTCGGCCCGGGCCTAGACCCAAAAAAAACGTCGTCGAGCTTAAGGTGTGCGTTTGAGAGTTCAACCGAACCCCGAGTACGACAACCTGCTTCGACGAATCGAGCAGCTTCGACATCTGGCCGTGCCGGGCCGGATGACGGCCTTTAGATCCGTTCGTCCGCGCTACTGGTC
>JBDHIC010000217.1:0-2925 GCA_039589035.1 Gemmatimonadota bacterium | reverse complement strand
TCACGCTGACCGCCCAGCCTGACAGTTGACCGTCGGAGTCGTAGAACTCCTTAACGATCGCCGATCCTTTTGGGTGGGTAGCGTTCCCCGCTTTCAGAGACGCATCGACTGGGCCTGGATGCGTGTGTAGGGAATTACCCCACGCAATCCCACACCCTACCATACCCTGTCACGGGGTGTCGAACTTCAATCGAGAGGGGTGTACTCCGGTCTGTACATCGCGGCTTGCACGTGACCCTCGAGGTCAGCCGGCAACTCAGCTCGAGCCAATCCTTGCTCGACTGCCCGGCGACATACGGCCACTGCGATCGCCGCCGAGACCTTCCGAATCTCGGCCAGCCGTGGATAGATCGAACCTTCGTCTAGTCGCTCCTGCGTGACCATGCTGGCACACGCGCGGGCGGCATCCAGGAACATCTCCTGGGTCACGCGGCTCGCTTTGCTCACCATCACGCCCAACCCGATCCCAGGGAATATGTACACGTTGTTCCCTTGTCCCGGCGAAAACGTCTTCCCGCCATACTCAACCGGATCAAACGGGCTACCGGTCGCAAAAACCACCCGACCGTCTGTCCACTCGTAGGCTTGTTCGGCAGTGCACTCGGATTGCGAGGTTGGGTTCGACAGCGCAAAGACGATCGGGTGCTCGTTGATCCGGGCCATCGCTTCCAATGCTGGGCGACCGAAGGTCCCTGGGTGTCCCGTCGCACCGACTAATGTCGTCGGCTCGATCGCCTCGATGACCTCCAGCAAGTCCGTCAGGGGCTCGTGCTCGTGAGCAAACGGGAGCTTGTGGGCCTCCAGATCCGTCCGCGAGCGGACGACCAAACCGCGACTATCGATCAACCACGTGCGACGACGTGCTTCCGCCTCATCCATACCTTCCTCAACGAGCGCACGGATGAGAAGATCGCTGATCCCCGTGTTCGCCGCCCCAGCCCCGAGGAGCACCAACCTCTGATCCGCCAAGTTGCCCCCGGTGATCCTGAGTGCGGCCAGGAGACCCGCTAGACCCACCGCGGCGGTGCCTTGAATGTCGTCGTTGAATGAGCAGTGACGATCACGATACCGCTCGAGGAGCTTGTGCGCGTTGGGCGTCGAGAAGTCCTCGAACTGGATCAGACTGTTCGGAAACGAGGCTTCCACCGTTTGGACGAACTCGTCGACAAACTCCAAATACTCGTCACCGGTCATCCGGGGTCTGCGTAGCCCCAAGTACATCGGATCCGCGCGCAGTGACTCGTTGTTAGTGCCGACATCGAGGAGAATCGGCAACGTCTTGCCGGGGTCGATGCCCCCGGCCGCAGTATAAAGCGCGAGCTTCCCGAGCGGGATCACCATCCCATTGGCTCCTAAGTCCCCCAAACCGAGAATTCGCTCTCCGTCCGTCACGACGATCACCCGCACGTCACGCTCGGCCCAATTATCGAGCACGCGAACAATCGAACCCCGGTCCTCGGCGGTGACGTACAACCCTTGCGCGCTGCGGAAGATGTGACCGTACTCCTGACCAGCCTGCCCGACGGTCGGCGTGTAAACCAACGGCATGATCTTACGAAGATGATCGATGATCGTGCGGTAAAAGAGGGCTTCGTTCCTATCCTGGAGCGCCATCAAGAAGATGTAGCGCTCGATGTCGGACGGTTTCCGATCGCAGTTCTCGATATTGCGCGCGACCTGCTCTTCCTGGGTTTCAACGCGCGGTGGCAAAAGACCGTGAAGCCCCAAACGGTCTCGCTCTTCCTGCGTAAATGCCGTGCCTCGATTGAGGCTCGGATCGTGAAGAATATCGCGCCCTCTCATCACTGATAAACCTACCGAGTTGGCCCCCGTTAGGCGACCACTATGTGTGTGGGAATTAACCCTTCGTCCGCGAGTCGCGGTACCGCCTACGCCGTCGCTCGGAGGGGTTCCTCAACCGGTACGTCACCGTTGTCGTGCCGCAGAAACCGCCAGTAGTTGGGTCTCAGTGACGCCAGAAGCTCACCCCGTGTTTTTATCTCTATCGGCCTGCCGACGTAGATCTTACCCATCTTCGCCAGGACCCCTTCAGACAGGCTTCCAGAGAACATGATCAAAGGCCACGTGAAGTTGGGGCCGTTGGTCTTGCGCAACCGCATCGCCCATAACACCAGCGAACCGATGCGGTAGGCCATCGGCCCCCACCAGCTGTAGAGACCAGGCCGCAGGTTCATCTTCCAGCATTTCATGATCAACTGCCACTGAAGCGGAGAGAGGTCTTGTGTCTCGCGAACTCCTTCATCCTCCTGCATCCGGGTTCCCTCGAGCGGTGTAAAGACCGAAGGAACGAGGAATGCAAACAGATTGCGACGCTCCATTGCGTAGATCAGATCGAGAGTTCCCTTCACATCTTCGTCGGTCTCTCCTGGATTGCCGACCATGAGAGTGAGCATCGGGAACCAGTTGTTGCGGTTCAGGACCTCGAGCCCGCGAATCACGACGCTCTGCCAATCCTCGATGTTGAACGGAACCGCCTTGGCGGGCATGACTTTCTTCGCCATGCGGATCGAACCTGTCTCTAGCCCGATGAGCGGGACGAGAGCTTTCTTCTCCGGATGCGTGCTCAGCGTCGAAAGGTAGATCGGACTCTTGTCCAAGAGGGTCTCCGATAGCCCGCGAATCAGCTCCGGGTCGACAACCGACGGGGCCATCGTGCAGTGGCTGAGAACGAACTGTCTGACGCCTGGGGAGCTACTGGCCTCCCGGTACAGATCGAGCAGGGCTTCCCGGTTCGGGAAAAAGAAGGGTGTGTCCGTATGGACCTGCCCCCAGATGAACATGTCCTCCGTTGCCAGTGATATCTGCTCGTTGCCATTGCGCGCGTTGGCTCGCACGGCCTCCATAATCCGTTCCTTGGGCAGATCGATCTGCGGGTTGAGGTCCGGCATGCAGAACTTGCAACGG
>JBDHIC010000216.1:0-3979 GCA_039589035.1 Gemmatimonadota bacterium | reverse complement strand
CCGGTAATGCTCGACGACATCCACCGTGCCTATCGATCGCGCGCCAAGCAGATCCATCCCGATCGATTTGCCGCGAACGGTGGTTACGATGAGGCCACGCACCGCATCCAGAAGCTAAACGCTGCCCATGAGTACGTGATCCACTTCTACGCGAAGTTCGAGAAGTCGCAGGGACGGATCGCGCGCCATCACATGCCGCCCGGCCAAGCCGGTCCGATGAACCCGTTGTTCGAGGTGCTTCTCTTCCCGATCGCGGCCGTCTACTCGCTCACAACGGTGTTGGCAGCTGTGCCGGCGGCCTTGCTCGACCGGTTCAGCTTTGAGGAGGACGAAGAGGACGAGCCGGCTGAAGAGAACGCGAACGATGTGGATACGAGCGACGCGGCCAACGAGCAGCAAGACACGACGCCCTCTCGTGAGGGGTGGCTCGTCGTCGGACCGCACGTGATGGCGCTCGTTTTGTTTATGCTGATGGAAGGGTCCGGGATCGCGCCACCACTTTTCAAGTGGTGGATAGGGCTTTCGCTTCTCATCATGCTATCGACTGACATCGCCAGTCGCGTCACCGGCGAGGACAATCCCCTGCGGGATCACCGCGCGTTTGGCCGCGTGGACGCCTTCGTCCGCAGCCTCTAGCACTTCCTTCAGCAGCGTTCGGCGGGCGCCACCCACCGACACCGATCCGGACACCCAACCCGACCTCGAGTCGGGCGTTTTTTTGCCCAGGGGAAGCCAAAGGCGACCTCCGGGCGTCCCACTATATTGGATTATTCGATGTCGATGCTCGAAGATGATTCGTCGCGCTTTGCGTTGCTCTTTTCGGTGCTTGTGCACGCGCTGTTGGTGGCCCCGGTCTGGGGGTGGTTGGTGAGCGTCCAGCCGGTGGCGGCCGAAGCCGAGGCGCCGCCAATGCGGTTCACCTTTGTGGAGGCCCGGAACGCACCTGAAGAGCCGCCCGACGTGCCGACCCCGCTGCTCTCGACGCGAGATCAGCGGGCCGCGCAGGAGAGCGCCCCCTCAGAGCTACCGGAGGGTGCGGCGTTCCAGTTGGGGCAAACGCCAATGGTGGTCGCCCCGCGGGCACCGGGTTCAGTGGCTAACGCGGGTTTGACGGTTGCGCAGCCAAGGTCGAGCGACCCCCGCACGTCAGGCGCCGAGTCGGTCGAGCGACCGGCTGGGGAGGGTCCGATGTCCCCTTCCGGCGATGCACGGTTGGCGGTTCGCGAAAAGCCGATTGGACCGGCCACGCCTCGTTCGTCGAACCCCGGGAGCGGTGCCAGGCTCCCTGCGCCAGAGGTGGATCAGCGACTCACGCGAGCTCGCGCCGGCAGTACGTTCAGTCTAAACACCACCGCTTGGGAGTATGGACCGTATATGGCGCGTCTCAAGGCGCAAATCGAAGAGCACATTTTCCCACCGCCGGCGTTCTACTATGGCACCGCCGCCTGGGCGACACGGGTGCGCTTCCGGATCGCACCCGACGGTCGGCTCATGTCGCTCGAGTTGCTCGATCACCGTGGCGTCCCGAACCTTCAGTATGTGGCAACATCCTCGATCGAGGCTGCTGCCGATTACGAGCCGCTGCCGCCAGGTTTCCCGGAACCCCTGCTTGAGATCACCGGCAGCTTCTACTTCAACGTGGCTCCACCGGGCCGTTAGCGCTCGGCGAGGGACGCATGTTGGAGACACTGGGTCAGGGTGGCATCGTGATGATCCCTTTAGCGCTGAGCTCGGTGCTCGCGCTGTGGGTGATCCTGGATCGAGCCTGGCGACTTCAGCGCCGCCGGGTGCTGGTACCGGAGATCGTAAGCGTGCTCGAAAGCCTTCGGGGGCCATCCGACATTCCGCTCGCGAAGCTGATATGCGATCGCAATCCGGGACCGTTTTCGACGATCGTCCAGGCGGCTCTCGATCACCAGGGCCGGTCTCGGGACGAGATCCGTGAGCGGGTAGAGCACCAAGGCCGGCAGGAGATCGTACATTTGGAGCGGGGTTTGGGGCTGTTGGAGACGATCGCCACAATCGCCCCGTTGCTCGGCCTGTTGGGTACCGTGCTGGGCATGATCGAGGTCTTCGACGTCGTGGCGCAGCAAGGTGCCGGCCAAGCGCAGGAGCTATCGGGGGGAATCTCCCAGGCGTTGATCACCACCGCGACTGGCTTATCGATCGGCATCCCCGCCTTGGTGGCGTACAACTACTTCGTCGGTAAAGCGGAGCAGCTGGTGCTCGACATCGAGGATCACACTGACCGGCTTATCCAATCCGTGATGCTTTTCCGCGAAGCGGAAGATGGCGATGCGGCTTGAGCCCGGTCGTCGCCGCAAGACGCTGATCAACGTCACTTCGCTGATCGACGTCGTTTTCTTGTTGCTCATCTTCTTCGTCGTGACATCTACGTTCCTCGAGCAGCCTGGGCTCGATCTCACGCTCCCCGAGGCCGGATCGGCCGAGATGACCGTACGCGAGCAGGTCACGCTCGGTGTCGACGCCGACGGTGAGATCTTCCTGAATGGAGATCCGGTTGTGCTCGAGGGGTTGGCGGAACGAATCGAGCAGGCGCTCGAGCGAGCCGAAACCGAACGCGTACTGCTCGAGGCCGACTCCCGCGTTTCGCACGGTCGCGTCGTAGCGCTTATGGACGCCGCTCGTCGAGCCGGCGCTGGAGCGTTGTTGGTAGCGACGCGTCCGCCCGAAGAAACCGCCCGGGAGCCGTGAACCAACCGGCGCGAACCTTCGTCGCGGCAGCGGTGTTGGGGGGCGTCTTGTTTATCACATCACCAGGGCCGCTGGCGGTCGGATTACTGATCGCTGCGCGCGGCTCGCCCGCGGTGGCGCGACGACTGCGACCCGCTTGGAGACGGCCAAGCTCGAACGGGTGGCAGCGGTTCTCGGAGGTCGGCTCCAAACCGATCGCGCGCTAGCGGTTCGCGTAGCCGGTGCGCTGGTGGCCGAGAGCGCGACCGGTGGGCGCGATATGGTGCAAGACCCTGAGCTCTTTGTCTCGCTGGGCCGCGCCGTGCCACCGCTGCTGCCGACGGGTGTCGGGGTCGAAGTGTACGACGCGGCCGGTAGCTTGCGCGCATGGTGGGGTGAGCCGCGGGGTGGCCGGCTCCCGGCTGACTCGGTGACGGTGCCGCTGGCCGGTGGCGTGGTACGCCGGCCGGCCGGTTACACGCTGGCTTACGCCGCCGTTCCCTGGAGCGTCGAGTCGGACAGCTTCGTCGTTGCGGTGAAGGACCTCTGGGCGGTCGAGACTCCGTTGCGGCGGGGTGTTGGCGAAACCGATCTGATGCTGACGACGCTGGAGCGGGGCGAGGATCTCGCCTTCCGTGTACTGACGCTTGGCGACGAGCCCGAGCAGCCTTCGGCATCGGCGGTCATTCGTGGGTCGGATGGAGAAGCGGTCGCGTCGGTCGTGAGCGAGCGGTTCATGCTGCGGCGTTATCTGGCCGAACGGCGACGCGACGCGCGGCGGATGCTAGCCGGTCTCTACTTGTGGCCGCTGTTGTGGGCGACGGGTGCGATCTGGCAGCTGGCACGGCGACGTCGCCCGGGATCGAGCTTGACGCGCTGGGGCATTGGCCTCACCGGCCAGACGATCGTCCTGATCGCGCTCTGGGGGTTCGTCATGGAGTCCCGTTTCGCGGCGCGGTTGCTGCCCGATACGTGGTTTAGCCCACTGACTTTTGCAACCGATTTCTTGGGCCCCGGCGGCCGTTCGCCCGGGGATTTGATGTTCACCGCCGCGATCGTGTTCCTGATCGTGTTATCAGGCTACACGCTCATTCCGGAGTCGCGGCGACGGCTGTCGCCGCTGTGGGCGGTGCCGGTGGTCGCTGGCGCCGCGGCGTTTGCGCTCAGGGTGATGCCAGCTACTGGGACGGTCGTCGAGCGGGCGCTGCAGAGTATGAGCCCGACCGTCTTCTTTAGCTCGACCCTCTTGTTCTCGCCGCCCTATCTGATGGTGTTGCTGAGCTTC
>JBDHIC010000215.1:0-4407 GCA_039589035.1 Gemmatimonadota bacterium | reverse complement strand
ACTCCCTCTTCAACGCCACGGTCACCGACGACGACCCGCCATGGAATCCCGATCAGGTCGGCATCGGCAAATTTCGATCCGGCCCGGTCCGGACGATCGTCGAGCAGTGTCTCGAGGTGCGCGGCCTGACAAGCATCGTAGATCTGCTCGGCCGTACGCGCGGGATCACCTCGACTTCGTACGGGGCGATCGCCACCGGCCAGATTATGCCTCGATCATCGTGGTTCTGCTCGATCGCCGCGGCGATAACGCGCGTCACCCCGAGCCCATAACAGCCCATCTCGAACGGCACTGGCGAGCCACTCTCATCGAGGAACGTGGCGCCCATCGCGACCGAATACTTGGTCCCCAGCTGGAAGATGTGCCCGACCTCGATCCCCCGCGTTTCCTTCAGAGGCTGGTTACACTGCGGACAGGGATCCCCGTCGATCGCCACGGAGACGTCGGCCCATTCATGAGGTTCGACGTCGCGGCCGATCTCGAGTCCGGTCACATGGCGATCGGTCTGGTTGGCGCCCGCCACCAGATCACCGCGCCCCGCCAGCGAGTAGTCGGCGATTATCCGAACGGTGTCGGGCAGTGTATGCGGACCCGCGAAACCGACCTCGGCGCCGGTCACCTCCACAACGCGATCGGGCGCCGCCATCTCGACTCGCTCCACGGCTAGAAATCGACCGAGCTTGGCCTCGTTGATCTCGCGATCGCCGCGCACCAGCACAGCGACAGTGCTGCCATCGGCCTCGAACAGCAACGTTTTGACGAAGAACTCAGCGGGTTTCCCAAGCAACTGCGATACGTCATCCACCGTCGTCTGGCCCGGTGTGTCAACGACCTCGAGCGGCTTTGGGTGGTGACCGTCGGGCAACTGGTGTTCTCGCGGTGCGCTTTCGGCGCGTTCGCTGGCCGCGCCGTAGCCACAAGCGACGCACGACAGGACCGCACTCTCCCCGGTCCCGGCCAGGACCATGAATTCGTGGTTTACCGTGCCCCCGATCTCGCCGGCTTCGGCTTCCACCGCCCGGTACGCCAACCCGCAACGGTCGAAGATCGCACAGTAGGCTTCGTGGAACTTCTGATACGTGTTCGCCATCGAGGCCTCATCGGGGTCAAACGAGTAGGCGTCCTTCATGAGAAACTCGCGTGCTCGCATGACCCCGAACCGTGGCCGGATCTCATCCCGAAACTTGGTTTGAATTTGGTATACCGACAGCGGCAGCTGTCTGTACGATCGGACCTCCCGCCGGATCAGATCGGTCACGATCTCTTCGTGGGTCGGGCCGAGCGCGTAGTCGCGGTCGTGTCGATCTATGACCCGCATCAGCAGTGGCCCGTACAAATCCCACCGGCCGGCTGCGCAGCAGCAGCGGCAGGTAGGTATACACCCCCCGCGCCACCGGCCGGAGCAGCCCCGCTCGAACCATCAAGCGGTGGCTCACCACCTCGGCGTCGGCGGGATCCTCCTTGAGCGTGGGAATGAGCGCACGAGACCAGCGCATGGGGCGGGTAGTGTAGGTGCTCGGTCGAGACCGAGCAACGCCACTCGCTCGTTAGCCTTCGTAGACGATTCGGTAGATCGCACCCGCCTCGTCATCGGATACCAACAGCGATCCGTCGGGCATGACCAACACGTCAACTGGGCGACCCCAGGCGCTTTCGCCCTCCAGCCAGCCCTCCGCGAACGGCTCATATGACACGACGCGATCGCGCTGCAGCTGCACCCGGGTGATGCGGTAGCCGATCTTTTGACTGCGGTTCCAAGACCCGTGCTCGGCGATGAAGATGTCGTTCTGATACTCGTCGGGGAACATGTCGCCGGTATAGAACCGCATTCCCAGCGGGGCTACGTGCGGGCCCAATTTCTGAGCCGGCGGCGTGAACTCGGCACAGTCCCGCTGAGGGCCAAACTCGGGGTCGGCGATGTCACCGCCGTGGCAAAACGGGTAGCCGAAGTGGAGTCCGGCCTCGGGGGCCCGATTGAGCTCATCCGGTGGCAGGTCGTCACCCAACCTGTCGCGACCGTTGTCGGTGAACCAGAGCTCATCCGTCTCCGGGTGCCAGTCGAACCCGACCGAGTTGCGGACCCCGCGGGCGAACACTTCGCGCCTGGGCTCGGTGACGCTCATCCGCGTGATCGACGCGAAGAGCGGATCTTCGGACAAGCAGATGTTGCACGGTGCGCCGACCTGGGCGTAGAGCAAACCATCGGGCCCAAAACGGATGTATTTCCATCCGTGGTGCTTTTCGGTCGGGTAATCGTCGCGTATGATGATCGCGTCCGGCGGATCGGCCAGACGCTCGTCGATGTTGTCGAAACGCAGAATGCGACTGACCTCGGCCACGTAGAGGGCTCCGTACTGCCAAGCGACGCCGTTCGGCACCTCAAGCCCGCGGGCGATGGTGTGCACGGTGTCGGCCACATGGTCGCTATCGGCGTCGACGATCGCGTACACGACCCCCTCTCGACGGGTGCCGACGTACAGGACCCCGTTGGGGCTCAGAGTCATCGAGCGAGCATTAGGTACATCGGCCGCAAACACCTCGATCCGGAACCCTTCCGGCAGCCGGATCTTGTCGATCGGCAGCCGCTCCTGACCGCACGCTGGAACCGACCAGGCCGTTATCACACAAACCAGGGCAACCACGCACCGCATCATCATCGTGTCTCGCTATCCCCTTGTTTAATTATCACTTGCACCTAGAATTTCATCCAACCGTTGAACTACAATTGCAGCTTCGCCTGGGAGCAGAGTCCGAACATCGAGCCACACCGCGTCATCGGCGACCCGGCTCACAATCGGTGGCTCCCCAAGCCGCAGCTGTCGCTCCACCGCAGCCGCCGAAAGCCGCCTCGGCGTTACGCGCACGGCGGCGCCTGGCAGATCGACGTCCGGTAGCGTCCCACCACCTGCGCGCCCACTGTGCGGCTCGACGGCGCATTGATCCCGCGTACTGGGCGTCAGGGCTTCGACCAGCGCCTCCGCCCGCGCACGGAGTTCCCCCGGATCGCGCTCGAGCATCGCCAGCACAGGCACCTCGCTTGCCCGCTCGGCGATCAACCGCAGCGTTGCCTCCAGCCCGGCGAGGGTCGCCTTATCGACTCTGATCGCCCGCAGAAGAGGATTCGTGCGCACCTTGGCGATCCACTCAGCGCCGCCGCAAAGCAGCCCGGCCTGGGGTCCGCCGAGCAGCTTGTCGCCGCTCGCGCAGACAAGCGCTGCTCCGTCGGCCAGCGCATCATTGATGCTGGGCTCATCAGGAGCCAATGGTAAAGATTCCAGCACGCCGGTTCCCTGATCGAAGATAACTGGTATCCCGTGCCGCTCCGCCAACCGACACAGATCAGCCACTCCGACCTCGGCCACAAACCCCGACACCGAGAAATTGGACCGGTGCACTTTTAGGATCGCGCCGACCTCGTGGGTCTCGATGGCGCGTTCGTAATCTTCGAGGTGGGTCTTGTTGGTGGCTCCGACCTCGACCACCCGGGCGCCGCTCTTGGCGACGATATCGTGAACACGAAAGCCACCACCGATCTCGATCAGCTCACCCCGTGAAACGACCACTGCCGAGCCCGCGGCCAATGAGTCCACGGCGACGAGGATAGCGGCCGCGTTGTTGTTGACAACCACGGCGTCCTCGGCTCCAGTGAGAAACGTGAGCCATCGGGCCGCGTGGGCGTACCGCGACCCCCTGGCACCCTTTTCCAGATCGTACTCCAAGGGCGTGTAACGACCGGCGGCGGCCGCTGCTGCCGCGATCGCCTCTTCGGCCAGAGGGGCCCGTCCCAGATTGGTGTGCACGACGACGCCGGTGGCGTTTATGACCGGCATCAGGGTCGGCCGGAGCAACGCCTCGAGCTCCTCCGCCCACGTTTCGGCTACCGCCGACTTTACGTCCGCCGCCGTCTCGAATCGATCGGGGGTCTCCACAACGGCCCTTCTAACATGGTTGAGTGCCGTATCGAGCGCCGCACGCTCCAACATCTCTCCTGCGCTCAGCCTCTCAACCGCTGTCGGTCGCTCGGCTACGCAAACATGCACCGCTGGCAGCCACCGGAGGCGCTCGGTACCCGAGGTCACAGGCCACCGTCCGGCATCTCGAGCGGCTCGGAGCGGAACTCGGCCGCTCCATCATAGCTCGGCTGGAATACCCGACCGCCTTCGGCGGTAGAGATCAACCCGCTGACGTTCACCACATCGAGGATCTCGATTCGGTACAAGCGACCCGTTCTCAACGGTTCCGCGGACGTAACGCGTACCTCGTTTGGGCCCGTCCATTCGACGTTCTCGATCTCGAGCCGCCGGGCGCGCAGTTGCTCTGTCGGCAGCTCGTCGGGATCGGTATCGGTATCCCAGACCTCTCGCGATGCTTCATAAAGCGCGACCATCGACGGGATCAGCGGCAGCA
>JBDHIC010000214.1:0-3073 GCA_039589035.1 Gemmatimonadota bacterium | reverse complement strand
TCGTAGGTTTCATTGTAACACGCGATGTTATAAAGGGCGCCACCACAACCGAGAGGAGCGATGATGTCCGATTTGCGGCTGTACGACTACGCTGCGTCCTGCAATTGCTATAAGCTCCGACTTCTGCTGGCGCTGCTCGATCTCTCGTACGAGCGCGTGCCCGTCGATATCTTCGCGGGCGAAACTCTCAGCGATGGTTATGCGCGGATGAACCCCGCGCGCTCGACGCCGGTTCTCGAGGTAGTGCCCGGCCAGTTCCTGCCGGAATCAAACGCTATCCTGCTCTATCTCGCTGAGGACACGTCATTCCTCCCTACCAACAGGATGGAGCGCGCACAGGTCGTACGCTGGCTGCTCTATGAGCAAACCGACGTCGTGCCCGGGGTGGGTGGCCTCCGCTTCCGGCTCCAGACCGGTCGACTCAAGCCGGACGACGCCGACGCGATTCACCGCCGAACGGCCGGTGAGCAAGTGCTGGCTGTCCTCGATTATCATCTGGCGCAGCACAAGTTTTTTGTCGCTGACCACTACACCATCGCCGATATCGGGATTTACGGATACACGCACGTGGCCGGCGAAGCGGGGTACGAAATGAATCGTTACCCGGCCGTCCAGGCGTGGCTGAATCGCGTCGCAACACAACCGGGACGCATCGACGATCTTGCGCCGTACCCGCCTAACGCTCGTCCGGGCGCCGGTCGATCGATCTACGGTTGAGGCAACCAAGAAGCCTCGCCATACACGAGCCACCCAAATGCGAGGAAGCCCCGCCGTGACGGGGCTTCCTCGCTGCACCAAGAGAAGGAGGATTTTACCCTCCCGTTAACTATCCGAGCCGTTGATCTGGCACGTGAGCGTCGCCTTACCACCCGGCGTCGCTACAGACATCGAGTTGAGCGTAGGACCGAGGAATGTGTTGCACAGGAATCCGTCATTCCTGATTGCCTTCGCAGGCTCGGAACCCTCGGGAATATCAAAGTGACAACTGAGAACCGTATTGCCGCTCGGTGTCTCAGTTGAGTGCACGCGGTCGGTTGTAAACAGATCGACGCTCAAACCGCTGGCCGCCGCGGGGAGGCCGCAACCAAACTCATCGGTCACCGTCGCCCCTTCAGCTGAAGCTAGGGCGACATTGCCTAGTGGACCTTGAGAGTCCGACTGACATGCAGCCGCGCTGAGAGTCGTAGCGAATGCCAACGAGGTAACGAGTGCCTTCATCATGAGGCGACTTCTCCTTTGTCGTCTGTGGCTTTGGTTCGGGGGTCCCCAAGTCGTTGACGAATCGCACGTTCCACACCACGCTATTCACGACATGATCGCCTCTGATTGGTGTGAGATGACCGTTTCCAAGCGAAATCATTCCCTTGAACGTCCACACTGGGTTTTGGAATGCACTCTTGTGGTAGGACGCCTGAACTCCGCAGACTTCAAGAGCACTATATCCCGACGCCGATCGCATTCCGAAGAGACTTGAATCTCAACTTCACCCTGATCATCGGACGGTTCTAAGTCAGGAGGGGCTTGCCGGGGTCGTTTACTGACACCGCCGTGTCGCAGATATCCGGTGGGAGTTATCTCGGTGCTTCGGCTTATACTTAGGGTGGCACGATGTTGAACCCAACTATCAGATTCTCACGAGGTGGTATCGCTGCGGCCGGTTTGTTTCTGCTCCTGGCCGTCGTCGCCTTCTCATGGCTGTTTTTCGTAGCGTCAAAGAACCCAGCCGATTCTGGTGAATCGGGGATACTACTGCTCCCCCTTGCGATGCCCTGGATTATGATTGTTCCGAGCGCGTGGGTTGGGCCGTGGATGTTTTTGGGCTATGTCCTCTTAAATAGTCTCATTCTGTATTTCTTGTTCGGCGGGTTGCGGATAAAGAATGTCTGAGTGTCAAGACCCACGCACCGCAGGCGCGGACGACGCCTCCGTCGAGACTGGGTCACTCCACGCCAGGAGGACTCTCGACTTGTAGCGTCGCCGCGCCTATGGCAAAGAAGCCCGCTGCGACGCTAGTCGATCCGCTGGATCGTGATTCGCGCTACAGGTTCCGTCCACCCATGCTGCGCGGCATCCAGGTCCGCTCCGCCTTGGATTCCAGCGTGGGGGGCGATTGCGTTAGAGGTCGGCGTCCGCCCGGCGCCACCGCTTGGGCCGCTCACCGGGCCGATCCCGAAACAGGGAGGCACGATGCTCCCTGCGTCCTCATCATTCAACTCAGTGCCCGCGTCGTAGGCCATCGCGTAATAGGTCGCCGGGTTGAACCCTCCGGGCAGCCTGACTCCTTCCAGGCCAGTAAACCCGTCATTGGTGCAGATAAGCATCGCGGCGAACGAGAACTGATTCGCTTCGGCGCGCGCCGTTATGCGGACGGTTAGGGTATTTGCACCTGGCCCCCCGACACGATGGATCGGCGCACCGCTCGTCTGGACATCGAAGATCCCGGGCTGTCCCGTGACCTCCGTCGCGGCCGTCGACGGATCACCGTTCTCCGCTATAAGACGGATCCCTTCTGAGGCCGCCGACCCCACAGCGAAGAGGCTCTGCTGCTTGACGTGTGTCAAAAACACGCCGGGTGACAACGGCTGCCCCGTTGTAAGGTTGGTGACCGAAACATCGTAGGTGTGTGTCGCCGCATCGTTGGCGTTGTCCGCGCCATGACTTGCTGTGAACAACGCGGCTGGTTCGGTGATCTGCGATCCCTCGCTACATCCCATCGCTACGAATGCACTCGACAGTACGAGGAAAGCCAAAAAGGTTGTCCAGCTCGAACGCGTAAACATGTCGCCCCCTTTTGACGAAATAGTTGCTTCGACAAAAGGAAGCTCGACATTGGCTTGGTAACTGAAAAGGGAAAATGGGCTGTATGAGAGAAACCTAACGCTACTCTAATTCTACTGCGGGCAACCATAAGGCGAACTCGCTCCCGCGACCCACCTCGCTCTCGACCTCGATTCGTCCATCCTGAAGCCTCGCCAACAACTGTGCGATGGTTAGGCCCAGACCTGTGCCACCATGGGCTCTGCTTCGGGAGTGCTCCACTCTGTGGAAGCGATCGAAGATGCGATCCAGGTGC
>JBDHIC010000213.1:0-3090 GCA_039589035.1 Gemmatimonadota bacterium | reverse complement strand
GCTGGGCGGACTCGGCGGACTGTTGATCGGGATCGGCATCTCCCGCGTATTACACCTCTTTGTCCCCGCCCTCCCAGTCCACACACCGGTGTTGTTTGTTTTCGTCGCCGAGGGCGTGGCGATCGTCATCGGACTGGTCTCCGGGGTGCTTCCCGCCCGCAACGCAGCCAGTCTCGAACCCGTCGAAGCGATTCGCGCAGAATAGACTGAATGGTTAGTTGCGAAGAGCCCATGTCGGCTCTCCGCAACCATGTCAGACTTCTTCGATGGTTCCCTTGACCTGCGCTATCAGCTCGGGGGTCACCTCGGTGATGCCGTGATCTTTGGCGTGCACGGCGACCTTCTGCATCAGCTCTTCTTCGGTCTCGGCCTGTATAATGGTCGTGCACCCGGTGGCCGGGTTCACCTTCGCGCAATCAACTTGCAGCGTCATTGCCGTTTCCTCCTTTTTCTTGTGCGTCGATCATGGCTGGCTAGCTGAACTCTAGTGTATGCGGCCGCACATGGTATCGCTACGCCGACCCATTCATGCACGTGTTGGCGACCCCAACGGGATTCGAACCCGTGTTGCCACCTTGAAAGGGTGGAGTCCTAGACCAGACTAGACGATGGGGTCGCGCGCCTCGGTAGGCGAAAAAACGTACGGGCTGACGCCCGCAGGTGTCAACCAGCGGCGCAATTGGCCCGGCCGGGGCGTGCGTGATACGTTGACGCACCGTTTAACATCGCATTTGATCACTCGTCCACATCCACAAACGAGGACACTTTCATGGCGCATGAGGTCCCTGCTCTCTCGTATCCGTTTGACGCGCTCGAGCCTCACATCGACGCGCAGACGATGGAGATTCATCACGATCGCCACCACGCCGCGTATGTCGGCAACCTGAACACCGCGCTCGAAAAACACCCCGATCTGCAATCGAAGAGCGTCGAAGAGCTGATAGCCAACCTGAGCGCCGTGCCCGAGGATATCCGCGGAGCGGTGCGCAACAACGGCGGAGGGCACGCCAACCACACCCTGTTCTGGACGATCATGTCACCGGATGGGGGCGGCGAACCCGGCGGCGCTCTCGCAGACGCGATCGCCGAGGTGTTTGGCAGCTTTGACGATCTCAAGTCGAAGCTTTCCGCTGCTGCCGTTGGACAGTTCGGTAGCGGCTGGGGGTGGCTTTCGGTCGATGGCGGCAAACTGGTCGTCGAGGGCACGCCGAATCAGGATTCGCCACTGTCGCAGGGCCGAACGCCGATTCTCGGCGTCGACGTGTGGGAGCACGCCTACTATCTGAACTACCAGAATCGTCGCCCCGACTACGTGACGGCTTGGTGGAACGTCGTCAACTGGGACGAGGTCGCAAGCCGGTTCGAGGCTGCTAGCTAGGCGACTGATGGCGAAGACCGGCAAGGGCGGTGAGCGCTACTTCTCGCGGGCCACGTTCGATTTCCTGAGGGAGCTCGATCTCAACAATCGGCGTGACTGGTTCAACGCCAACAAGGATCGCTACGAAGAGCACGTTAAGGCGCCGGCACTCAAGTTCATCAGCGACGTCGCACCGCCTTTGAAGAAGATCAGTCCGCACTTCAAGGCCGATGCGCGGCCGGTCGGCGGGTCGCTGTTCCGGATCTACCGCGATGTTCGGTTCTCCAAGGACAAAAGCCCATACAAGACGTACGTCGGAATCCGGTTCCCGCACGTCACGTCGAAAGATATTCACGGCCCGGGTTTCTACCTGCACATCGACACCGAGGGAACGTGGATGGCGTGCGGGATCTGGCGTCCCGACTCAGGGTCGCTCAAAAAGATCCGAACCGCGATCGATCGGGAACCGACGCGTTGGAAACGGGCCAAAGGCGCCAAGACCTTCCGCGAGCATTACGAGCTGTCGGGGGATTCTCTAAAACGCGCGCCGGCGGGGTTCGACCCTGACCATCCGTTGATCGAAGACCTTCGCCGCAAGGATTTCGTCGGCCTCTCGAAGCTGAACCAGCGCACGGTGACTGGACGCGAGCTGATTCCGGAGTTCACCTCACGTTGCCGCGCCGCGAAGCCCTTTCAGCGTTTTCTGTGCGATGCGCTCGGCGTCAAGTACTGATCGAAGCGGTTCGCGTCATTCCTTGAAACTGGACCGCTGGCCGAGTTCCTCGACCATGGCCTGTTCCTCTTCGCTCAACTCCTCGGGCACGGTGATCGTTATCTCAACGTACTGATCGCCGGTCTTGCCGCCCTTCGCAATACCCTGCCCTTTGAGCTTGAAGCGCGTTCCACCCTGTGTACCCGCGGGGATGGCGAGTTCGACTTTCTTGCTGTGTACCGTTCGCACCCGGATGCGCGTCCCCAACATCGCCTGCACCACGCTGATCGGAACGGTGCAGTGGATGTCGAGTCCGTCGCGCCGGAAAAAGCGATCCGGCTTGATCTGGATCGCCAGGTACAGATCTCCTGGCGGGCCACCCGCCACGCCGGGTTCCCCCTTGCCGCGCAGGCGGATTCTCTCACCGTCCTCGATGCCGGCCGGGATCCGGACCTTGACCCGACGGCGGCGCGTGACGGAGCCGTCACCGCCGCACTCCCGACACGGGTTCACGATCAGCACTCCGCGGCCGTAACAGCGGGGGCAGGGTCGCTGAACCGAAAAACCGCCCTGCACGAGCGAGATCTGTCCGGTACCCGAGCACTGCGGGCATGGCTCGGCAGACGTTCCGGGCTCGGCGCCGCTACCCTTGCATTTGGGGCACTCCGCTTCCAGCGGCAGTGTGACGCTGATCTGCCCGCCGCGGGCTGCGACCGTAAACGAAACTCCGACTGTGATGTTGCGATCCGGTCCAGCCCGCCGCCGGCTCGCCGCCGGGCCGCGCGTTCGCGCCGCACCGCCGCCGAAGATCGACGCGAACAGGTCCCCGAGACCGCCCAAGCCACCCAAACCCCCGAAATCCTCGAGGTCGATCCGCTGCCAGCCACCGGGCTGCCCCCCAGGCGCGCCGGTACCGAAACCGCCCATGCCACCAGCGCCAAAGCGCCGCATCTGATCGTACTGGCGCCGTTTTTCAGGATCTGACAACACCTGATAGGCGGCCGAGATCTCCTTGAAACGC
>JBDHIC010000212.1:0-5536 GCA_039589035.1 Gemmatimonadota bacterium | reverse complement strand
CCATCGCCACCTCGAGGCCACCACCCACGGTGTGCCCGTTGAGCGCGGCAATAATGAGCTTCGGCGTGTGCTCGAGCCGTGACAGCGTCTCGTTGGCGTGCAGACAGAAGAAGTACTTCCACGTCGGGTCTGACTGAGACAGCATCTCAATGTTGGCGCCCGCACAGAAGAACTTTTCGCCCGATCCAGTCAGCACGATCACATGCACGTCGGTGTCAAAGCGAGCATCGATGATCGCCGCGTCGAGCTGCTTCATCATCTCGTGGGTGTACGTGTTTGCGGGCGGATCGTCGAGAGTGAAGATCGCGATTCCGTTTCCCTTCTCGACGCTAATGAGTTTCTTTTCAGCCATTGAATCCTCCATTTCGGTACAGCGCGATACGATCAAGTAAAAGCGTTTAGGCCGGTAATGTCCTGACCGATGATCAACGTATGAATGTCGTGCGTCCCCTCGTACGTGAACACTGTCTCGAGGTTGCACATGTGGCGCATGACCTGGTACTCGGAGTGGATGCCGTTGGCACCCAAGGCCCAACGCGCAGTGCTGGCCACCTCGCGCGCCATCATGACGTTGTGTCGCTTGGCCAACGATACGTGTGTGTGCTTGAGCTTGCCGGCATCTTTTAGCCGGCCCACACGGTACGCGAGAAGCTGGCCCAGCGTCACCCGATCGAGCATCTCGACGAGCTTCTGCTGCATGAGCTGAAAACCGGCGATCGGACGGTCGAATTGCACTCGCTCCTTGGTGTACCGCAGCGCTTCTTCGTAACACGCCATCGCCGAACCGACCGCACCCCAGGCGATCCCGTAACGAGCCTGTGTCAAACACATGAGCGGGCTTTTGAGACCATCTGACCCAGGCAGAATCGCGTCGCCGGCGAGCCGCACATCGTTGAACACCAGCTCCGAAGTGTCCGACGCGCGAAGCGAGTGCTTGCCGTGCATCTCCACCGTGTCGAACCCCTCGGTCCCGCGCTCGACGAGAAAGCCTCGAATCCCATCCGGCGTTTGGGCCCAGACGACCGCCACGTGCGCCATCGAACCGTTGGTGATCCACATCTTGGAGCCGTTGAGCACCCACCCATCGCCGTCGGGTTCGGCGCGCGTTGCCATGTCCCCTGGATTCGATCCGTAGTCGGCCTCGGTCAACCCGAAACACCCGATCGCCTCACCGCCTGCCATGGCTGGTAGCCAGCGCCGCTTCTGCTCCTCCGAGCCAAACGTAAAGATCGGATACATGACCAGGGCGCCCTGCACCGAGACGAACGAGCGGATGCCGCTGTCGCCGCGCTCGAGCTCCTGCATGATCAACCCGTAAGCGACGTTGTTCATCCCGGCGCACCCGTACTCCTCGGGGAGGTTGGCGCCCAGGACACCCAACTCCGCCACGCCGGGGATCAACTCCTTCGGAAAGCGCCCATCGAGGTACGCCTCTTCGATGATCGGCATGACCTGCTCGTCGACAAACCGGCGCACCGTGTCGCGGGTCATCCGTTCTTCGGATGCCAGCTCCGATTCGATGTCGAGATAATCAACGCCCTTGAACGCCATCAGCCTACCGCCTCCGCACTCGGGACTCGCTCGAGCGCGCCGACGACCGCATCGCAAAACTCATCGGTGGTCGCCGTACCGCCGAGGTCTGGGGTTCGAACCTCGCCTTCGAGCAGGACCCGCTCGACCGCGGCGCGCGATCGATCGCCGGCCTCGGTCTGGTCGATGTGCTCACACAACATCGCCGCGGCCAGGATCACGGCGCTCGGGTTCGCGACCCGCTGGCCGGCGATATCCGGAGCCGACCCATGAACGGCTTCGAACATCGCCATCTCCTCACCCACGTTTGCAGCTGGGGCCATCCCCAACCCGCCAACGAGACCGGCGCACAAGTCGGACAGGATGTCGCCAAACATGTTGGTCGTTACGATCGTATCGAACTGGTGTGGGTCGAGCACCAACTGCATCGCCATGTTGTCGATGATTCGGTCATTGAACTCGACTTCCGGGTGGTCGGCCGCCAACTCTTTTCCAACGTCGAGGAACAGGCCGCTCGTGTACTTCAAGATGTTCGCCTTGTGGACCAACGTGAGACGCTGTTTCGGTCGTCGAGCGACGTAATCGAATGCGAACTGGATAACCCGCCGTGACGCATCCTGAGTGACGATCGTGATCGACTCAGCCGCGCTGCGCTTGGTATCGATGTAGTGCTCGATGCCGGCGTAGAGACCTTCGGTGTTCTCGCGGATGACCACCAGGTCGACGTCATCGTAGCGCCCACTAGGCACCAGTGATTTTGACGGCCGAACGTTGGCGTAGAGGTCAAACTCCTTACGCAGGGCCACGTTGACGCTTCGAAACCCGGACCCGACGGGGGTCGCCAGCGGTCCCTTGAGGCACACCGCGTTCTCGCGGAAGGAGTCGAGCGTGACCGCCGGCAGGTCGCCGCATCGACGACTTCGGGCCCGATGCCGTCGCCTTTGATGAGAGTGACTGTGGGCATCACCGCAATCTACGCCCGGTCGGTGCGACCGTCATCGCAGAAGCCCACTATCGAGAACGAATTTTGTCGCTTAGTCGAGCGTCGCTTGGATGAAAGCGGCCACGCGGCCAAGACCACCGCGCTCGGCGCGCGGTTCGGGCAGCGGCGGAAGGTCTGCGAGGAGCGTTCTCGGCCGTGGAAGATCTGTGGTTCCATGCACGAAACGGCCAAAGAACGGGCTGACGTTGCCGTCGATGAGCGCCGCAGCCCGGTCTGAGATCTCGTCCGCCGTCCACCGCACGTGGCCCCATGCCGCCAGGTCGTTCATCTCACGCCACAACACAGCTACGTCGATCTCACCCTCGGTCCGCAGGCGGAGCTCGCGATCGAGCGCCAATCCGACGATCGCCCCCTTGCGGTACGCCAGGTACTCGTCGCTAGGACCGAATGCCGGCGATTCGCGTGCCTCGTCGTCAAACGACCACCGTCGGCGATGCGGATTGGCGCGGTACGTGGCGTCGATCGCCGCCAGATGGTCGAGATAACTATCGGCATCCAACAACTCAGCCTCGTGCGCGATCCGCAGCGCCAGGTAGTCGTTCACCCCCTCCTGAAACCACAACGGCGCGTCGTATTGCTGCCACAGGTGGACCAGCTCGTGGGCCAGCAACCGAATGCTGGGGCGCGAGCCGTCGGGCAACCGATGTACCAGCCCGATCGCGTGCGGGCCGTTCCGGTTCCCGCTCGTCATCGGGAATCGCGCCGGCACCAGCGTAACCGATATCCGGTCGATGCCGGGATTCCCCAATCGGTGACGAGCCGCGCAAGTCAACGCCGCCAGATCATCCGCCAGCTCGCGCCGATCGAACGTCCACTCGCCCTGCGCCGCGAACTCGACGGTCATGCCGCACGCTTCCCGCTGATAGTGTTCGATGGAACCAGCCAGCACGTTGGTTCGCAACAACGACCGCACGCCATGGAACACGTACTCGTTCCAGCCAGCGACAACTTCCCACTCCCGCGGCAACCGCCAGCGGATCCTAACCTGGGCATGCATCGCGGCCTGAGCTGGCATCTCCGGGGTTAGGAATAACGCTTCGGCTGGCGCGTACAGGAGATCAGGGCCGAGACCAACGCTCCACGCGTTGACCGGCTCCTCAGCGGTGATCGCCAATCGGTAGTGGATCCGAATCGGGTCACCCCACCCGCGCTCAGGTTGTGCGAACGTCCACCGCGGCGCGCCCTCTACCACGTCCCAGCGGCCGCTGCGGGCGCCCTTGACCTCGGGGTCCTGGGCCAGCAGCCCGACGAGCGGACGGGCGCTTGGACGAACGAGGACCAGCGAGTCGCCGTCGAATCCGTACACCGCCAGCGACACGTCGACGACCCCCGCCGTTGGATCGGGCCGCACTTCGTAATTGAGCTCGCAGCACGGCACCTCGCCCGGCAGGGTGGTCACCAAGCTGACGATCACGGCCGCCAGCAGCGTATAGTATCCCAGGCGCCTCATGTGTTAGCTAATACGCAACCTGCGGGCCAATTGTTCGATTTTGGGCTGTTCTTGGGGGTGTTTTTTTAGCCCGGGCGACCGACGCGGGCGCCCTCGATCACGGCTTCGATCTCCTGATCGGTGAGGGTGTGATCGGAGCTTTTCGCCAGCTCAAAGACTTGATCGACTAGCTCTGGATAGGAATCGTACCCTCGCAAGGTGAGCCAGTACTCGACGTTGGAACGGCCCGACATGTGGCCGATCTCGATTCGCTGGTGGCGTCCGACCAACCCCGCCGGGACACCCGAATAAACGCGATCCGCGAGCCAGTCGTCACCCTTCTTCTCGGCCTTGATGACTGCCGCCGCGTGGACGCCGGTGCCGGTCCGAAACGCGTCTTCCCCGACTACCGGGTAGTTGACCGGTAACGGCACGCCGGTCGACTCGGCGATGCGCTGACAATACTCGGGCAGCGGGCTGAGATCGGTTTCGATCCACCCCAACAGATTGAGGTTGACGAGCAGAAGATCCATCTCGGTGTTCCCTACCCGCTCGCCAATTCCGAGCCCCGTTCCGTGCACTCGATCGACGCCGGCGACCATCGCCGACAGCGCGTTGGCGAGCCCGAACCCCCGATCGCGGTGGCCGTGCCAGTCGACTTTGACGTCGGCACCCGTCTCTGCAACGAGCTGTTTGGCCCACCGCACGAGATTGCGAGCGCCATCCGGTGTCGCGTGACCAACCGTGTCGGCCAGACAGATCCGGCTCGCACCGGCCTCGATGGCGGTCGCGTAGAGCTTCTCCAACGCTTCGGGTCGAGCACGGGTCGTATCCTCGGTCACGAACATCACCTGGAGGCCCTGCTTGACCGCGTAGTCGACCGCCTTCTCGCTCGTCTTCAGCACCCAGTCGAGTTCCCACCCCTCGGCGTACTGCCGAATCGGCGACGAGCCGATGAACGTGCAGCACTCGATCGACAGGCCAACTTGCTGCGAGATCTCGGCCACCGGATCGATGTCTTGCTGGAGCGTTCGCGCAGCACAATTGGCGCCGACCGACAGCTTGGCGTCGACGATCTCCTGCGCCAGTCGGGTGACGTCGGCAACCGCCCGCGGTCCCGCTCCGGGCAGACCGATGTTGGCGGTATGGATGCCGAGTCGATCCATCAAGTGGAGGATCTCGATCTTGGTGTCGATCGGCGGGTCGATGACCGATGGCGACTGCAAGCCATCGCGCAAAGTTTCGTCGTCGAACTCGACCGGCTGGGTAGGCCGAACCAGGTCGCCCGCCTCGCGGTTCCAGTCGTAGATCAGCTCGGAGATCTTTAAGTCCGACACGACGTCAACCTATCGTCGTCGGCTACCTAGTCGCCATTCGAGCGGGCACTACCTTCCGCCGATGCGCGCCGTGACCCCAGCCAACCCGGTCGCCGTGGCTGTCGCCTACGCCGCAGTCTGCGTGGTGTGGGGCTCGACCTACCTGTTCATCAAGCTTGGCGTCGCGGTGCTTCCACCGTACCTGTTGGGAGCCGCCCGCTTCACGATCGCCGGCGCGGTGATGCTGGCGGTCGCCAC
>JBDHIC010000211.1:0-3128 GCA_039589035.1 Gemmatimonadota bacterium | reverse complement strand
AGGCTGATCTTGGGCGCATTTTGCTTGTCAAAGATGAAGATCGCAGGGCGCCGACTATTCGTAGTAATTGCCGTCGTGGCTTTGGTGCTGCTCGTCCTGACGAGATCACGTTCGGCATTTGGAGCGACTCTGATCGCGCTTGGCGTGTTCTGGGGACTGCACACTTCGCCGTTGCGGTTGATGGCGGTAGTCTTATCCGCTGGCGCCGTTGGTATTCTAGCTCTGTTTCTGATCCAAAACGAATCTCTGTCGACGCCTTGGCAGTTCATCTTGATGGGACGCGGCTCCGGCATCAGAGAGGCACTGACGTTGAGCGGCAGGACCGAGTTGTGGCAGTACTTATGGACTTTTGTCGGCGAGCGCCCCTTGCTGGGGTACGGTTATAACAGCTTCATGTCGCCGGAGCGAGCAGCTCAGATGCCCGCTTCTCTGCCTTGGGGCGCCAGTGGTACACACTCTCTGTACTTGGAGATCTTGCTCGGCACCGGAGCCATCGGTTTCGGTTTGCTGATGGGGACTCTCGTCGGCTGTCTCGGTCGCGCTGTCCGTTGGACGAGTCGGGTCCGGAGTCCGGCGCATGCCTTTCTCGTGGCGTATATCGTTTTCATTATTGTGAATGGAGTGATGGGCGCGACTACGATGGCTCCGGACCCCAAGTTTGTTGCCTGGCTCGCCCTGGGTTACGTGCTCCTGCGCGACCCGCAACGGGGACCGGCGGGGACACACTTGGTCGCTGACCCCCGCTCGGGTCGGCTCCAAGCAGCGGCGCACGGGCCGGTGAGGCCCGGCGTGTCTGGGGAGCCGGCAGGACCTTTTCCGCCGCATTGGCGCGGCTAGGGTCCGAGTCGAGCGCTCTCCCCCCCGTGGGCATTGACGTGGGGCGACGGCCGCAGCGATATTTTAGCCCACACTAAGTTTTTATGACTGATCGTGACGATAAACAGGAAGTCCGTCCAGGACTGAGCCGAAGAACGGTGCTCAAGGGCGGTGCGCTGGCCGGGGCGGCGGCCCTCGGCGGCAATGCGTTGACCAAGGCCGGTCAGGAGCTTCAACCACGGGCCGAGGTGCCCGCTCTGCATGGCGCCGGCGGCAGCGGACCGTTCAAGGACATCCAGCCGGGCGGATTCGATCCGACCGCGTTTGCCACCGAGTTCGACGGGGGTCGGGTGTCGCAGCTACCCAGCGGCCAGACCCTTCGCGAGTACGATTTCGTGGCCATCGACAAGGAGATCGAGATCGCGCCCGGGGTGTGGTATCCAGCGTGGACCTACAACCGCCGCGTCCCGGGCCCGACGATTCGGTGCACCGAAGGAGACCGCATACGGGTGAACTTCCGCAACGGCGGCAGCCACCCGCATACGATCCATTTTCACGGCTTCCACCCCGCCGACATGGATGGCGTGTTCGAGATCGTCGACCCCGGCCAGCAGTTCGTGTACGAGTTCGACGCCGACCCATTTGGGCTCCATTTGTATCACTGCCACACAACGCCGCTGAAACGTCACATCCACAAAGGACTCTACGGCGCGTTCATCGTGGACCCGGCGGTCGGCCGCGAGCCGGCGCGGGAGTACGTGATGGTGATGAACGGCTTCGATACCAACTTCGACGCCGAGAACGAGTTTTACGCGGTCAACACGGTGGCTTTCCACTACATGCGCCATCCCTTGCCGGCCGTGGTCGGCGAGCGAGTTCGGCTCTACGTGGTCAACTTGCTCGAGTTCGACTTGATCAACTCTCTCCACCTGCACGCCAACTTCTTTCACGTCTACCGCACCGGGACCGCGCTCGAGCCCGATGAGTTCACCGACACACTGATGTTCTGTCAGGGTGAGCGCCACGTGCTCGAGTTCGAGTTCAGACACCCCGGTCGATTCATGTTTCACGCCCACCAGAGCGAGTTCGCCGAGCTGGGCTGGATGGGGTTGTTCGATGTCGCGGACGCGTAGCGCCGGTCTCATCGCCGGCTCGGTGGTGATCGTACTGCTGGTCGGTTTGCTGGCCTTTCTGCTGGGTCGCAACGTGGGCCTGGAACGCGCCGCACCACCGATCGAGGAGTTGACGATCCAGCGGATCGAGTTGCCGCAAGCCGGGCTCATCCGGCTCAAACTCGTCAACGGCGGGGTTGATCCAGTGACGGTGAGTCAGCTCATGATCGACGACGCGATCTGGGCGTTCGATATCGAGCCCGATGCGACGATCGGCCGGTTGGGACGGGCGACGATCGAGATCCCGTATCCGTGGGTCGAAGGCGACGCCCACGAGATCGTTCTGGTATCGAGCAACGGCGTGACGTTTGATGCCGAGATCGAGGTCGCGACGGCGACCCCTCAGGCGACCGCCGGGTGGTTCTGGAGGTTGGGTCTGTTGGGGTTCTACATAGGGGTCGTTCCGGTGGCGCTCGGTCTGGCCACCCATCCCTTCTTGCGCGGGTTGGGATCCCGTGGGATCAATTTTCTGTTGGCGCTCACGGTGGGTCTGTTGGTGTTCTTGGCGATCGACACGTTGACCGAGGCGCTCGAGCTGGCGTCCGAGGTTCCGGAGGCTTTCGAGACCTCGATCTTGGTGTGGATCGTGACGCTCGCTACCGTCTTGGGGTTGCTCGCCGTGACCGGCCGGCGGCGCGCCCGCAGCGGGACGTTGAGCCCGCTTGCGATCGCCACGCTGATCGCGTTCGGCATCGGGCTCCACAATCTCGGTGAAGGGCTCGCTGTTGGAGCGGCGCTGGCCACAGGCGCGGTCGGGCTGGGGACGTTCCTGGTGGTCGGGTTCACCCTCCACAACATCACCGAGGGTATAGGGATCGCGGCGCCGTTGCTGCGTGGCGAGCCGCGGATCTTGCATTTTGCCGGCTTAGCGCTGCTGGCGGGCGGACCGGCGATCCTCGGGGCGTGGATCGGTGGTTTCGTGTTCAGCCCCTTCTGGGGCGCGCTGGCGCTGGCGGTGGGTACGGGTGCCATCCTGCAGGTCGTGTACGAGGTCGGTCGCCTGGTGACCCGCACGGAGACCGGCGAAGTCGGCCTGTGGCGGGGCGAAGTCCTAGCAGGTGCCGCGGTCGGGGTGCTCATCATGTACGCCACCGCGCTCGTCGTCCCGGCCTAGAAAAACATCCCGGAAACGAACATTTT
>JBDHIC010000210.1:0-3140 GCA_039589035.1 Gemmatimonadota bacterium | reverse complement strand
TACTTAAAGAACAAGACCGAAGAGTAGCAAACCTCACCTTAGATCGAGACACCGTATCCTGATGGGACGCCGTGTGGTCGTCACCGGAATGGGGCTTGTCACGGCGCTGGGTAACGACCTGGAATCGTCGTGGGAGGCACTCCTGCGGGGCCAGGGTGGAGTGCGTCGTATTACCCGGTTCGATCCAGATCTGTTCGCGACCCAGATAGCGGCCGAAGTCCAAGGTTTCGATCCCGAGGTGTACATCCACAAGAAAGAGGTTCGCCGGCAAGACCTGTTTACCCAGTTCGCGGTAGCCACCTCGGATATGGCGTTAGCCGACAGTGGCGTCGACATGGATAGCGAAGATCAGACGCGTGTTGGCGTGATCATCGGGTCGGGAATCGGCGGGATCGCTACGCATGAGATTCAGAACCGTCGCTACCTCGAGGGTGGTCCTTCGAGAATAAGCCCTTTCTATATCCCGATGATGATCCCGGATATGGCCAGCGGGGTGGTCTCGATGCGCTATGGAGCCAAGGGACCGAACTACTGTACCGTTTCCGCATGTGCCTCCAGTGCGCACGCGATCGGCGATGCGTTTCGTCTGATCAAACACGGTGACGCCGAGATCATGATTGCGGGTGGCTCAGAGGCGGCAGTGACGGAGATGTCGATCGGCGGGTTCGCAGCCATGAAGGCGATGTCAACTAGAAACGACGAGCCCGAACGTGCCTGTCGTCCGTTCGATGCGGAACGGGACGGATTCGTTCTCGGCGAGGGTGCCGGGATGGCGATCCTCGAGGAATTGGACCACGCCCGCGATCGCGGAGCTCAGATCTATGCCGAGGTCGTCGGTGTCGGTATGACCGCCGATGCACACCACATAACTGCTCCCGCGCCGCAAGGCGAGGGGGCGGCTCGGGCGATGAAGCGGGCGGTCGATGAGGCTGGTTTGGATCGCACGGACATCGGCTATATCAACGCTCATGGCACGTCGACGCCGCTGAACGATGCGTACGAAACACAAGCCATTAAGACGGTTTTTGGCGACCATGCAGAAAAGATCCTGGTCGGTTCGACGAAGTCGATGACCGGGCATCTTCTAGGTGGGGCTGGGGGGCTCGAGTTCGTGGTCACCACCATGGTGCTGGCGACCGGCAAGGTGCCCCCGACCATCAACTATGAGGTTCCAGACCCGGAGTGTGATCTCGACTATGTCCCCAACGAGATGCGTCAGGCAACCGTCGTTGGGGCGTTGACCAACTCCTTCGGCTTCGGAGGTCACAACGCAACCCTCGCAGTCAAGCGGTTCGAGGAATAGCTCGTGAGGCTGCGCGGCCGGATCCGTCGATTCTTGGGCGGTTTCGCACGGTCGAAGCAGCGCGAGGACCGGCTCAAACTGCTCGAGCACGTGCTCGACCACGAGTTCAAGAATCGAGACCTATTGGGTCGTGCTACCACGCACCCATCGTTTCTGCTGGATTCGGATAGTCGTGGCGAGTCATATGAGCGGATGGAGTTTCTCGGCGACTCGGTCTTGAACTTGGTCGTGAGCGAATGGCTGTTCGCACGTCATCCAGAGGCCCAGGAAGGGGTGCTATCGCAGCAGCGAGCGCACATCATTTCGAGGCGATTTCTGGCGCGAGCTTCCGAGGCGATGGGGTTACCCGACTGCGTACAAACCGGCGATGACGAGAACCTGTTGGAGGGGGGTGGGCGGCGAAAGATCGCGGCGGATTCGCTGGAATCGGTGATCGGCGCCCTCTATCTGGATGGTGGCTTCGGGGTCGCCAAGCGTTTCATTGAGCAGAGCATTCTGTCGCGAGACATTGAGTTCGAAGGCGGATTCCATACCGCCAAGAATCGGCTTCAGGAGATGATTCACGAGCTAGGTCGGGGTCAGCTGACCTACCGTACCAACCGCGCTCAAGCGGCTCCAGGCAGCGATCGCGCCGACATAAACTTCCGGTGCCAGGTCTGGCTCGAAGGGGAGCCATTGGGTTCCGGTTGGGGTCGTACAAAGAAGGAAGCCGAAAAGGAGGCAGCGCTCGACGCGCTCGACCGACTGGCTGGACTCGAGGCCAGCGTGCCGGGTCGTGATACGTCGGGCAACTGAAGTCGTGTGACATCCGAGTCAAAGCCCGATGCTTTTCCGCAATTGCTTTCCCGCGCATACGAAGAGCAACACAGCGAGATCGCGTTTATCGCTGGCGGCAAGGTGTACCGACTAGCTCGTCAGCGACTGGGAACGATCACCGACATGTTGGTCAAGGAAACTCCGTTTGGGTGCTCGATGCCGATTCTGTTCATGGAGCATCAGGACCGGCGGTTCTACGTACTACCACGGCACGGAGAGGGGCAGTATCGGGTATCGGCGCCGTTTGTGAACTATCGGGCCAACGTGTGGGCGCTGAAGGAGTTGGGCGTGCGGAGGATCATCGCCTGGACGGGTCCCGGATCGCTTACTCCGAACTTGGAGATCGGAGAGTTTGTGCTTCCCGGCGACCTGCTCGACATGACGCGGAACCGTTCACACACGTTCTTTGAAAACAAGGGCATCGGTTTGCTTAGGCAGGAGCCCGTCTTTTGCCCGACCCTGAGGAAGGCCTTTGAAAATGTGCTCGGCGAGTACGGGACACCTGTAGCGAGCGGGGCCGTATACGCGGTGTCGGAAGGCCCGCGGCTGGAGACGCCGGCTGAGGTAAAAATGCTGCGCCAACTCGGAGCGGAGCTGGTTGGAATGACGCTGGCCCCGGAAGCTTTCCTGGCGCGCGAGCTAGAGATCTGTTACCACCCCATCGCCTACGTGACGGCATTCGCTGAGGGAGTGGCCGAGATAGATGATTCTGAACGCCGTCGGCGGTCGGATGAAGCCGTCAACCGGATTCCAGAAATCACCTGGAGCTTGCTTGACGCCATTCCGGATACTCCGTTTGCTTGCTCTTGTCAGGACGCCATGTTGCGGTACAAGCAACGCGGCGTCATCGGAGACGATTTTCACGAGTGGATCGAGTGATGGCGATGAGTAGCGGAACGAGCGCAAATGCACCTGAAGTGTTGATCTTGGCGGGGTCGGACTCCGATCGTGAAATCGTTGCCAAGGCGGAGAAGGTCTTACAGGCTGCGAACGTAGCGTACCGGTTCGAGATCGCCTCAGC
>JBDHIC010000209.1:0-3179 GCA_039589035.1 Gemmatimonadota bacterium | reverse complement strand
GCGATCGCGCCGTGTTCGCCCTTCTTGACTACGAGTAGTTGCGGCCCCCAGTCCAGAATCGCATTGGCCGCCGTTCGGATATTGGGCTCCTGTGCTAATTCTCGGGTTTCGGAGTCATTGATCAGGACGATGTCGACACGTTCCAGCACCCTACGGAGTTCGTCGGGTGTTCCCTCGATCCAGAAGTCCATCGTATCGAGGGCTGCCGATTGAGGTGCGGTCATCTGATCGAGGACGTTCAATTGGAGCGATGGCGCGATGTTGGCGAGAAAAACGTGCTCGGTTTGACGGTATTCTTCGGGGATGGCGGGGTTGAACTCCGCGAACACATTGAGGTCGGTGAACGCCGTCTCGCGAGCGTTCAGATCGTAGCCGTACTGACCTCCCCACCGAAACGTCGCACCATCGCGGACTTGAAGGCCTCGCAAGTCGATCCCGCGGTCGGCCAGCAGGTCCAAGTGCTGCTGAGGGAAATCGGTGCCAACCACACCGACTATCTGGACATCGGTGAAGTATGAGGCCGCAAGTCCGAAGTACACCGCGGCCCCGCCTAAGGCCGACGTTCGTTTCCCAAACGGCGTTTCGACGTCGTCAAGCGCGACTGATCCTACCACCAGAATCGACATTAAAGTTCACCGCTCCTCATGCAGAAGGTTGTGGTGTAGCTCACATAGACTCCGGTGCTGTGACCCCAAGCTGCCCCAATCCCGCTCGAAGCACGTACTGCGTGGCTCGAGCGAGCGCGAGGCGAGCGCGCGCTAACGGCTCATCCTCGACTAGAATGTGCTCGCCGTGATACCAAAGATGAAACCGGCGCGCCAGTGACTCTAGGTAATCCGTGACTCGGTGCGGTTCGAGCGCATCGGCGGCATCGGCAATTACATCCGGATAATCATCGAGCATGCGCAGAAGTTCGATCTCCGTTGGCGCGTTCAACAGATCAAGGCTGTCGGGTACACCCGCTGTTTCGGGATCCCATGCCGACTCCTCCAGACGTCCAAATACGCTGCAGATTCGCGCGTGCGCGTACTGCACGTAGTAAACGGGGTTCTCCTCCGTTTGCCGTCTCGCCAGATCGAGGTCCAGAACCATGTGCGTGTCGCCCTTGCGCATGACGAGAAAGTAACGGGTCACGTCGACACCGATGTCGTCCATGAGATCTTCGAGCAGCACCATGCGGTCGCTGCGAGTGGATAGTCGAACCTCCTGCCCGTCCTCGAGCAGGCTGATCTGTTGGTAGATCACCGGACGCAACCAATCCGGTGGGTACCCGAGAGCGCCAAGTGCGGCGCGCATTCTGATCGCGTAGTCGTGATGATCTGCACCCCATATGTCGATCGCCGTGTCAAATCCGCGTTCGTGCTTGTCCCGATGGTAGGCGATGTCGGGCAGCAGGTACGTCGGTTGGCCAGTGCGCTTTACGAGCACGCGATCTTTGGCGTCGCCAAACTCCGACGCCCGAAACCAGGTCGCATCATCGTCCTCGTACACTGCCCCGGCATTCTTCAAGTCAGCGATGGTCGCCGTCAATCGGTCGTCGGTGTAGAGCGCCGATTCGTTGAACCACACCTCGAACTCGACGCGGAAGCGAGTCAGGTCGGCTCGAATCGCCGTGTTCATGCGCTCACCCGCGAACTCACGAAACTCCGAGCCACACTCTTCGATCGGCTTCCCGAGCCAGCGATCCCCGGCTTCATCACGCAGCGCCTTCGCCAAGTCAATGATGTACTCGCCCTGGTAGCCGCCCTCGGGAAACGGAAACGAAGGGTTCCAGAGTTGTTGATAACGGGCGTGGACGGAGGCGCCCAGCATATCCATCTGCCGTCCCGCGTCGTTGAAGTAGTACTCACGGGTCACGCTTGCGCCTTGACTCTCCAGCAGGGACGCGATGGCGTCCCCCAGTGCAGCGTTACGGGCGTGACCGATGTGCAGCGGGCCGGTTGGATTCGACGATACGAACTCAACGTTGATCTTTTGATCTTTCAGGCGGTCCGATCGCCCGTACGACTCGCGTTGGATGAGGATCTCCCGTACCACTTCCTGGAGATAGCGAGGCGCCAACCGAACGTTGATGAAAGCCGGCCCGGCGATCGCGACATCGCCAAAGCGGCCGGCGTCCAGGTCCAGCCCAGCGACGAGTTCGGCGGCGATCTCACGCGGCGATCGCTTCAATGGCCGAGCCAACGCAAGAGCTATGGGCGAGGACCAATCTCCGTGCTCGGGGTCACCAGGGCGCTCCACGACGATCTCCTCGCTGGGCCAATCCAACTCGGCCAGGCGCGATTTAATCGCGGTCCGGAACTCCTCACGCGGACGTGTTCTTGCTGCTACCATTCGGCTTCTTCTTCGCCTTCTTTTGTTCTCCCTTTTTGTCACTTTTGCTGGGACCCTTTTCTTTCTCGGCGGAGGCCTTCGATCGGTATTCGTCGCTTCGGTAATCGGTGATGTAGAACCCTGAGCCCTTGAATAGGAGACCCGCGCCACCCGAGATCTGACGCTCAGCACGCCCGTCGCACTCCGGACATCGCCGCGCACGGGCGCGTGTCGCCTTCCTTTGGAAGATCTCAAAGGTGTGATCGCATTCAACACATTTATAGACGTAAGTCGGCAACACTCCTCCTTGTGATCTTCACCCGCAGGGGCGACCGGCAGCGGGATCTCTGTACGTACCCGCGATATCACGGAACACATCGGCGATTTCGCCGACGGTGGCACCGGCGCTGCAAGCTGCTCGAATGCCGGGCATCACGTTGGCTTCCCCGCTTGTCATCGACCTCAATGCGTCCAGTGCATTCTCCACCTGTGTCGAGTCCCGATTCGCCCGCCACTCCGCAAGCCGGTCGGTCTGACGTTTGGCGAGATCCTCGGTGTCAACCGTCCGGATATCCGATGCTGCCTCATCCGTCTCCGTCCAACGGTTCACGCCGACTACGACCTCTTCGCCGTTCTCGACCCGCTGTTGGTGTTGGTATGCCTCACGTTCTATCTCGCCCTGAAAGAATCCGACCTGGATCGCGGCGACCGACCCGCCGATGTCCTCGATTCGATCCAGGTATGCGCGCGCTCGCTCCTCGAGGTCGGCCGTCAACCGTTCGACATAGAACGAGCCTCCGAGCGGATCGGCGGTATCGGCGACACCGCTTTCGTGCGCCAGAATCTGCTGTGTCCTCAGCGCCAGC
>JBDHIC010000208.1:0-6160 GCA_039589035.1 Gemmatimonadota bacterium | reverse complement strand
CTACCGCTGTACGACGAGTTCTCTGAGAACATGCGCTCCGAGGTGGCCGACATAAAGAACGCCGGCGGCCACTGGGGTGGCGCCTCGAACGCGGCGGCGTTCCTGAAGTTTTTCGTTGGTGATGCGATCCCGTGGACGCACCTCGACATCGCCGGCAACGCCTACGTGACCAAACCCCGATACTATGAACCGGTGGGGGCGACGGGTGCCGGAGTGCGGTTGGTGATCGAGTACCTTACAAGTCGCTGATGGATTTTAACGAAGCCCTGAGGGAAGAGAACCGACGCCTACGGCGTCTTCGGTTGGTGGTCGACTTTACGTTGGCACGTTTGTATCAGGATCCAGATCTCTCCATGCTCGAGGCGCTGCAGCAAGTCGAGCGTTGCCGCGAAACAGCGCTGAACCTGTTTCCCGGCAAGGAGCCCACGTTCGAGCTCATCATTCGACCCCGGCTCGAGCGCGCCCTTCACGGCCGGTGGCCGCATGAAATGCCTGAGGAACTAGGTGAGAAACTCACCGTAAGGGAACCCGAGAGCTCGTAGCGACCCTTTCCAGATGATGAGAAGCACGTGGACCCAGGACCCGACCGGGAGAACGTTCCCGGAGACGATCAAGTGGCTGTTAATCGTCAATGGAGTGGTGTTCTTGCTTCAGAACCTGCTCGCTGTGCCGGTGTTTCAAACCTTTGGGCTGCGTCTGGAGGAGATCCTAGGACTTCGACCGGCCTGGGTCGTGGAACGCCTTTGGGTTTGGCAGTTGTTGACCTACATGTTTCTGCACGGCGGTTTTTTCCACCTGCTGTTCAATATGTTCGTCCTGTGGATGTTCGGTACTCAGATCGAGCGATTGTGGGGACCGACCAGGTTTCTGCACTACTACGTGGTGTGTGGTCTCGGGGCGGCTGCCCTGTCGTTCGTATTCAATTACAACTCGATCATCATCGGCGCTTCTGGCGCGGTGCTGGGCGTGCTTCTCGCGTTCGGTATGTTGTTTCCGAACCAGTACATCTACCTCTGGTTCTTCCTGCCAATCCGAGCCAAGTATTTGGTCGCGGGTCTGGCGGGACTCGAGCTGTTGTACTTGTTCTCCGGGTCGCAGAGCGGCATCGCGCGGGCTGCTCACGTGGGCGGGATGCTGGCCGGTTACGTGTTTATGAGGTGGGGAGACCGCTCGCCGGTCGAGCGTCTCGCCAACCGGTGGCGGCGACGCAAACTCAAGCTGATCGACGGTGACGCGTCGAGGGTTCCCGGGTCACGGCGAGTCGAGACCGAAATCGATCGGATTCTGGACAAGATTTCGGAGCACGGGCTGGATAGTTTGACAAACGAAGAAGCGCGGATCCTGGATGAAGCCAGCCGCGGTAACGAGCGGGAGTAGCGTGACGATCGTTACACTGACCACAGACTTTGGCACTGCCGACGGCTATGTCGGCGCGATGAAAGGTGTGATCGCGGACATCGCGCCGCACGCCATGATCGTGGATCTGACCCACGCGATAGCGCCGCAAGATGTCCGCGGCGCGGCCTTCGCGTTGTACCGCGCCGTGCCGTACTACCCACCGGCATCGGTTCATTGTGTCGTTGTCGATCCCGGTGTTGGGACCCCGCGTCGCGCGCTGGCGATCAAGACGTCGGAACACCAGTACATGGTCGGGCCGGATAGTGGCGTGTTTACGCTCTTTGCGCCGCCCTTCACCGATGCCGACCCGCAGGCGGTCGAGCTGACGGAGGCCCGTTGGTGGCGCGCTGGTCGCGATCCAAGCGCTACTTTTCACGGACGTGACATCTTCGCCCCGGTAGCCGCTCACCTGGCGCGACTGATCGAGGCTGGCTCCGTCGAACTCGAGGCATTTGGACCACCGGCGACGAACCTTCGTCGTCTCGCGGTCCCGGCACCGGTCGAAGAGCGCGACACGTATCGCGGCGAAGTGGTGCACGTGGATCACTTCGGGAACGCGGTCACCAATTTGCCGGAACGTTGGGTCGCTCACGCCGAGGGCACAGTGATCGTCGAAGCCGGCGGCCAGACGATGCCCGTCGTACGGACCTACAGCGATGTGGAGGTGGGTTCGCTTTGCGGGCTGGTTGGTTCCTCGGGCTGGCTCGAGGTGGCATGCAGGGATGGATCGGCGGCGGAGCGCTTGGGACTGGCGCCCGGCATCCCGGTCGTCCTCAGGAGAACGGGCGGCTAAAGATGGCGACCTTCTTCGCGTGAAGTGGGAACGCATCGACCGGCAGCGAGTCTACTCGGGTCGAGTGGTCGATGTAGCGAGAGACACGATTTGCATCACCACCGGAGACCACACTAGGCAGACGATCTTCGACGTTGTCCGTCACCCAGGTGCGGCGGCGATCGTGCCGCTTTTTGACGATGACACGGTGGCGTTGATCAACCAGTTCCGGTACGCGGTTGGTAAGCGTATCTGGGAGATCCCGGCCGGCAGTCTCGGGGACGGTGAGTCGTTCGAAACTTGCGCCGAGCGCGAGTTGAAGGAAGAGGTTGGCTATCGCGCACAACGCTGGACGCCCCTGGCCGCTTTCTACACGACTCCCGGTTTTTGCGACGAAGAGCTGAGGGTGTTCTTGGCGGAAGGACTAATCCCCGGCACGACCAATCACGAGGACGATGAGGACATCGACGTCACGCGCATCCCGTTGGAGCAAGCGCTCGAGTGGGCAACCAGCGGCCAGATTCGTGACGCCAAGTCGATGCTCGGACTGTGGGCGGCACGGGATCATCTCCGCGCTGCGGACCGCTGGCCGTCGACTCACGGAGCTTGAATGACCGACGCGACCAAACCCGGCGGTGACGTTCGATTGGTCATCACGACTTGTCCTGACGGGGGGACCGGTGAGGCGATCGTGCGGACGCTAGTCCAGGAACGGCTGGCCGCTTGCGGCAACATCATCACTGACATGCGTTCGATCTTCTGGTGGCAAGGTCGGGTCGACACCGAGGCCGAATGCTTGGTGCTGCTCAAGACTCGCGCCTCGCTGCTTGACCAGTTGGCCCGCCGGCTCGATGAGCTCACCTCAGCCCCATGTCTGGTCAAATCACGCTATTTCGGAATCCGTCGATGCGCAGGATCGCGGTCGTCAACCACAAGGGTGGAACGGGCAAGACGACAACCGCGGTCCATCTTGCGGCAGGCCTGGCCGACCTAGGTCACCAGGTGCTGCTTCTCGAACTCGACCCGCAGGGCAACGTCGGTACGTGGTTTGGCATCGATGAGCGAGACGCGTGCATGGCGGAGTTTCTGGCTGGCGAGCTGGATGCGTATGATGCGCTGGTCGAGGTGCGCGACAACCTCGACGTGATCGCCAGCGACTGGCGGTTGGCCGAAACCGAGGAGCGACTTATCTGGGGCCAAGAGCGGGAGCGCGGGTTGGCTAACCGGCTCGCGAGCATCGAGGAGTACGAGGAGTACGAGTTCACGATCATTGATTGCGCGCCGTCAATGAGCATGCTAACGACGAGCGCGCTCGCTTACGTCGACGAGGTAATTATACCGATCTCGATGGAGTACCTGGCCTTAGTTGGAGTGCGACAGATCGTGGAGAACATTCTGCGGATGTCATCGTGGAACGGTAAAGACGTGCGGATCGCCGCTGTCGTACCCACGTTCTATCGACACAATTTGAGAAAGAGCAAAGAGATTCTGGGTGTGCTACGCAAACACTTCAATAACGCCGTAACTGACCCGATCCGCGACAACGTTCGGCTCTCGGAAGCGCCCAGCCACCAAGAGACGGTGTTCGAGTACGCTCCTCGCTCTCACGGAGCGGTCGATTACCGCAAGCTGGTCGATCGGTTCGCCGGTGTCTAAGCGCGACGACCGGCTCAAGGGTTCGAGGGTCGGCGCCGATCCGCTTGCTGCCCTCGACTCGGACCGGGTCGCGGCCCTGCTCGGTCAGGAACCGCGGCGGAAGGCGCGGCGCAAGAGGGTTCGTGCGCCGGAGCCCGGTAAGTCGCCCAAGCCAACCCGAAAGCGGTCGCGCGCGGCGGTTGAGCCAGAACCGCCAGAGCTGATGCTGGTTCCAGAGCCTGAACCGCCGCCACTGGAGAGCGCACCCGAACCCGAGCCGATTGAGATTACACGGCCTGAACCCGAGCCGGTCGAGGTTGCACCTCCGGAGCCCGCGGTGGTCGAAACGCCGGTGGTAGAGGCACGGTTGGTCGAGCCTCCGATCGTCGAGGTGCCGACAGCTGAAACGTCATTGGTCGAGCCGCCGATTATCGAGACAGGGTCTGTTGAAACGCCGTCAGCCACGGCGAGCGAGGCAACGTTTGCAGTGGTGCCCGAAGGCGACGCCGGGACTGATCACGGGCTCGATGAGCTCTACGCTGCGTTGCGCAGCGATCCGCGTGATGTCAACGCGGCGATTCAGGTCGCCGATCAGCATCTCGAGCGCGGGTTGCACGATCAAGCGATCGCGCAGCTTCTAGAGACCAAGGAGTTCGTTCCGGATTCGGTGGACGCGGCCATCGCGCTGGGCTCGGCCTACTGTCGCGCCGGCATGTACAGCGAGGCCGAGGCCGAGCTGGCGCGCGCGCTCCGCCTGGACCCCGACAACGCCCGCGGCCATTGCGAGTTGGGGATCATACACGGCAAGAAGGGACTCTACCAAGAGGCGATCGAACAGCTCAGGCGAGCGCTCGAGCTCAACCATGAACAACCCCGGGCGCATTACTACGTGGGAGTGTACCTCAACCATATCGACCGACTCGATGAGGCAGCGCAAGCGTTCGAGCGCGCGGTCGAATGCGATCCGACGTTCGGGCGTGCCTACTACCACCTAGGAATCATCTGGGATCGGAAGGGTCGAACCGAGCGCGCGAAAGAGATGTACCGACAGGCGCGGGAAGTCGAGAGCAACGATCGTGGGTAGTCGCCACGGCGACGGTCGTGGGTTCGCGACCAAGGCGATCCATGCTGGACAGCATCCCGACCCGGTGACCGGGGCGGTCATGACGCCGATTTACCAGACGTCGACATACGTTCAAGACGGCGTCGGTCGTCACCGCGGCTATGAGTACGCCCGCACGCACCACTTGACGCGAGCCGCATTGGAGGGTTGTGTGGCGGCGCTCGAGGGCGGCAGCCATGGCATCGCCTTTGCCTCCGGCACGGCTGCCATTCATGCCGTGATGACACTGCTCTCTGGGGGTGACCATCTGGTGGCCGGAGAGAATCTCTACGGGGGCACCCACCGATTGTTCCAGAACGTGCTCGAACGTTTTGGCCTATCGTTCGATTACGTTGACACACGAGACGCATCTGCGGTGGAAACGGCGATGATCGCCGACACGAAGTTGTTGTTTGTCGAGACGCCATCCAACCCGCTGATGCGGATCACCGACCTCGCAGCGATGTACGAGATCGCTGAGCGAGCGGATTGCATGCTGGTCGTCGACAATACTTTCATGTCGCCATTCTTCCAGCGCCCGCTTGAGTTCGGGGCCGACATCGTCGTTCACTCGACGACCAAGTTCCTAAACGGTCACAGCGACATGGTGGGCGGCATCGCTGTGACCAACGATGACGAGATCGCAGAGCAATTGCGGTTTCTCCAAAACGCGGTCGGTGCGGTGCCGGGTCCGCTGGATTGTTTTCTGGCGCTCCGCGGACTCAAGACTCTGCCTCTGCGGATGGAACGCTCGGAGGCGACGGCGGTCGAGCTGGCCGGTTGGCTAGCCGAGCAAGATGTCGTAACAGCGGTTCACTTTCCCGGTCTGCCCGATCACCCCGAGCACGAGCTCGCCACGCGACAGATGAGTGGTTTCGGTGGGGTTATCTCGCTCGAGTTTGGCGATGGCGCGGCCGCGCGGCGATTCCTGGAGAGCCTTGAGATCTTTCAGTTAGCTGAGAGTCTGGGTGGGGTGGAGAGCCTGTGCAGCCACCCCGGCGAGATGACGCACGCCGCGGTGCCGGTCGAGCAACGCGAACGGATGGGTCTGGTCGATCATCTGGTTCGACTGTCAGTCGGAATCGAGGATCCCGATGATCTGCGATCGGACCTCGAGCGAGCACTAACCAAGGTCTGAGCTCAGCGTGAAGATCCTCGTCGTCGGCAGTGGCGGGCGCGAGCACGCACTTATCTGGAAACTCCGACGTGATCACCCCGATCACGAGTTTCTGGTCACCGGCCGCAACGGCGGC
>JBDHIC010000207.1:0-3225 GCA_039589035.1 Gemmatimonadota bacterium | reverse complement strand
GAAGACCTCTTTTTCTGTTACCGCTTTGATCTTCTTCTCGCCCTCCACCTCCTCCTTCATGACCAGCCTGAGCGTGGCCTTCAGAGGCGCGGCAAACGTCATGTCGCGCTCCTGGCACTCTTCAACGGTGTACTTCGGCTCACCGATCGAGTACTGGACAAACTCCAGCGAGTAATTCTCCTTGACGTCGGTGATCGGGAAAACGTCCTGGAAAACGGCTTGAAGTCCGTCGGCTACCCGCTTGTTGGGCGCCACGTCAGCTTGAAGCAGCTTGGCGAACGACTCTTTCTGGACTGCTAGCAGGTCTGGCATATCCATCGATTCGCCGAGCTTGGCGAACGAGTGGTGCTTCTGGGCTGTCTTGGGGCTCAAATGCAACTCCTTTTCGCTGGGCTGATAGAAAGTCCCTGTCTACTTGAGTTCGACCGTCCCACCGGCCTCTTCGATCTTCTTCTGGACCTCCTCAGCTTCTGCCTTCGCGACGCCTTCCTTGATGGCGTTGGGGGCGCCGTCAACCAACTCCTTAGCCTCCTTGAGGCCGAGTGACGTCAGCTCACGGACCGCCTTGATGACCTGGATCTTCTTGTCACCAGCCGCTGTCAGGACGACGTCGAACGAGTCCTTCTCTTCCTCTGCTTCCGAGGCGGCGCCACCAGCAGCAGCAGGTGCAACTGCAACCGGTGCGGCCGCGGTAACACCAAACTTCTCCTCCATGTCCTTGACCATCTCGGCCAGCTCGAGGACCGACATGTTGCCGATCGCTTCGAGAATGTCGTCCTTCTTCAGAGTTGCCTTCGCCATCCTGCTCTCCTTAACGGGTTACGGTGAATGCCTTGCTAGTTTTCGGGGTCTGACTCTTCAGCCTCGACGGACGGAGTCCCCTGCTCCTCCGCGGGTGCTTCCTCTTCAGCCGGAACACTCTCAACCGGGGGTTCTTCTTCGGCGGCTGCGGTTTGTTCCGGAGGCGCAGGTTCGCTTTGCTCGCGATGACCGCGAACCGCATCAATCGTCCGGACGAACTGCGACAGCAGTCCGTTCAGCGTATAGACAAGTCCGGCGATCGGTGCCCGCGCGTAACCAACGACTTCGCCTAGCAACACATCCCGCGACGGGAGCTTCGCGATTCGCCGAATCTCCTCGATTGAAACAACCTGGCCTTCGATAGCCCCAGCTTTGATCTGTGGCCGGTCAGTTGCCTTGGCGAAATCGGTCAGCACCTTCGCCGGGCTCACCACGTCTTGGGTCGAGAACGCAAACGCGTTTGGCCCCTCCAGGTAGTCAGCCAGCGCAGCATACGGAGTATCCTCGAGCGCGCGCTTGGCTAGGGTATTCTTCACAACCATGAAGTCGACGTCGGCGTCCGACAATTGACGACGCAGATCGGTTATCTCAGCCACACCAAGTCCGGTGAAATCCGCCAAGTACAAACACTTGACTCCGCTTAGACGAGCTCCGAGCTCGGTTACGATCTTCTTCTTCTCAGCCGTAGCCATCGATCCTCGCTCCCGTTATGCTCGAAACATATTGGCGTCCAACGAGACACCAGGGCCCATGGTGCTCGAGATCGTCACCGATCGCACGTACTGCCCCTTCGACGTGGCTGGCTTGGCCCGGACGATCGTTTCCATGAAGGTCTCGATGTTTTCCACCAACTGGTCCTTGCTAAACGAACGCTTGCCGACCGGTACATGAATGTTCCCGGTCTTGTCGGTCCGGAACTCGATCTTCCCCGCTTTGACGTCGCTCACCGCCTTAGCCACATCGAATGTCACCGTGCCGCTCTTAGGGTTCGGCATTAAGCCCCTAGGCCCAAGCACACGACCTAGCTTACCGACCTCACCCATCATGTCCGGTGTAGCGATGATGACGTCGGTTTCCAACCAACCGCCCTGGATCTTCTCGACGATCTCCTTGCCGCCCACGACATCAGCACCGGCCTCCTCGGCTTCACGCTGCTTATCACCTTGGGCGATTACCGTAACGTTTACGGTGCGACCCGTGCCGTGCGGGAGGACAACGGTTCCACGTACGATTTGATCCGCATGCCGGGGATCCACGCCGAGGCGTGCTGCCAACTCAACGGTCTCCTCGAACTTGGCCGCCGGCATAGCCAATAACGCTTCGACCGCCTCCGGCACTGTATACCGGTTATCGCGCTCTCTTTTTCCTGCCGCTTCGCGGTAGCGACGGCTGCGGCTCGCCAATACAGGACTCATTCGCCCATCACCTCGATGCCCATCGACCGAGCCGTACCGGCGATCATATTCGCTGCGGCTTCGATGTCGACAGCGTTTAGGTCCGCCATCTTGGTTCTCGCAATCTCCCGACATTGCTCTCTTGTAACGCTCGCGACTTTGTCCCGATTGGGCTCAGCGGAAGCCTTCTCCAACCCAGCCGCCTTCTTCAGCAGAATCGCCGCCGGCGGTGTCTTGGTAATGAACGTGAACGACCGATCGGCGAAAACGGTGATCACGACCGGAATGATCAGTCCCGCCTGCTGCGCGGTCTTGGAGTTAAAGGCTTTGCAAAACTCCATGATGTTCACACTGTGCTGGCCCAAGGCTGGCCCTACTGGCGGAGCCGGGTTCGCCTGCCCGGCCGGTATCTGGAGCTTTATTTGGGCTATGATCTTCTTGGCCATCGTTTATCCTGCCGCGATCTTCAGTTGGTTTTCTTGAGCTGCAAGTAATCGAGCTCGACGGCCGTCGGCCGTCCAAACAGACTCACCGTTACCTTGACCTTCCCTTTCTCGGGATACACCTCTTCTATTACTCCGCTGAAATCGCTAAACGGTCCTTCGACTACGTCGACCGGGTCACCCACGTCGAACGGGATCTCCTCGATCTCTACCGGCTCTTTCACTTCGTCGATGCGACCGAGGACCTTGTTGACCTCCCGCTCCCTCAACGGCTGAGGCGTGCTGCCTGCACCGAGGAATTTGATGATCCCGCTAATACGGTTGATGAAGTACTGCGTCTCATCGTTCATGACGGCTTCGACGAGGATGTAGCCAGGGTACAGATTCTTGGTGACCTTCGTCTTTTTTCCCTGCTTGATCTCCATGACCTCTTGAGTCGGCACGAGCACCTGGCTGACGAGAACATTGGGGTCGGTGTTCTCTACGAGCCGCTTCTCGAGTAGCGTTCGGACCTTGTTCTCATGGCCCGAATAGACCTGGAGGGCGTACCACTGTGCGCCGTTTGTCTTGGCCGCTACGGGTCCCTC
>JBDHIC010000206.1:0-7132 GCA_039589035.1 Gemmatimonadota bacterium | reverse complement strand
GCAAGGGAGATGGCGCGCATTCCATCACACCGGCGGAACGCTGGGAAATTGTCGTCCGATCGTCGAAAGAGGTGGGGCCGGCGCTCTTCTTCTCGCTCCTAATAATCACGGTCTCTTTTCTACCCGTCTTCACGCTCGAAGCTCAGGAGGGACGTCTCTTCAAACCGCTGGCATGGACAAAAACGCTGGCGATGGCGGCAGCGAGCCTGCTCTCGATCACCGTCGTGCCGGTGGCCATGGGGTTGTTCGTGCGCGGCAAGATCCACCCCGAGGAGAAGAACCCGATCTCCCGTGGCCTGAAACGACTCTACCGACCGGTGTTGGATTTTGTGCTTCGCAATCGCTGGCCTGTCGTAGCCGGGGCGGTGGCGGTCCTGATCCTGACGTGGATCGCCGCCTTTGAACGAAGGCTCGGTGCTCTACATGCCAACCACGTTGCCGGGCATCAGCGTGTCTCGTGCGAGCGCCGCGCTGCAGCGCCAGGACAGCCTCTTGGCCGCGATTCCCGAAGTCGAGAGCGTCTTTGGCAAGGCCGGTCGTGCCAGTACCGCGACGGATCCAGCCGGTCTCGACATGTTCGAGACGACGATCACGCTCAAACCGGAAGAGGAGTGGCGCGAAGGGATGACGATGGAGCGGTTGATCGACGAGATGGACGCTGCCGTCCGGTTCCCGGGGATCACGAACTCCTGGACGATGCCGATCAAAGGGCGGATCGACATGTTGGCGACCGGGATCCGCACTCCAGTCGGAATAAAGATCTTTGGTCCCGATCTGGCGACGCTCGAACGAATTGGCAGGCAAATCGAGTCGGCAGTCAACACCGTTCCGGGGACACGGTCGGTGTTCGCCGAGCGGGCAGTGTCGGGGTACTACCTCGATATCGACATCGACCGCGCCGCAGCGGCGCGGTACGGTCTGAACGTCGAGGACATTCAGGCCGTGGTGAGCGCGGCGATCGGCGGGCGCACGATTACCGAGACGGTCGAAGGGCGCGAACGGTACGGCGTTCGGCTGCGCTACCCGCACGAGTTGCGCGACCAACCGGAAAAGCTGGCCGAGGTGTTGATCCCCCTGGTCGCCGGCCGAGGCGAGGCGAGCGGCGCGCAGGTCCCACTCGGTCAAGTAGCCACGATCCGAGAAGTCAGCGGGCCGATGGCGATCAAGACCGAGGGCGCGTTTCCCACGGCTTGGGTTTTTGTCGACGTGACTGGGCGTGACATCGGAAGCTACGTGACGGATGCCAGGAACATGGTCGAAGAAATGGTCGATCTACCTGCCGGGTACACGCTCCAGTGGTCGGGGCAGTTCGAGTACATGCAACGCGCCAAGGAGAAGCTGCGGCTCGTAGTTCCGGCGACGCTGCTGATCATCCTGCTGCTGCTCTATCTCAACTTCAAGAGCATCGGTGAGACGCTAATCGTCATGTTGTCGCTCCCCTTTGCGCTCGTCGGCGGCGTCCTGATCATGTGGTTGCTGGGCTACAACTGGTCGGTTGCTACGGCGATAGGGTTTGTCGCGCTGGCCGGAGTCGCGGCAGAGATCGGTGTCGTTATGCTCGTCTATCTGGGCCATGCCTTCGAGCGGCATAGCGAGGCTGGGCAGCTACAGAACCCCGAGCACGTGCTGGCTGCGGTACGCGAGGGGGCGGGCCAGCGGCTGCGCCCGGTCATCATGACCGCTACCGCGGTGATCGGGGGCTTGCTCCCGATTCTCTGGGGCCACGGCACGGGGGCAAGCGTGATGAAGCGGATAGCCGCCCCGATGGTCGGGGGGATGGTATCGGCGACGATTCTGATCCTGCTTGTTATCCCAGTGGTCTACTCGCTGTGGAAAGAGCGCTCGGTTGCTGGCCGTGGGGCGAGCGATGAGCCGCATAACGCGGTTCCGGAGGCAGTTGAAACAGAATACCCCTTGGGGGTATAATGGGTCGAAGAGTTCTCCCTTTATGCAGGAGGCCAAGCCGGTGACAACCGTGGACCACGGTTACCAGAGAAGTGGACGCGAAGGAGCCCTTCGCAATCGACTCCGTCGGATCGAAGGGCAGGTTCGGGGTCTCGAGAAGATGATCGACGAAGGTCGGTACTGCGTCGACATCTTGACCCAAATCGAAGCCACCAAGGCAGCATTGGCGCGAGTACAAGACCAGATCCTCGAATCCCACATCAGCCATTGTGTGGCGGATGCACTCCAGGATCGAGACGTCGGCGAGCGCCGCAAGAAAGTCGACGAAGTCGTAACGCTGTTGAAGAAGTTTCGTAAGGGACGATGAACCAGGGGATGACACCACACACAGCCGAGTCGGTTTCGACTCGTTTGCAGCGGCTTCGACTCCCGATCGAGGGCATGCACTGCGCCGGGTGTGCGGCCAATGTCGAGCGTGCGCTCGCTGGTGTCGAAGGTGTAGAGACTGCGAGCGTCAACTTCGCAGCCGAGGAGGCGACGGTCGGGCTCGACAAAGACGCGGTTACCGTTAGTGATCTGGTGACGGCGGTTGAGCACGCTGGCTACGGCGTGCGGGAAACATCGGTCGAGCTGAGCGTCGCCGGGATGCATTGCGCGTCGTGTGTGAATTCGGTGGAAGCCGAGCTGGCGGCCGTCCCCGGCGTTCTCGGGGCGGCCGTGAACCTGGCCGATGAGACGGCTCGTGTGCGGGTCGTCTCGGGGGCGGTCGAGCCGGACGCGCTGATCGAGGCGGTCGGCCGGGCCGGCTACAGTGCCGAGGTCGTGTCGGCAGCCACCCGAGAGGACGAAGCTCGCGGCGCTGCCCGCGACGCGGAGCTCGCGTCGCTCAAGCGTCGCTTCTGGGTTGCGGCTGGGCTGTCGTTTCCGCTGATCGTCTTCGAGATGGTTCCCCATCTCGTCAGCCGGATCGGAGTCGATCTCGGCTTGCCGATGTTGAGCCCATGGATCCAGTTGGGCCTGACGACGCCGATCGTCGCGTATAGCGGCTGGCCGTTTTATCGCGGCGCGTGGAACGGGATGCGTCACCGAGCGGCCGACATGAACACGCTGATCGCGGTGGGAACCGGGGCCGCGTTCGCGTACAGCCTGGTGGCAACGGTTACGCCGAATGTCTTGCGCGCCGCCGGTATCGAACCCGCCGTGTACTACGAATCGGCGGCGGTCATCATCACCCTGATTCTCCTCGGTCGCTGGCTTGAGGCGCGGGCCAAGGGACGGACCGGGGAGGCGATCCGGCGGCTGCTCGACCTCCAGCCGCCCACCGCCCGAGTCCGGCGCAACGGAAACGAGGTCGAGATCGCGGTAGAGGAAGTCGTCCCCGGCGATGAGGTCGTCGTTCGTCCGGGCGAGAAGATCCCGGTCGACGGAGAGGTCATCGAGGGGCATTCGGCGGTCGACGAATCGATGTTGACTGGTGAGTCGATCCCGGTCGAGAAGAGTCTTGACGCGCCGGTGTTCGGGGCGACGATCAACAAGACGGGTTCGTTTGCTGGTGCGGGAAGCGCAAGGCTCCAAGGCGCCGATCCAGCGGCTGGCTGACGTCATCGCCGCCTACTTCGTGCCGGTCGTGATCGCGGTCGCCATTGCGACGTTCGTCATCTGGTTTGTGCTCGGTCCGGAGCCCAGCCTGACTTACGCGATCGTTACGCTGGTGGCGGTGCTGATCATCGCCTGCCCGTGCGCGCTGGGGCTCGCGACGCCGACGGCGATCATGGTCGGGACGGGGCGTGGCGCCGAGATGGGGATTCTGATCAAGGACGCGGCGAGCCTCGAACGAGCGCACGAGGTCGACACCGTCATCCTCGACAAGACCGGGACGATTACGCGCGGCGAGCCGTCGGTGCGAGCACCCGCTCGGCGAGGCGATCGTCCGCGCCGCACGTGAGCGTGGGGTCGCGCTCGCGCCGGTGACTGGTTTCGAGGCCACCGTAGGTCAGGGTGCCCAGGCGAGCGTCGAGGGCCGATCGGTGCTGGTCGGGAACGCGAGCCTCATGCGCGACCGGGGGATCGACCCGACAACGGGCGACGTGGAAGGGCGCGAGCCGACCACGCTCGCGGCGAACTTGGCCGGCGAAGGCAAGACCCCGGTGTTCGTGGCGGTCGATGGCCGGGTGCGTGGGGTGATCGCGATCGCCGACACGATCCAGGAAGGATCGCGCGAAGCGGTGGAAGCGCTCCACGACCAGGGCCTCGAGGTCGTCATGGTCACCGGGGACAACCCCAGAACCGCCGTCGCGATTGGCCGTCAGGTCGGGATCGACCGCGTGGTGTCCGAGGTACTGCCGGATGAGAAAGCGGCCCGCGTCCGCGAGCTACAGGCGGATGGGAGGACCGTGGCGATGGTTGGCGATGGGATCAACGATGCCCCGGCGTTGGCACAAGCCGACGTCGGGATCGCCATTGGCACCGGTACCGACGTCGCGATCGAGGCTAGCGATGTGACGCTGATCGGGGCCGACCTGCGCGGCGTCGTGCGAGCGATCGCGCTGTCGCGGCGCACGATGCGAACGATCCGCCAGAACCTCTTCTGGGCGTTCTTCTACAACGTGATCGGCATCCCGATCGCTGCCGGCGCGCTGCACCCCTTCACCGGGGTCTTGCTCGAACCGTGGGTAGCCGGCGCGGCGATGGCGTTCAGCTCGGTCAGCGTGGTGTCGAACTCGCTGCGCCTTCGCGGCGCTCGGCTGGAGGGCGCCACATGAACACCACCGATTGGGTCGTAATCCTCGGCGGTGGAATCGCGATCGCGTTCGAGCTGTGGTTCTTTCTCGGAAAGCGCGCGTGAGCGCCGCCGCCTTGGGACCACGCGTCGTTGCGGCGTGTATATTGACTTTCATGCACCGGATAAGACGCAATTTGGGGGTCGGAGTCTTGGCCACGATCGTGGCTGCGGGTTGCGGCAATTCATCTGAAGTCGACACGCCCGAAGTCAATCCTTCAGGAGAGTGGGTGACGATCGACGGCGTCGAGTTTCCAGTGATCATGTCGCAGGTGCCGCCGGATATCGTCGAGATCTACGTGTTCGCCGCGAAGTACCCCGAAGTGCTCGAGTACATCCCGTGCTACTGCGGCTGCGAGGACGAAACCCCGCCCCACATCTCCGCCTACGACTGTTTTGTCGATGCCATCGATCGAAGCGGACCCGTGCCGCGGGTCGAGCTCGACTTAATGGGGTTTGGCTGAACGATCTGTCTCGATGTCGCCCGGGAGGCGAAAGTACAGCACGAAGCTGGGATGCCGTTGGCCGAGATTCGCGCGCTCGTCGAGGAGAAGTACAGTGAAGGTCAGCCTGGCACACCGACGCCCGAGCCGCCGGGAGACGATCACGACGGAGCGTCCTAAAGCTCTCTTTGTCAGTTGTTGGTCAGCGCGGGTAGGGGAGCGGGATGAGCAGGATGCCGAGCGCCCCGCCTAGGAACGGCGCGCCGGCAAGCGACAACCAAAAGTCATGGTTCTTGAAGGCTAGGATCGTGATCGCCAGGCCGATCAACAGCAGCACCAGCGCCACCCACGGGCGCAGCGGAATGAAGCGTGTCAGCAGCTTTCGGATCGTTTCCGGAATCATCGAGCGACTGTAATGCCGGACCGGTGGGTTGGCAAGCCGACCGGAGCAGCGTAGCGTCGACAGATGGGTCCGGCCCTCGGCATCGTCGCGCTGGTCATCTCGGTCCTCTTCCTGGCCGGGATGGTGACCGTTCTCGTTCTCCTCCGAAAGGGCGAAGGGCCGACGTTCAGTGCCAATCGAGAGTACGACGCCAACCGCCGTGACGCGATGCGTGTGTTGACCGGCGAAACGGTGGACCGCGTGCCCGGCGATCAGTGGTACCGTCGGGATCGGAATCGCGTCATCGCAAACGATCCGCTGGCGGATCCATATAGGATAGCGGTTGCCGACGCGCTCCAGACGGTAATCCCGAATCACCACGGCCTGACGGTTAGTGGCGACGGAGTGGCGAATATCGTGGCTGATGATGCGTGGGTCGTACCGACCGTATCGACCGCCGATCTGCGTAATAGTTTCCGGTCGAGTTTCGAAGACGAGGGCGGGTTGGTGATCGGCCTGGTGCTCTTCAACCCCGAACCGCCGGGCGGGGATGCACCGCCGGGCGGGGATGCACGGCGGGTGACGCTCCCCGTACAAGTCCTCTTCCCCGCGCTCGAGAACGCCGGTCGCGGAGATCTCATCCGCGAGTTCGAACGGCTCGCTTCTCTGGACTCGGTTCCTTCGATAGACTGACGAGCCATGAGCATCGAGTTCCGCACGATCATCGAGCCCTTTCGGATCAAGACCGTCGAGCCGATCCGTCAACTGAGCCGTGAGGAGCGCATCGGGGCGCTGAAGCACGCCCACTACAACCTCTTTCGGGTCAAGGCCGAGGATATTTTGATCGATCTGCTCACCGATTCGGGGACCGGCGCGATGTCGTCCGAGCAGTGGGCCGGGGTCATGCGGGCCGATGAGTCGTACGCCGGCGCGCGATCGTTCTATCGGTTCCGGGACGCGGTGCGTGAGATCACTGGCTTCAAGCACGTGCTCCCGACCCACCAGGGCCGAGCCGCCGAGCACATTCTCTTCGGCGCGACCGTGAGCGCGGGACAGGTCGTTCCGAACAACACCCATTTTGACACCACGCGGGCCAACGTCGAAGCGCAATCCGCGGAAGCTCGTGATTTGCCGATCGCCGAGGCGCTCCATCCCGAGGTCGAGTATCCGTTCAAGGGCAACCTGGACGTCGCGGCGCTGGCCGACACGCTGGACAAAGAAGGTGGGAATATACCGGTGGTGTTCGTCACCGTGACCAATAATTCGGGCGGGGGTCAACCGGTGAGCATGGCAAACATCCGTGCCGTAAGCGAGCTCTGCCGTCAGCACTGTATCCCGCTCTTCCTCGACGCCTGCCGCTTTGCCGAGAACAGTTGGTTCATCAAGACACGCGAGGAAGGGTACGGCGACAAGACGCCGCTCGAGATCGCGAAAGAGATGTTCTCGTACGCCGACGGGTGCACGATGAGCGCCAAGAAAGACGGTCTGACGAACATCGGCGGTTTTCTGGCGCTCAACGACGACGACCTAGCCCATGAGTGTCGTGACCAGTTGATCTTGACCGAAGGGTTTCCGACTTACGGTGGCCTCGCCGGGCACGATCTGGAGGCGGTCGCGATCGGT
>JBDHIC010000205.1:0-5806 GCA_039589035.1 Gemmatimonadota bacterium | reverse complement strand
CGGGTCTGGTGCCACTCCTGGGTCGCTCTCGATTGGTCGTCAATCAGCGTTATGTCGAAGCCGACGCGTCAATCGAGCCTGACGACGAGGTCGCCGTCATCCCCCCGGTCAGCGGTGGCTAACGGCTGGCACTGCCGTTTTGCTGCTGCTGCCGGCAGTTTTCTGTAACGATGCGCTCGAAATTCGAAATAACTGATAGGCCGTTGGACGTAGCAGCTGTGGTGGGCAGCGTCGCTGACACCGCTGCGGGCGCGATCGCCGTGTTCGCCGGTACAACGCGTAAGTCGTTTGAGGGCAAAGCGGTGCGGCACTTGGAGTACGAGGCCTATGCACCGCTGGCGGAACGCACGCTCGAGGAGATCGGTACGGAAATTGCCCTCAAGTGGCCGCAGACGATCGGATTGGCGATCGCACACCGGTTGGGAACCGTGGATGTGGGTGAGGTGAGTGTCTTGGTGGCGGTGTCCGCGCCGCATCGACGTGAGGCGTTCGCAGCCTGCGAGTATGGGATCGATCGGTTGAAGGCGGTCCTGCCGGTCTGGAAGAAGGAAGTCTTCGTGGATGGTGGGGTTTGGAAGGAGAACCCCGAATGGGAAAGCGAGCGAGGAGGTGAGCCTCCCTGATTCAACCGAACTGCCGGGCGCGTCTGACCGCCGAGGACCTCGACTTTCTGGTCGAAACTCTCGACCCGGATGGGTCGCAACGCTCTCCGCTTGAGGAGTTGACCAGCGACACAGACTCGCTGGACCGACTGCTCGACGACCCGCGTCTCTTCTCCCGCCTTCTCGAAGCCCCTCGACTGCTAAACGTGTCACCCTTTTTCTTCTACTACATCGTCGTCCGGCGCGTATTCCTCGAACATGGAATCGATGAGGGCGGCGCCGTCGCCGACTACGTGGGCGCACTTTTGTCGCACCACCTCGAGGCTCGTTGCAGCGACGACGAGCCGCCGTCGGAGTCGGTGTATCTGGTCGACTTGGTAGCGGCAATGGCCGAGGCGAGCGATCCCGAGCAAGCGTTCGCACTACAGGCTGAGATCGGGAACCGAGCGCTGTTTTTAGCGGGTGTCTTCCCGGATTGGATCTATCACCGCTCGGTCCACGGCAGGCGGTCGGTCAGCCTCGCCTACTACGAGGATATGGGACGTCTCCACTACGCGGCCGCGTCGCGCTCTCAGATCGCGCGCCGTCACTCGCTGGGCGACGTGTTGGGGTTTATGGCGGACCGGTTCCCAGTGCTGCGTCAGGCGCTGAATGATCTCGTCGACGAGCACCTGCACCTGGGTCGCCGACCGCTTGGCTCAGACCGGTTGTGTCGCCAGGCGATGTACCGGGTTCGGAACTGATAACGATGGCTCTCCTCGGGGACCTGCAACGCGTATTCGAGACGACGTACGGTCGTGGAACCGGTGTCGATCTCGAGACCTGTGTCGTCGGACCGAAGCGATGCGCGGAGTTGGTGATCCGAAGTCAGACTTGCCACGCCGAGATGTCCGACCTGGCGCGGTTTTTCTTTTACGTGGAAGATGCAAACCTGCGACTCGCATTGTTCTTCGATGATCGAGTGATCTCGACCCTGGAGGACCGCGACCCGCGCAGTTGTTTGAGCGAGGAGAACGTACTGCCGTTCCTGGTGTTGACTGAGGAGCTGAGTCACGCGATTCACACGACGTATGCATTTACCGAAGGCGGGTCCTCGAGGGTCGTCGACCCTGACTTCCTGACCGAGCTCGAGATGCTGGCTCGGATCGATGCCTACTTACTGTTGAGGTTGTTCGTCCGCGGTCTCGCCCACAGCTACACCGCGACGGATCGGGAGTGGGTCCGCCATCAAGCGGTGACCCGGTGGGATGTGGCTTACGAGGATGGTGACCTCGACGCGCGTTATCGCGGAGCCGCACGCCACGCCGCGCGGTTCATCGATCGCCTGGAGGCATTGCCGCCGGATCGCCGGCTCGATGCGCTGCGCGCCTTCCGGCGCCTGCCGCTGAACGCGAAGAAAGTCATGCTCGAGCGCAGAAACTGACCGCCCGCTGCGGCGCCCGGTCACTCAAGGCAGAGAGATCAGCGGAACTCCCGGGAGGTCACTGGTCCGAATCGGTGGCAGCCGGCTGCCGTAGCGAGCGTTTACCGCCTCCAGCAGACGGTTGGTGATTACGCCGTAGGCCTTGGGCGTGAGGTGTGTGCCGTCGAGGCTGAAGCCTTGCCCAGTTACGAATGTGCCCGTCAAGCGGATGCCATCGGTGATGAGACTTCCGTCGTGGATCGCGTCGACGATCGTTCGAACATCGACCAGCGCCAACCCGCGCTCACTGGCCAATCTCGCGATGATCGTGTTGTACCCGTTGACGGCCTCCCGGGTGAGCGCCTGCTCGTCGCCATCGAGAACAAACCGATCGGGGAGCGGGATGCCGAGCCCACCCTGTTCGAGCGGCACGCCGACCCCCACCTCGAGGAGCGGCTGTGCCTCCAGCGATACGAGATCCGAGGAAGCGAGCGGTCCGTTTTCGCCACGAAGCGGGACCGGTACCCGACGCTGCACGCTCAGCGTGTCGCCGGTAACAGGATCGACAACCTGCTCGAGGATCGTGATCGTGAACGGCTCACCGGTCTGGGGGTTGATCGCCACCGGCGGGACAGTATTTAGAAACGGTACTCGCGTCACGTCCGGAATGTTGAATACCGCGATCTGATCGGTCAGTGACAGGAGCTCGTCGAGCAACCCTTCGTAGATCAGAGCGAACGTCGCCTCTGAGGTCGGTAAGCCCGGCGCGAAGTCGGAGTCCCCACCCGCCCGGGCGAACGTCAGCACGTCGTTGGTGCCGAGCCAGAGCAGGACGAACGTTGCCTCGAGCTCGGCCGCCTGCTCGGCAAACGTCCCGCGGCCGCGGAGCACGACGTCGTAGAACCGATTGCCTTGGATCGATGTCCCCAGGCTTTGCGCCGTTGGGGCTTCGCTGAGGAGCGCGCCGGGGACGCCGAGGTTGTTGTATGGCCCAGGGCGATTGGGGTCGAGCGGTGCGCCGCTGGTCGGCGTGCGCTCGACCACCGGCGGCTGTGCGGTGACGAGTCTCAGTCGCCCACCGTTGTCTCCAGCCGTAGCCGATCAGCGGTTGCGCGAGATCGGTTACGCCGGCGTGGGCGGCAAATAGCGCCGGAATCGACAGTTCCTGTCCACCGGTGTACAGCGCGCCGTCTACCTCACCGGCCAGAAACCCGTCGCCGATCGCCACGATGCGCTCGAGCCGGAGCCCCACCGCGCGATCGGGAAACGGACCCAGAGGGGTGTCGCTGTCGCCGAGGCACGCCGCTAGAGCCAGCAGCAGAACCGGGAGCCGGACGCTGCTGCGACGGGTGCTGGGTGACCGCCTCACGGGTGTTCCTCGATCGGCAGATCGGCCCGTTGCCAGGCACCGAACCCGCCGTGCAGAACGCGCAGATGAGGGAATCCGTATGCGGCCAGAACTCGCGCCGCCGTTCTGCCATGCCCCGTGTCGCGGCCGTAGACGAGCACGAACTGATCAGTGCGGATGTGGAGGTCCTCGATGTTCTGCTCCAGCTGCTCGAGCGGGAAAAGCGTCGCGTTAGGTAGGTGGCCCATACCGACCCACTCGTCGTCAGTCCGCACGTCGATTATGAACCACGGTGGGCGGGCGGCCTGGAGCATCGAGTGCACGGTCTTGGCCGGAACCTCCCGATACGCATCCGGTGCGTCTGGGTCGCCAGAGCCCTTGCGCGGCTGGAACTCGCGGATATCGGTCCGGCCGGTGATGATGAGCAGGTTCGCCCCCGACGAGTCGACGACAAACTGAGTGTCGGCAACCATCACGGCCGGTTCGGGGTTGCGGTCGGTGGCGACTTCTTCGCCATCTGGGCGTTGGCCACATCCAGCCAGCCAGGCGAACGCGACGGCGGCTGCAAACCGCAAGTGGGTCACTGACCCTGCTCCCGGACGTACGTGCCGCTGGCGCCGCCGGTCTTTTGATCGAGGTGAATCGCATTGAGCGTCATCGATCGATCGACCGACTTCGCCATGTCGTAGATCGCCAGCAGCGCACCGCTGACCGCCACCAACGCCTCCATCTCGGCACCGGTGCGCGCGGTGACGATCACCTCCGCGGTGACGCGAGCGCCGGGCAGATGCGGGTCGAGCTCAACGTGTATCGCAACGTGGTCTAGCGGCAGCGGATGACATAGCGGGAGGAGACGCGCGGTCTCCTTGGCGGCTTGAATCCCAGCCACCCGAGCGACGGCAAGCGCGTCGCCTTTCGGCAACCGACCCGACGCGAGTTGATCGAGCGCCTCTTGGCTCATCGTCAGCGAGCCGCTGGCGCGAGCTGCCCGCCGAGTCACCGCTTTCTCGGAAACGTCGACCATCCTCGCTCGACCCTCGGCGTCGAGGTGGCTGAGCTCGTTCAGGAGGCCGTCGGCGCCGGCGAGTCGCCGCGGCGAGCGGCGTGAATTCCCATCTCGCTCTGCCACGCGCCCATTTGCCGGTACTTCTCCCGTCGGCGTTTGATGCGATCGTCGCTGTCCCAAGCCGTGATCTCGGTCAGATGCCGGCGAACGGCGTCGTCGACCGCCCGGGCGATCGCTGCGTAGTCGGTATGGGCCCCGCCCATCGGCTCGACGACGATCTCATCGACGACACCGAGCTCGTATAAGTCGCCGGCGGTGATCTTCATCGCTCGCGCAGCGATATCGCGCTTCTCCCCGTCCTTCCATAGGATCGCGGCGCATCCCTCGGGGCTGATCACGGAATAGAACGCGTTCTCGAGTATCAAGATCCGGTCGGTGATCCCGATCCCCAGCGCGCCGCCGGATGCACCCTCACCGGTGACGACCGAGATCGTGGGTACCCGGAGCGAGGCCATCTCGCGCAGGTTGTGGGCGATCGCTTCCGCTTGGCCGCGCTCCTCGGCGCCAATCCCAGGATAGGCCCCCGGCGTGTCGATGAGGGCGATCACGGGGTGCCCGAACTTGTCGGCCAGCCGCATCAGTCGTAGTGCTTTGCGGTAGCCCTCCGGATGCGGCATGCCAAAGTTGCGCCGCAGGTTCTCCTTGGTGCCGCGACCCTTCTGTTGCCCGATGATCATGACCGGTTGACCATCGAAGCGAGCCATCCCGCTGATCATCGCATGGTCATCGGCGTACGCCCGATCCCCATGCAGTTCGATCCAATCGGTAAAGCACCGTTCGATAAAATCGAGCGGGTAGGGCCGCCTGGGGTGACGAGCCAGCTGCACCCGCTGAATGGGGGACAGATTGGTGAAAATGTCTTCCTTGAGGCGGGTCAGCTTGGCCTGCAGCGTGGACAGCTCAGCCGACACATCGATGCCGCGCTCTTTAGCCATCGCTTCCATCTCGGCGATCTTCTCTTCCAGCTCGATGATCGGCCGCTCGAAGTCGAGGTACGCCCCGGTCGTCATGTTTCGCGCTCGCGACCGCCGTTTCCTCGGGGCGTCGATGTCGACGCCTCCAGCCGCACATTGTCGGCGCCCAGGAGTGCGGTCAGTGGCTCGAGCAGACCGTTGCTCGGAGCGACCGAGATCGCGGTCGAAAGCACCGCGTTACAGTCGCCAGTGTCGACGTTGAGGCGGACCGGCATCGAACCGGAGTTGCGAACGAGCAGCGCTCTCAACTCGGCCAATGTCGACGGATCGCACTTATCCGGCGGAACTCTGACCATCAACCGGTGGTCGCTCGCATGACCGGCTTCGGATAGCGGCGTCACCGAGTCCGCGATCACCTTGCCGGCCTCGTCATCACGGCGGTCCAATCGACCGCTGACCAGAAGCGGCGTATCG
>JBDHIC010000204.1:0-7003 GCA_039589035.1 Gemmatimonadota bacterium | reverse complement strand
GCGACCGTTCCAGATCGTGTATCAGATAATGCTGTTTGGTACGCTGATCGAGACCGGTACCGGACTCATCCACGCCTTCAACGAGCGGGTCGCCACGGTGTACCGAACGCATGGAGCCGAAATGCCCGGCCGGCTGAGACCTCTGATCGCGGTGGTCGTGCTGACCGCCGGCTGGTTGCTGTCACGATTCGGGATCATTGCGTTGATCGCTAGAGGATACGGCTTCATGACGTGGTTCTTCATCGTGGTGCTGGTGGTCCCGTTGCTGACGCTCGGAGCCTGGAAGATTCGCCGGCCCGAAGACGGCTTGCTCGCTCGATAAGCCCGCCATACCTTGGCCATCAACATGCCGCTCGACCTCCATGACCCCAGTCGTGGCGTCTTCGACAACATCCTCGAAGGGCTGGGGAACACTCCACTCGTAAAGCTCAATCGAATCACCCAAACCATTCGGACCCCGATCTACGGGAAGGCCGAGTACCTGAGCCCCGGAGGCTCGGTCAAAGACCGAATCGGCGTGGCGATCATCGAGGCGGCCGAGAAGAGCGGCGACTTGAGGCCAGGCGGAACGGTGGTCGAGGCGACCGCGGGGAACACCGGCGTAGCGCTCGCCATGGCGGCCACGATCAAAGGGTACAAGACGGTCTTCGCGCTACCGGACAAGATGAGCGGCGAGAAGATCCGGTTGTTGCGCGCTTTTGGTGCCCGGATTGTGATCACGCCCACCGCGGTGCCCCCGGACCATCCCGATTACTACGTCAACACGGCCAAGAAGATCGCGGAAGAAACTCCCAACGCGGTGTTCGCCAATCAGTTCTACAACCGCGCCAACACCGAGGCCCATTACGCGACGACCGGCCCCGAGATCTGGGAGCAGACGCAGGGCCAGATCGCGGCACTGGTGGCGGGTGCGGCCACCGGCGGGACGGTTAGCGGTGCCGGGCGGTTCCTGAAGGAGAAGAATCCGGATGTGCGGATCGTCGTCGCCGATCCGGTGGGTTCGATCTTGAAGGAGTACCTCGAGACGAGGGTCGTCGGCGAGGGCAAGACATACATGGTCGAGGGCATCGGGATGGACAAGGTCCCCGGTGCGCTAGACATCGAGTACGTGGACGAGGTGCGCAACGTGAGCGACAAGCAAACGTTCCAGATGGCTCGCCGGCTGACTCGTGACGAAGGGTTGTTTGTCGGCGGTTCCACCGGCGCGATCGTGACCGTGGCGCTCGACATCGCGCGCGAGCTCGATGATCCCGATCACTGCGTGGTGGCGTTGTTGTGTGACCTCGGCGAGCGGTATCTGTCGAAGTTCCACTCAAATGAGTGGATGCAAGAGAACCGAATGTTTGATGACGAGCGGGTCGAGGCCGGCTACTTGCTCGAGCGCAAGCTCCGTGAGGACGTGCCGACGCTGATCAAGATCGACTGCGCGGGCACCGTACGCGACGCGCTCAAGCTGATGGAAGAGTACAACGTGAGTCAGATACCGGTGATCGAGGGCGGCGAACAAAAGGGGACCCTGTCCGAGGGCACGTTGCTAAACCGTGTGTTGTCCGAGCCGGACGCTTTGGACAAGCCGCTCACCGGCTATTTGGAGGCGCCGTTCCCGACGGTCGAGGAAGACGCCAACATGAAGTCGGTGATCGAGCACCTCACGACAGGACAGCCCGCGCTCTTGGTGCGGCGCGGCGGCGAGTTCGTCGGCATTCTCACCAGGTTCGATGTGCTTCACTATTTGACCAACGGAGGCCAACAATGAAAGCAACAATCGGCCTCGCCGTACTTGACTTTCCTTGAGTCGCGATCGGTCGCACCTTCTCACTGAGAGGATCAATCCCCGCACCGCCGACATCGATACCCTCGATGTGCCAGCGATTCTCGATCTAATCCACGTTGAGGACCATCGCGCTCTGGAGGCGGTTAGTGAAGTGCTGGAGCCAGTCGGCCATGCGGTTGACCTGGTGGTGGCGGCGTTCCGGCGAGGCGGTCGGCTGATCTACATCGGTGCCGGTACGAGCGGTCGTTTGGGGACGCTCGACGCGGCCGAATGTCCGCCAACGTTCGGGTCCGATCCCGAGCGCGTTCAGGCGATCATGGCCGGTGGGGAAGCGGCGCTGGTGCGCTCTATCGAAGGGGCGGAGGACTCCGAAGGCGACGGCGCGGATGCGGTTGCAGCCCGCGCGGTTGGCGCTGCCGATGTCGTGCTCGGAATCGCGGCCGGTTCGACGACGCCGTTCGTGATCGGCGGGCTCCAGGAGTCGATCAATCGTGGAGCCAAGACGATCTTCGTAACATCGATCCCACCCGATGAGATACCGATCGCCGACCGGGTCGATGTCGTGATTGCGCCGCTCACCGGGGCCGAGGTGATCGCCGGCTCGACGCGCATGAAAGCCGGCACCGCGACCAAGCTGGTGCTCAACATGATCACTACGGCGGCGATGGTGCGGCTCGGCAAGACCTACGGAAACCTGATGGTCGATCTGCGGGTGACGTCGGCCAAGCTCGAGGATCGAGGACGCAGGATTCTGCGGCAGCTCCTCGGTGTGTCGTATGAGGACGCGGGGGAGTTGCTGGCATCGGCCGGCGGGCGCGTAAAGACGGCGCTCGTCATGCACCGGCGAGAAGTCGACCGCACCACCGCGGAACGGATGCTCGAAGAGTCAGACGGGTTCTTGCGAAACGTGTGGAGCTAGTCTTGCGGGTCGACCGGAGTCTGTCGCTTTAGGAACTCGACGATCCGCTCGGGGTTGTCCTCGAGCGTAATCAGCTCTCCCATCGTTCTTCCCGCGCCCAACCGCTGCAGGATCTGCGCGACCGGCAACTCTTTGGTCCAGTACTCGACACCGAACAACACCATCGGGCTGATCACCTTGCAGGTGCCATAGTAGTTCTGGGTGGCGTCCTGAAAAATCTCCTGGACAGTGCCGGCTTTCCCAGGCGCGAACACGATACCGCGGGTCGCGATACCGACCAGACCGTCTTCGCGAATCGAGTTGGCGAAGTACTTGGCGATGTGGGTCGAGAAGACGTTTGTGGGCTCGTGACCGTAGAACCAGGTCGGGACGGCGAGACTGGGGGCGCCGGCGGAGTCGTTTGGTGAGTCGGTCCCGGCAATCCGATCGAGCACCTTGTAGCCGTAGGCGATGTAATCCCCCGGATCGTCGTCAAAAGATGGTGACGGCGAGAGAACATCGATCGCTACGTCGAGTGCGTGATCGTTATACGGTGCCAACCAGGCGCCCAGGTTGGCGGCCTCCATCGCGCCGGGACCAGCCTGCTCGCCGCGCACCATCCGATGACCGCCCATGATTCCGACCACGCGCTCGTGCTCGAGCAGGAACTCGTATAGCGCGTCGTCGATCGCGTGATCGTGAATCCGCTGGGCGAGCGCTTCGAGGATCGGCGTCGGTTGGTCATCGGCGCCGCGGTACTTCTGAAAGCGGGTGTAGATCTGACCATCGACCGTGTCGGCGAAACTCGCCGGTCGCTTGGGATCAAAGCCGGCCATGAGCTCGGACACCATGTAGAGACTGTGGCGGTAAGGCTGAAACGGCAGATCGAGGTGCTCGCTGAGTCGCGGAAAAACCAGACCGCATGTGTCGAAAACGTGCCCGAGTGCCGGACCCTCGAACTGGCACCCAAGAAAAACAGCGCCTTTGGCCTCGATCGCCAACAGAAACTCGGTCTCGCCCGTGAGGTCCAAGTTCTGGCAAACGACTCCGTGCAGCGAGCGCTCTCGCTCCCAGTGCGCTTTTAGCTGCTTGCGGTCATGGATTTCGATGTACATCCGGGCGGGGACGACACGGGGCGCCGGCCGGAGCCGGCGACCCCAGCGTCAATGTCCGGGCTACCGGTTTTCGCTGACCTCGAACGTGATCTTCGCGTTCACCCGATATTGAGTGATCTTGTTGTTCTCGACCACACCCTGAAACTCCTCGATGTAAATCGCCTTGATCCCTTTCACGGTCTCGGAGGCTTCGGTAATGGCAGCCTGCGCAGCTTCGCTCCACCCCTTGTCTGATTGCGACAGGACTTCGATCACCTTATGGACTGACATGGGTAACTCCTTGGCTGAGATTCTCACGGTCGATCAGCAACAATGGGTACGCGGATGATGGTATCGGTAGGCGAGTCGTGCGGCAATGGCAGGATGTGAAAAAGCCCCCTCCAAAAAAGGAGGGGGCTTTTCGAGCATCACCACCGTGGGGCCGCGGTTAATCACGACGATGACGCCGTGTAACCGTACCCGCGTGAGTTGGCAGGGTTCCCGGCTTAGGTGCCACCCCCGTCACCGTCGCCGTCGACCGGGCACTCACCCTCGGTGTCACCGTGCGCGAGATGCGCGTCCAGCGCGTCGACCGAGATGTTGATCTCGCGGGGGTTGTCGAGGTTCCCCGGTGGAATGTGGCATACAAGGACTTTCTCGGCGCTGCCGTCTCCGTCGCCATCTCCATCGCCGTTGTCACCATCGGGCTCGCCGTCGACCAAGTCGCCGTCGCACGGTCCCGGGTCGTCACCATGATTCAAGTGAGCCGGTAGCGCAGAAGGCCCGACGACGATCGTGTGGGTGTTGTCACGGTTACCCGGTGGGCGGTGGCAAATCGTCTCCTTGTCACCGGCCCCCAGCGTCTGGGCGTCCGTTATGCCGCTCGAGGGTTCACCGGCCTCACGACCGGTGATGCGGATCGTGAAGCTGTCGTCCGCCTCTCCGTCTCCGTCCTGATCGCGAAAGATCTTCAGGTTGATCTTGAGCTTGCCGCTCGGGTTGACGTCGACCTTGCCGCGGACGAACAACATCTCGCCTTCGGCGACTTCGAGAACGAACGAGAACTCGCTGCCGTCATCGAGCGTTACGACCACGGTGTAGGTTCCGGGCGACAGCTCGCTCGTGAACCTCCCCCCGCCATCGGTGTCGGTCGAAAAGATGGGGGTGCCCTCGCCGTCGGTGATCTCGACCAAAACGTTGGCGAGCGCAGCCTGGCCGACGAAGAATTCGTCGTCGCCATCGGCTAGCGGTGAGTTGACCCGAGATGCCGCCTGAGCCGGCCGGGAGCCTGGGACCGCTCGGTCCGTCGTCCGAGCAGGCGGCGACTGAGAAGGCGAGGAGGGGGAGAAGCATCGCCCGATGTACCCACGTTTCCATCCTATCCCTCCATGGATAGATGATTCGCTTTGTCAGCATCGGGCCTGATTGGTCGCAAAAACGGTGCCGACCGGGGGGCAGTTATTATACCCGAACAACATAGGTGTTGGCTACAGATGTCTCGCCGCCCGGATGGTGTACGGTGACTAGATCGCGCCGATAATGGTCGCCCTCGAATGCATCGATGCGGTCCCAGCGGTCTGGTAAATGAGAAGATATGAACAGCTTCGCTGGCACGTCATCGCCGTTCGGGTCCCAGCGCAGCGCGGGGTACCCGAGATCCGATCCCCAGCCGGAATCGATCAACCGTCCGCGGACGATAACGTCAAACCACTCACCACCGAGATCGGACAACACGTGGTAATTCGCTTCACCGGGTGCCAGGCTGCCGTAGACGGCGAGTCGTCTCGAGACGCCGAAGATCGCTTCGATCGCATGATCGAGAACCTCGGCCTCGGCGCGGATCGCGGCCGAGTCGAGTGGTGATCGTGCGAGATCGTTACGCCGAGCGAGAAGGAACTCCAGCTCGTGCACCGAGTCCGAGCGCAAGACACGATCGATTGCCACAGCCGAAAGATCGCGTCTGTCCCGCTGGTGCGCCGGCCCCTACCTTGTCCAAATGCGCGCCTTTACTGATTTGGCACCGACCGAACGAGTTGTCGTCATCGGTCTGATGTCGGGGACATCGGCCGATGGCGTGGACGCCGCCTGTGTGCGGCTGAGTCATCCGCTCGGTCAGCCGTTCGAGTGGGAGTTGTTGGGCTCGGCAGTCGCGTCGTACCCGGGTTCTCTCGCCGATGCGTTGCGCGCGCCGGAGGCTCTGACCCTGCCGGATGTCGCTCGCCTCAACATCGAAGTGGGCGCCGCGTTCGCCGAGGCCGCGACGACGGCGGCGGCAGAAGCTCGTGTGTCGCTCGATGATATCGCGTTGATCGGCAGTCACGGGCAAACGGTGTGGCACGACCCGGACGGCGCGGTCGGCGGTGTGGGCGCTACGCTCCAGATCGGCGAGCCGGCCGAGATCGCCGAGCGCACCGGTTGCCCGGTGTGGTCGGACTTTCGAACGGCGGATGTCGCTGCCGGCGGTCAGGGTGCGCCGCTGGTGCCGTATGTCGACTGGCTCTTGTTCACGGATCCTGACCGCTGGACGGTGTGTTTGAACCTCGGCGGAATCGCGAACCTGACGGTGCTGCCGCCTGGTGCCGAGCGTGGCGACGTGATCGCGTTTGATACCGGGCCCGGCAACATGGTGCTGGATGAGCTCGCGCGGCGGCTGCTCGATTCTGATCGCGACGATGACGGCGCCGCCGCGATGCGGGGAACGGTCGACGTAGGCCGGCTCGAGGCAGCGCTAGGCGACGCGTACTTCTTGCGCCCGGCTCCCAAGTCGACCGGACGCGAAGCGTTTGGCGCACCGTTCGTCGAGTATCACTTCGCGCCGCTGGAAGATCTTTCCGCGGCCGAGATCGACGACCGCTTGGCGACCGCGGCGGCGCTGACCGTCGAAAGCGTGGGCGCTGCGCTCGACGGCTCGGCGGGCATGCCACCGGTACCAGAAGTCGCGACGATTCTCGTCTCCGGTGGTGGTCGCAAGAACGTTGCGCTCATGGGCGGGCTGGCCGAGCGCTGCCGGCCGCGCACGGTGGTCGCGATCGAAGAGCACGGGATCGACGGCGACCTCAAGGAAGCGATCGCGTTCGCGATCCTGGCTTACGAGAGCGCGCTCGGGCGAGCGGTCAATCTCCAATCGGTGACCGGCGCCAGGCACGCGGTACGATGCGGGAAGCTGACGCTTCCCTCGACGACAGACGCTTGAGCTCACTCTCTCTGCCGGCCCCGACTGAACTCTCTCCCCAGGCG
>JBDHIC010000203.1:0-3362 GCA_039589035.1 Gemmatimonadota bacterium | reverse complement strand
CCATGTCTTCCACTATCAGGCGGTCCGAGTCTTTGCCCACAAGGACGCCCAGATCCAGACACTGCTGGTGACTCTTGGTGGTGGCGTTGCACGCTCGGACGTCGAGACCGATCTGCAGGCCGAGGGCTCCCACTCGGAGATGCTGGGGATCTACCTTGCTGACTCTGACCAGCACTTTGACCACTACACGTACCAACTCCACCAGGCGCCGCACGCGGGCTCGGACCTGCTTTACAAGGGGGCACTCAAGGATCGCTCACGATCGGTGTTTCGGGGCATGATCCGGGTTATGCCCGGAGCTCAGGGAACGGATGCATATCAGACCAATCGGAACTTGATCTTGTCGGAAGACGCGCACGCCGACTCCTTGCCCAATCTCGAGATCGAGGCCGATGATGTACGCTGTTCGCATGGTGCGACGATTGGTCAACAAGATGAGCAACAGATCTTCTACTTGATGAGCCGCGGCCTCAGCCGAGACGAGGCGGAGAAGCTCATCGTATACGGGTTCTTCGAAGAAGTACTGGCGCGCGTACCGGTCGATTGGCTTCACAAGCGGTTGACGCGGGTCATCGAACGCAAGCTCGGTTAGGGGGTCGAGAATGGCCGAGTTCGTGAAGGTCGCCGCGGCCGACGAGATCCCTGCCGGCGAGATGTGCGGCTACGAGATCAACGGTGTCAAGGTGGGAGTGGCCAACGTGGACGGTGAGTTTCACGCGTTTCACGATTGCTGCACGCACCAGCAGTACACGTTGACGGACAGTTTCTTGATGGGCGAGCGACTTACCTGCGACTGGCACGGTGCGTCGTTCGATATCAAGACCGGTGAAGTGCTTGCTCTACCGGCGACCGAGCGCCTGCCAAAATTCGACGTGGAAGTGAGGGAGGGTGAGGTCTGGGTGGCTGTTCCGGCCGCCGCCGCGATAGATCTACCACCCGGATAGTGTGAATCCTTCAAAGACCGCCAGCCAAACCGATTCGTTGCCCGCCGAGCTGGCCGAGTCACCGCTCAACATGGCCGTGGTACGGGCCGAGTTCCCGATTCTCGATCAACAGGTCCACGGGCACCGGCTCGTGTATCTCGACAGCGCTGCATCCTCGCAGCGTCCAGCCGTGGTCATCCGCACGATCGCTGAGTACTACGCCAAGGATCACGCCAACGTGCATCGAGGCGCTTACGAGCTATCGGTGCGCGCCACTCGGCGGTACGAAGCCGCACGCGGCAAGGTGGCTCGCTTCCTAGGCGCCGGACGCGCCGACGAGGTTGTGTTCACGCGGTCCACGACCGAGTCGATAAACCTCGTCAGCATGGCGTGGGGCAGGGCTAACCTGAGGCCGGGCGATGTCGTCGTGGTAACGGAAATGGAGCACCACTCCAACCTGGTACCGTGGCAAATGGTGTGCGAGATGACGGGTGCCGAGATCAGAGCGATAAAGGTGACCGACGATCAGTGCTTGGATCTCGATCACCTCGATGCCCTCCTTAGCGAAGGCAACGTGCGGCTCGTTGCGACCGGCCACGTGTCGAACGCGGTCGGAACGATTCATCCAGTGGAAGAGATCGCACGTCGAGCCCACGGAGTGGGCGCGTTATACCTAATCGACGGTGCTCAGGGGGCTCCCCAGCTGCCGATCGATGTGCGCGCGATCGATTGTGATTTTTATACCTTCAGCGGTCACAAGGCATGCGGTCCGACGGGGATTGGAGTGTTGTGGGGGCGGCGTGAGCTGCTCGAGTCGATGCCTCCCTATCAGGGCGGTGGCGAAATGATCGAAGAGGTCAGGATCGAGCGCTCCACGTACGCGCCGGTGCCGCACAAGTTCGAAGCCGGCACGCCGAACATCGCTGGCGCGATCGGGTTGGGGGCGGCGGTCGATTTTCTGCAATCGCTTGGTCTTGAAACGATTCACGCCCACGAGAAGCGGATCGCGCGGCTCGTGCTCGAGAGGTTAGCCGACGAGTTCAAGTCGATCACGCTGTACGGACCTGCGCCTGGAGTTGCGCGTGGCGGCGTCGTGTCGTTCACGCTGGCCGACATCCACCCCCACGATCTAGCGACGATCCTGGACCACGAGGGGGTCGCGATCCGGGCCGGTCATCACTGTTGCCAGCCGCTCATGCGCAGGCTCGGTGTCGCGGCGACCGCGCGGGCGTCGTTCTATCTGTACAACGCGGAGGATGACCTGGAGGTGTTGGTGAGTGGGTTGCACCGCGCGCAGGAACTTTTCGGAATCTGACCGGCATATGCTCGAATCGATTTTCCGCGAGATCATCCTCGAACACTATCGCAAGCCACGTAACAAGGGTGTTCTAGAGAATCCGACTGTTACGGTCTCCATGCGTAACCCGATGTGCGGTGACGAAATCGATCTCATGTTGGCGATCGAGGACGGTCAAATACAAGCCGTCGGCTTTACCGGGCAGGGGTGTTCGATCAGCCAGGCATCAGTGTCGATGATGACCCAAGGCGTCAGCGGTCGCTCGGTCGACGAAGCGCTCGATCTGGAGAAACGGTTTGTGGCTTTGATGCGCGACGACGAGGGGGCCAGCGATGACCGGAAACTGGGAGATCTGAGCGCGCTTCAGGGAGTCGCCAAGCTGCCGGTTCGAATAAAGTGCGCGCTGTTGGGTTGGAATGCGCTGGACGAAGCGATCAAGGCGCACAAGAAGTCACCCACCGGGGCGATGGGAGAGAAGCTCGAGTTCGAGGATCTGACCGAGCTGCCGGCGGGGTTCGACCCGACGACGCACAAGGACGACCTGCCTTAGTTCTTCGCCTCCCTTGGTCGGCCGGGTAATCCTCTTGCGGCCGGCGCTCCACTTCGCCGAGCCTCCTCGCTGTGCTGCGGGGTCTCGGCTCGCTCCCGCAAACGGCCGCCTCGGGGATCACCCGGCCGTTCGCGATCGAGACGACAATGGGGTCCTGACATTCCCGTCGGACTCTCTCTGCCACTGTACCGGGCGCATCTCGTGACGGTGTCCGGTTAGAACTGATATCGCTGAGAACTACCTACCGGAATGTGTCGCAGGCGTTGAGATCGCCGGTCTGCAAACCCGTTTCCAGCCATCGTTGGCGCTGCTGGCTCGTCCCGTGCGTGAACGACTCGGGACTCACCGCGCGGCCGGATTGCCGCATGAGGCGGTCGTCGCCGATGGCTGCCGCGGCGGCTAACCCCTCCTCGACATCGCCCGGCTCGAGCAACGCTGCGGTGCGGTTGGCGTGGTGCGCCCACGCACCGGCATAGCAATCGGCCTGAAGCTCGAGCATAACCGACAACGCGTTCGCATCGGCTTGGTCGCCGCGACTCTGTAGCTGGCGCACGCGGTCCGATGTACCAACCAAGTTCTGAATGTGGTGTCC